>PLBS01000093.1 GCA_003134595.1 Gallionella sp. | reverse complement strand
TCGGTGATCTTGACGAACACGTCCTCCAGTGTGGCTTGCAGCGGCGTGAGCTGTTCCAGTTGCCAGCCTTGTTGTTCTGCCAGGGTGAGCAGCGCGCCTTTGGGGTTGGCGGTTGTGGAATTGCTGGCAGGCGCATGCAACACGCGGAACTGCGTGGCGGAAAGTTGCTCGACGTGGCTGATGCCGGCGATGCCTTCCAGAACACTCAGCGGCGGTGGGTTGCGCAGGCTGATGATGAAGCCGGATACGCTGCCGTGTTGCTGCATGTGCGCACTGGTGTCGCCATAGATCAGCTTGCCTTGCTGCATGATTTCAACGCGGTCGCAGACGCTTTCCACTTCGCTGAGTAAATGCGTGGAGAGGATCACGCTGTGCGTATCGCCCAATTCGCGGATCAGGCTGCGTATCCCGCGGATTTGCACGGGGTCGAGGCCGACGGTGGGTTCGTCCAGCACGATCACGGCGGGACGATGGATGATGGCTTGCGCGATGCCGACGCGTTGCTGATAACCCCTGGACAAGGTGCCGATGATCTTTTTGCCGACCGCTTCCAGGCCGCAGCGTTGCCGGGTCTGCATCAGTGCCTCGGCCACTGCGGCGGATTTCATGCCGCGCAAGCGCGCCGCAAATGTCAGGTAATCGTTCACGCTGAGTTCGCGGTATAACGGCGGGGTTTCCGGCAGGTAGCCGAGGTGCGCTTTCGCCAGCGCGGGTTTGCGCAACAGGCTGATGCCGCAGATTTCGATTTCGCCGCTGTTTGGCAGCAAACAGCCGGTCAGCATTTGCAGCGTGGTGGTTTTTCCCGCGCCGTTGTGTCCGAGCAAGCCCAGCACTTCTCCGCGCTTCAATTCCAGCGACACGTTATGAATGACAGTGAGATTGCCGAAGCGGCGCGTCAGGTTGCGTGCGGAAAGGGTTATTTCTGGAGTGATGTTGGTCAAAGGCTAGTGGTCGTCATGGTTGTGAGTTTGGCTAAATATAACCTATTATGTGCGCCCACATCAAAAGCAGTATTGTTATGACCCAGTTCAAATACATCCTTCTCGGCAGTTTGATGCTCACCGCTTGTGCGCACGCCCCTCGGCAACCGGAGGCTGTGGATCAGGCGGATCAGGTCGAGCAGCCTGAGCCGCAGGCAGAAGTGCCGCAGGTGTTGCCCAACGTTGAGTTGAGCAGCGAATTGCTCTATGAATTCTTGCTATCCGAAATCGCCAGTCAGCGTGGAAACGATACTCTCGCCGTCGAGGGCAGTTCGGATTTGGCAAAGAAAACGCGCGACCCGCGCCTTGCCATGCGCGCCGCTCACCTGGCGCTTCAATCCGGCCAATTCGACAAGGCTATCGAGGCGCTCAGGATTTGGCGTGATGCCGATCCGTCTTCGCTCATGGCCAGACGTATGCTGTCTTCGGTATTGTTGCGCAGCGGCAAGCTCGACGAAGCCGGCGAGGAACTCGTTAAATTGTTGAAAGCGGACGAAGAGCATTCCGCACAGACCTTTATCCAAATTTATCAAATGCTGGCTACCTATCCGGATAAGGCGGCGGCGTTGAAGTTGTTGCGCGAACTTACGCAGCTCTACCCGCGTGTGGCTGAAGCGCATTGGGGGGTGGCGCAATTGGCGCAAGTTTCCGGCGACGGGGAGCTTGCATTAAAAGAGGTAAGAAAGGCGCGCAGCCTGCGTCCCGAGTGGGATATGGCGGTCTCACTGGAGGCGCTACTGTTGCAGAAAAATGCGCCACAACAGGGTTTGGATGTGTTGCGCAGTTATTTGTCGAGCTATCCCGATGCGCGTGAAATTCGTTTGCAATATGCACGCGCATTGCTTGATCAAAAGCAATACAAGCCGGCGCGGGACGAATTTCAGCGTATGGCTGACGAAAATCCCGATAACCCGGATATGGCCTATGCCATCGCACTGATCTCGCTGCAGTTGAACGATTTGAAGAGCGCAGAGATAGAACTCAAGCAGGCACTCAGCAATGGCAAGAAAGACCAGGATACGGTGCAGTATTATCTCGGGCAGTTGAGCGAGGCGAAGAAAAACGAGGAAGAAGCGATCGCCTATTATCGCGAGGTCAAGGATGGCGAATATCTGTTTCCTGCGCAGATCCGCATCGCTTATTTGTTGAGCAAGCGCGGCCAACTTGCCGAAGCTCGCCAGTTGTTGCAGCAGGTGCGGACCACTGGCGATCAGCAGCACGCGCAACTGGCGATGGTCGAGGCGCAATTATTGCGCGACGCAAATCAATTCGACGAGGCATATAAGGTATTGAATCGAGCCCTGGAGATGCAACCTGATCATGTTGATCTGATTTACGAGACCGCGATGATGGCCGACAAGATCGGCAAGCCGGACGTGTTCGAGCAATTGATGCGCAGGCTGATCAAGATCAAACCCGATCACGCGCAAGCCTACAATGCGCTGGGCTACGGCATGCTGGAACGCAACGAGCGCATTCCGGAAGCGATGCAACTGGTGGAAAAAGCCCTGCAACTTGCGCCCGACGATGCCGCCATCATGGACAGCGTGGGCTGGGGCTACTATCGCAGCGGCAAGCTGGATGAGAGCGTGAAGATGTTGCGGCGCGCATATGCCGGCAATGCCAATCCCGAGATCGCTGCGCATCTGGGCGAAGTGCTTTGGATGCGCGGCGATAAAGCTGAAGCCAAAAAGATTTGGCAGGATAGCCTCAAGGAAAATTCCGGCAATGAGCAACTGCAAGCGGTTATCAAAAAATTCGACCCCTGAAGATGCGGTGGCTGGTATTTTTGGGGCTGGCCATGTTGAGCGGCTGCGCGTTATTACCCCCTGCCCCAACGCCGGTTGCGCGTCCCGCACAGCCTGAATCTGCGCCGTTCGCAATGAACGGACGCATCTCGATCGATCATCAGGGCGAGCGGCATTCCGCCGGGCTGCACTGGACACATCAGGTGCAATCCGATGAAATCCTGCTGCTCACCCCGCTCGGGCAAACTGCCGCGCGCGTTTATCGCGACGATAGCAATGCGACGCTGGATGATGGCGACAAACACTATCAGGATGTTGATGCAGAATCGCTGATGCAACAGATGTTGGGCTGGCATTTGCCGCTGGTCGGCCTGCATCAATGGGTGCTGGGTCTGCCGGCTGCCGATTCCCCGGCGCAAATCGAGCGTGATGCCAATGGTCGAATCACCGTGCTGCGTCAGAATGACTGGGAAGTGCGTTACCTGCGCTATGCCGACACCAGGCCGGACAGCTTGCCGACGCGCATGCAGTTAAATCATGAAGATATGCAGGTGCAATTGCTGATAGACGAGTGGGAATGGAATCCGCAATGAATATCACTTGCCCCGCACCGGCAAAATTAAATTTGTTTCTCCATGTCGTCGGGCGCAGGCCGGATGGCTACCACTTGTTGCAAACCCTGTTCCGCTTCATCGACCTGCATGACACGCTGCACTTCAGCTTGCGCGAAGACGGCGTGGTGCGGCGTACCAATGCTGTCGAGGGCGTGGCGGAGGAGCAGGATTTATGCGTGCGCGCGGCGCGTCTGTTGCAAAGCGAGACCGGGTGCAGATTGGGCGTGGACATCTCGGTGGAAAAGCGCATCCCGATGGGCGGCGGTTTGGGGGGCGGTAGTTCGGACGCCGCGACTACCTTGATCGCGCTGAATCGCTTGTGGTCATTGGGTTTGTCACGCACACGCTTGATGCAACTAGGCTTGCGTTTGGGCGCCGATGTGCCGGTGTTCGTGTTCGGCGAGAACGCTTTCGCCGAGGGGGTGGGCGAAGAGTTGCAGGCTTATCCCCTGGCGGAGGCGTGGTACGTGGTGCTGTTCCCGCCGGTACAAGTGCCGACCGCGCAGATTTTTGCACATCCCGAATTGACACGGGATACGGTTTCCATCACAATGCGCGCCCTCCCGAAACGGCAACTCTGGGAGCGGCAACTTCGCAACGATTTGCAATCTGTGGTGTGCAAGCTCTACCCGGAAGTGGAACGCTATATAGCTTGGCTCGATAAATCCGGCAAAGCGATGATGACCGGGTCGGGGGCTTGTGTGTTCGCCGAGTTTACCAGTCGCAGCCAGGCCGAAGCAGTATTGCAGCAGTTGCCGCACGAGATGCGCGGCGTGGTGGCGCAAGGTTTAGCAAAGCATCCGCTGCATGATTGGGTGCTTGATTGATGAAATCACGAACGACCGTGCAGCTGGTTGTTCGTGATTTTTAAGTTTTAGATGGGGAGTCGCCAAGTGGTAAGGCACTGGGTTTTGATCCCAGCATTCGTAGGTTCGATCCCTACCTCCCCAGCCAATTCTCAGGGCGTGTGCCCTGGTGTTTTGATTCTTTAAGGGGTCGCACGTGTCCTATGACAGCTTGATGGTGTTCACCGGTAATGCCAATCCCAGGCTCGCTGAAGCGGTCGCGCGGCATCTGCATATTCACCTCGGACGCGCCAAGGTAGGGCGTTTTTCAGACGGTGAGGTGATGGTGGAACTTCTTGAGAACGTGCGCGGCAGGGATGTGTTCGTGCTGCAATCCACTTGTGCACCGACCAATGACAATTTGATGGAAGTATTGGTGATGGTGGACGCGCTAAAGCGCGCTTCTGCCGGACGCATCACCGCTGCGATGCCGTATTTCGGCTACGCGCGCCAGGATCGCCGCTTGCGCTCGGCGCGGGTCGCGATTACCGCCAAACTGGTGGCCGATATGCTCTCCAGTGCCGGTGTGGATCGATTGCTGACCATGGATTTGCACTCCGACCAGATCCAGGGCTTCTTCGATATTCCGGTGGACAACATTTACGCCAGCCCGATCTTGCTGTCCGACGTGTGGAAGCACAATTACCCGAATCTGATCGTGATATCTCCGGACGTGGGCGGCGTGGTACGTGCCCGCGCGCTGGCGAAGCAACTGGATGCGGACTTGGCGATCATCGACAAACGCCGCCCCAAACCGAATGTGGCGAAGGTGATGAATATCATCGGCGAGGTGGCGGGACGCACTTGTATAATCATGGATGACATGGTGGATACCGCCAACACGCTGTGCGAAGCCGCCAACGCGTTGAAGGAAAAAGGCGCGACGCGCGTATTGGCCTACTGTACCCATGCGGTGCTGTCCGGCCCGGCGATCGAGCGCATCGAGAATTCCGCGATGGATGAGCTGGTGGTCACCGACACCATCCCGCTGAACGAAGCGGCGCGCAACTGCAAGCGCATCCGTCAATTGAGCACGGCGGAATTGCTGGCAGAAACGATACGCCGCATCAATAGTGAAGAGTCGGTGAGTTCGCTGTTCACTGAATAATTTTTTAGCGGTAGTCATGTTGACTACCGCAAATGTTGAATCGTCTGGTCGCGGACGATTCTGTTTTCTTGGAGAAGTGAAATGGCAATCGAAATCAATGCAACAAATCGTAAGACGCAAGGTACGGGTGCGAGCCGCCGTCTGCGTAACACCGGCCGCGTGCCAGGTGTTGTGTATGGCGCGGGCGACGTGAACATGATCGAGCTGGATCACAATGAGCTGTATTACAAGCTGCGTGCAGAGGCGTTCCATGCTTCCATACTGACGCTGAATCTGGAAGGCAAGAAAGAGCCCGTGCTGCTGCGCGATTTCGTGATGCACCCGTTCCGCCAGCAAGTGCAACACATCGACTTCCAGCGCGTGGACGAGAAGAAAAAGATGCACATCAAAGTGCCGCTGCACTTCGTGAATGCGGATGTTGCGCCAGGCGTGAAGGACGGCGGCGGCAAGATCAGCCACGTGATGACCGATCTGGACATCACTTGTTTGCCCAAGGACCTGCCAGCCTTCATCGAAGTGGACTTGGCGCATCTGGCACTCGGCCATTCCATCCACGTGGCCGACCTGAAGTTGCCCAAGGGCGTGGAAGCTGCAGCACACGGCGGGCATGCCTCTGAAGCGGTGGTGGCTACTGTGCAAGTGCCGCGTGGCATGATGGAAGCAGAGGTGACTGCCGAGGCAGAGGCCGCAGCAGCTGCTTCTGCTGCAGCAGCTCCTGCCCCTGCTGCTGGAGCCGCTAAAACGGGAACGGCTGCACCTGCGGCTGCAGCCCCTGCCGCTCCTGCCGCCAAAAAAGCCAAGTAAATCGATTGGCTGCATAGACCCGCCATTCCGAAAGCAATGGCGGGTTTTTTTATTCTGGGAGCCTCTAAAAATCCACATTTCATCCCAACTGATAGAACAACTAGCCATTCCACTAAGNNCTGGTTATGCTGCGTTGCGAAAAAAATTCCTTGCTTACATATCGATCATATGCGGCGCGGCGGAATTTTTTCCGCGCCTTGCATTTGGGCGAACTCTGAATTTTTAGAGGCTCCCTTCAGGCTCCATGAACGGCATGACTGCGATACGTTTGATTGTTGGTCTGGGCAACCCCGGACGCGAATATGAAACCACCCGGCATAACGTCGGCTTCCGGTGGGTGGATGAGCTTGCGCGCCTGCAAAAGCTGAGCTTCAAGAACGAGACAAAATTTCACGGCTTGACTGCGCGCGGCCAGTTGCACGGACATGAAGTGTTGCTGCTCAAACCGCAAACCTTCATGAATGTGAGCGGCCGGGCCGTCGGCGCGCTGGTGCAGTTCTACAAGATCGAACCGGCAGAAATGCTGGTCGTGCATGACGAGCTGGATCTGCCGCCGGGTGTGGCGCGCCTGAAAATGGGCGGCGGGCACGGCGGACACAACGGGCTGAAAGATATCATCGCGCATCTCGGCAGCAAGGATTTTTGGCGGCTGCGCGTCGGCATCGGTCATCCCGGTGATCGTACCGAAGTGACCAACTACGTGTTGAACGATCCGCTCCGCGAAGAACGCGAACTGATAGACGAGGCCATGCAGCAAGCGCAGAACATCGCGCATCTGGTCATCGAAGGAAAAACCGAAGCGGCGATGTTGAAGCTGCATAGCAATTGAGGTCCAAGGCGCAAGGAGAAAGGTTCAAGAAAAACTCGATGTTCCGCTGAGTCAAAACCTTGTCCCTTGCCCCTTGAGCCTTGAACCTGATTTTTTAGAAAGAGATAAACCATGAGTTTGAAATGCGGAATCGTCGGACTGCCTAACGTGGGCAAATCCACCTTGTTCAATGCGCTGACCAAGGCGGGCATCGCGGCGGAGAACTATCCGTTCTGCACCATTGAGCCGAACGTCGGCATCGTCGAAGTGCCGGATGCGCGCATGGCAGCGCTGGCGGAGATCGTCAAGCCGCAACGCATGCAGCATGCGATCACCGAATTCGTCGACATCGCCGGATTGGTCGCCGGGGCATCCAAGGGCGAAGGACTGGGCAACCAGTTTCTCGCCAACATCCGCGAGACGGACGGCATCCTGAACGTGGTGCGCTGCTTCGAGGACGACAACGTGATTCACGTCGCGGGGAAGATCGACCCGATTGCCGACATCGAAACCATCATCACCGAACTCGCGCTGGCCGACCTCGCCACCGTGGAAAAAGCGCAGCAACGCAACAACAAGCAATCGCGATCCGGCGACAAGGAAGCTGCCAAACTCGGCGTGTTACTGGAGCAAGTATCCGCCCATTTGAACGAAGGCAAACCGGCGCGCATGCTGAAGCTGGATGCCGACCAACTCGCCCTGCTCAAGCCGCTGTGCCTGCTCACCATCAAGCCCGCCATGTATGTCGCCAACGTCGCGGAGGGTGGCTTCAGCAACAACCCGCTGCTGACCCGCCTGGAAGAATTCGCGGCCAAGGAAGGCGCGCCGGTGGTGCCGATTTGCGCCGCACTGGAAGCGGAGATTGCCGAGCTGTCCGATGCAGACAAAATGGAATTCCTGACCGATGCCGGTCTGGCAGAACCCGGCCTGAATCGCCTGATCCGCACCGGCTATAACCTGCTCGGACTGCAAACTTATTTCACCGCCGGCGTGAAGGAAGTGCGCGCCTGGACCATCCACAAAGGCGACACTGCCCCGCAGGCGGCGGGCGTGATCCACAACGACTTTGAGCGCGGTTTTATTCGCGCAGAAGTGATTGCCTTTGACGACTTTGTGAAATACAAAGGCGAACAGGGCGCGAAGGATGCCGGCAAGATGCGTGTGGAAGGCAAGGAGTATGTCGTGCAGGACGGCGATGTGATGCACTTCCGCTTCAACGTCTAATCCCAATTCGCAATAGAAGCGATAACTGTGTTGGCTGCGTCTTCAGCACCTAGCCGTACTAACTGTACTGTCTTCGTCGCCTCATCCTTGCCGCCTTGTTCTCGCTTCTATTGCGAATTGGGATAAACGCGCGGGCATTCTGCCCGCCAACAAGTGATGCCCGAACTCCAATTATGCTAACCTTTGCCCGTTACGAATAAAGCATAAGGAGCGGGTAAATGAAATATTGGGTTCTTCTCTTCGGCGTGCTGTTATCTGCGCATGCACTTGCAGATTCATCCGCTCCGGTAATCCCGTTGAACCAGAACCTGGCGGTGGTCGATTATTTCGGTGATGGCCGGCAAACGGGGTGCGGGTTGAGAGCAACCGGGGAGACCAGGGACGACTTGTGGCTCAATGTGTTGATCACTGTGTTCATGAAGGGAACGGGGGCCACCTTCGGGGTGATCAAAGTGGTCGCCAGAAAAGTAAACGTGAAGGACGGTATTCCTCTGTTACAGGACGGCAAGATCACCTATGCAAACATCGGAAAGATCCGGAAGGCCTGGATCAAACCCGATTCGGGGAAGGAACCGCTGATTTATAAAAACGGCGAGTCGTCGCATAGCGACGCCTATATGGTGTCAGCGGAATTCGCCAGCACCGTGGATTTGTTGGTCGCGATATCGCATGAAGGATTCAGGGTCGGGCTTAATAGAAATGAGGATGGCCCGGATGACGTATTCCAGTTCGATAAGCGGCTAGACCAGGGCGAAGCCGATAAGCTGTCCGTTTGCATGAAAAATCTAAGGACTGCGATGGAAGAAAACAAGGACAAGCAAAACTTTTAGTTGTTCCTTTAATCGATCGCCCCCCGATTTACGTGCCGGTATGCGCCTATACAAAAAATTTCTCGACGGGGTGCCCGAGTATCTCGCGCGCTATTACTGGTGGGCGTATCTGTGGCGCTGGAGCATCTGGTTCTTCGATCATCAACCCGTCATCAACGCCATTCTGTTCGGTCAATACGACCGGCTGCTGAAAAAAACACTGGCGCAAGTCGAGACCAGGCCGGACGCGAAGCTGCTGCAACTGACCTGCGTGTACGGCAAATTCACGCCGTCGCTGCTGTCCAACACCCGTAATGAAATTCACTTGTGCGACATCGCTACCGGCCAATTGCAATTGGCGCGGCGCAAGACGCTGCATGTCGCGGATCGCTGCCATCTGGCGCGCATGAACGCAGAATGTCTGGCCTATCGCAACGACGCATTCGATCAGGTCATCGTCATCTTTTTATTCCACGAAATGCCCACCGCAGCGCGGCACAAAGCTTACGCCGAAATCGCGCGCGTGGTGCGTCCGGGCGGCTCGGTGCTGATCACGGAATATGCCGCAACCCCGCAGCGGCACTGGCTGTATCGCTTCGTGCCATTCCGTTGGCTGCTTGGACGTCTCGAACCTTTCCTGCCGGGATTTTGGCAGGAAGACGTGGCGGCAAAATTAAACGATGCGCTCAGGCAGAACGGCAAAGCGTTGAATGGTAAACCCGGCATTGAACATTGCTTCGCGGGTTTTTACCGCATCATGCGTTTCAATATCGCAGCACGCTGAACCCACCTGACTCGCTACCGTCAGCGTCACGAGGATATGCGCGGCTAATCCTTATCCAGCCAGTCCTGCAGAAACGCCCATTGTTCGAGCTCGCGCTCGGCGAGGTAGGGCGGCAGGTCGAACAGGGATTTCCCCTCAAAGGCGGCGTTCACGTAGACCTGTGTCTCGCGCAGGTAAGCGAGTATCGGCAGATCAAGGGTGGCGAGAAAATGTTCCAGCGCCCAGGCGGCTTTGGTACGCATCTCCATGCGCATGCCGACTATGCCGATGTGGCACTTGCTGCTGCGCACTTTCTTTTCTTCGGCCAGTGTTTGCAGGAAGTCGCGGCTGGCTTGCAGATCGAATAAAGACGGGGCGACGGGCACGATGATTTTGCTGGCAAGCTTGAGGGCATGGGCGAGGTTCTTGCCATGCAGGCCGGCGGGTGAATCGATCACCAGCCAGTCGTTGCGGTGTGCTTCCTCTTTTTTCGATTCCAGTGTTCGTATCTGAGGGAGATTGTCAGGGCGCATGGCGAGCCACAGCGAGGCGGATTGTTGGCGATCGAGGTCGAGCAGGGCCACGCGCTGACCGCGATTGGCCAGAAATCCGGCAATGTTGACCGACAGCGTGGTTTTGCCGCTGCCGCCCTTTGGATTTGCGATCAAAATTGTTTTCATTGCGTCTATACCTTTCCTCGGAGAGGTCTAAATATTGGGTTAAACAGGTGGAAATGATACCATCGCGGAACTTTTTATTTAGGGAACCTAATAATTATTTAGGGAACCTCTAAAAATTCAGAGTTCGCCCAAATGCAAGACGCGGAAAAAATTTCGCCGCGCCGCATATGGGTTATATGTAAGCAAGATATTTTTTATGCAACGCAGCAGTTGGGATGAAATGTGGATTTTTTTGCTGGTTTTTTCGGGGAACAGTATGGCAGGACATAGCAAATGGGCAAACATCCAACACCGCAAGGGCAAGCAGGATGCCAAGCGCGGTAAAGTTTTCACGCGATTGATCAAGGAAATCACCGTGGCGGCACGGCTGGGCGGCGGCGACCCGGATGGCAATCCGCGCCTGCGCCTGGCGATGGACAAGGCTTACTCCAACAATATGCCCAAGGACAACGTCGAACGCGCCATCAAGCGCGGCAGCGGCGAGCTGGAAGGCGTGGAGTATCAGGAGTTGCGCTACGAAGGCTACGGCATAAACGGCGCGGCGGTGATGGTGGACTGCATGACCGACAACAAGACCCGCACCGTCGCCGATGTGCGCCATGCCTTCTCCAAGAATGGCGGCAATCTCGGCACCGACGGTTCGGTGTCATTCCTGTTCACGCATTGCGGGCAAATGATCTTCGCCCCCGGCACGGACGAGAACGGCTTGATGGAAGTCGCGCTGGATGCGGGCGCGGAAGATATCGTTAGCAATGACGACGGCAGCATCGAAGTGACGACTACGCCGCATGATTTCGTCAATGTGAAACAGGCATTGGAAGCGGCAGGCTATAAAGCGGAGTTTGCCGAAGTCATCATGAAACCCGCCAACGAAGTGATCTTCACCGGCGATGATGCGGTGAAAATGCAGAGGCTGTTGGACGCGCTGGAGGACTTGGATGACGTGCAGGAAGTCTATACAACAGCAGTAATTGAGGATTGAGGAGCGTGGATTGAGGATCGAGACTAAGAACGGAGCGGCGGTTTTGCCTCGCCCCTCAATCCTCAATCCTCAATCCTCGATCCGCATTCTGGGAATTGATCCCGGCCTGCGCATCACCGGCTTCGGCGTGTTGGACAAAGTCGGGCAGCAATTGCACTACGTCGCCAGCGGCTGCATCAAGACTCCGGACGGCGAATTGCCGGAGCGATTAAAAGCAATATTGAATTCCTTGGGCGAAGTGATTGCGCAGCACCGGCCCGATCAAGTTGCGGTGGAAAAAGTGTTCGTCAACGTCAATCCGCAATCCACCCTGTTGCTCGGTCAGGCACGCGGCGCGGCGATCTGCGCGGCGGTGCTGGCGAATCTGCCGGTGGCGGAATACACCGCATTGCAGGTAAAGCAGGCCGTGGTCGGCAATGGACATGCCGAAAAGGAGCAGGTGCAGCAGATGGTGCAACGCTTGTTGAAATTATCCGGCACGCCCAGCTCGGATGCGGCAGACGCGCTGGCCTGCGCGATTTGTCATGCGCATGGCGGGCAAGGCTTGGGTGCGTTGGCGACTGCCGGGTATCGCATGAAAAATGGGAGACTGGTTTAATGAATATCAATGTGCTTCCGTCATTCCCGCGAAAGCGGGAATCCAGTCAATTTGACGATCCCCGCATGGCGGGACGACATTTTTGTTTTGTCTGCTGCGCAGAATTTTTGATTTGCTGGATTCCCGCCTGATGAAACTACTAGCCATTCGACTAAGCTGGCAAACAACGCCAGCAAAGTCGCTGGTTATGCGCGGGAATGACGAAATAATAATTTTTCCGGGACTCACTTGAAATGATCGGTCGTTTAACAGGCATCCTGCTGGAAAAAAATCCGCCGCAGATTTTACTGGACGTGCAGGGCGTGGCTTACGAACTGGATGTGCCAATGAGCACGTTCTACAACCTGCCCGTGCTGCATGAAAAAGTGGTGCTGCACACGCAACTCATCGTGCGCGAGGATGCGCATTTGCTGTACGGATTTCTAAGCAATGAAGAGCGCGTCGCGTTTCGCCAGTTGCTCAAGATCAGCGGAGTCGGGCCCAAACTGGCATTGTCGGTATTGTCCGGTTTAAGCCTGAATGATCTGGCGGTGGCGGTGGCGAATAGAGAGGCAGGCCGACTCACAAAAATTCCCGGCGTGGGCAAGAAAACCGCCGAGCGGTTGCTGCTGGAATTGCAGGGCAAGTTCGTGGTGACTGGCGCGAGTGTTGTTCGAGGCGCGGCTGTCACATCAATAAACAACGACATCGTGAACGCCCTGTTGGCATTGGGCTACAACGACAAGGAAGCGGACTGGGCGGCCAAACAATTACCCAAAGATGCCAGTGTCTCGGACGGTATCCGCCAAGCGCTTAAGTTGTTGTCCAAGGCTTGAAACAACGCATATAACTTGATGACGGGCAAAGCTATTGTGGGAGCGGATTCATCCGCGATTGTCGCGGTTAACCCCCGCGCATGAAGCGCGGTAGGATGGGTGGAGCGTAGCGATACCCATCGTTTTGATGTTGTCGGAAATTTTTGTTGGGTATCGCTATGCTCCACCCAACCTACGAGCTGGTCACCCCTTAAGGAATTCGACTCCGCTACCTGGTCACCACATTTCAAACGTTGGAGCTATGAACACCGACCCACTCAATTTAGCTAAACATTTTCGCGACATGAGTGACGATGAGCTCTTGTATCGCTGTAGCTCTGGTAGTTTGACCGAGGTTGCACAATCCATCGCCATCGAAGAACTCACTTCCCGTGGGCTCAAATTGCACGACCCCATTATCACAGCGAGCGAGACTGCTCGTTACGAGGGCGACTTCGAGACCGTCGCGCGGTTTCTTAACCCTACCGACGCGCACATCACAAGTGCCTATTTAGAGGCTGCTGGCGTCCCGGCCTTTGTTGCTGATGCCAACCTTGTACAGTTGAACTCTCTTTTGGCTATCGCGCTTGGCGGAGTTCGCGTCCTCGTGCCGGCTTCTCGCGTTGCCGAGGCTAAAGATGTCATCCAGGCATTTAACCGCGGCGACTTTGCACTTCCGGATGACTGGGGCTCAGAGCCCCATTGATTTTAAATCGAAACGGGGTTGAAGAATGGTGCTCCGTCTCCATGCGTCGGTCATACGCCTGCTGTCAGCAACTTCACAAATCAGGATTGCAGAATTCGGGCGTGATTACCAGGGAGTCATCTGACCGTCATCATCCAGCGGCAGTAGTCCAGTCAGCGGTAAGCGGCACCAGTGCTACCGGAGGCACGGGGTATCCTGAATGCCGGTTTCAGGGTCAACTGCCATTCCATGTTTGCTGCCTGGGTGGCGTCCAGCGTCACTTTGCGCACGGTTGATTCCTCTGTCCCTTTCATGTCGGGATGCCATACCCGCACCGAATATTCCCCTGCCGGAACATCCTCGATAAGAATCTTGCCATCCTTCGCGCTCTTGCCGAAGAACGGCGTGTCCGCAACGTAGATGTAGCCGAGCATCCAGTCATGGATGTTGCATCCCAGGGTGACCTGCCCGGTCTTGTCGAACATCACGGGGGACGCTGAGGTGCCGGAATAGAGCGGCAGCTCGAACACCTTGGCCGGCGAGAAGGAATACACATGGTGCCGGATGTTGTCCTTGTTGGGAAAATACACTTTGGAACCGGCTGTGACCACTTTCACATGGGGCACGTACTCCTTATCTATTTGGTCCATTTCATTGCGGGCTTGTCTGGGCAACGGGACATTCTGGCCGCCGAGCGGTGTGGCCAGCACGACCGCATCCTCTATCGGTTGCCCATTCTGGTCTTTGATGAAAGCATGCAATTCGCCGGCACCGGATTCGCCGACACTGGACAAGACTGTCCAGGCAAACATGAGGCCGACGAACAAAATGCGCGGGGTTGAATGGAGTTTTGACATGTCTGTTTCTCGCTAGAAATTGTAGTTCCAGGAAACCATTTGCACACTTTTGGCATAGTTATTGTCGCCTTCCGTATGGGTCAACTGGCGCGATATGGAAGCACTCAACATGCTGCTGGGAGTCACCGCAAAATTCATATCTACATTCAGCCCATAAGTAGCCCCGTTCATCCTGTAGGCATAAAAATGCGGGCCGAACACCGGATCCATCGCGATTGCTTTCGAGGCATAGATAATTTTTGTGGTCTCACTGGTGGATGCGACCACATCGCCGTGGCGCAACAGGGAGCCGAACGTAAAGAACAGGCTGTCGCTCCAGATGTACCCCGCATTGAGCGTCAATGCCCGGCTAGATTGCGTGAACACGTCGCCCGAAATTCCCGGCTGATCCGGCGGCAAAGTATTGGCAGTGCGCCGCTCGACCATATACTCGGCGCGAACATCCCACCGCTCGAAGACGCGCTTTCCGCCGCGAAACGCGAGCTGATGCCGCCACCCGTTACGGATATTATTGGCGTAGTTCAAATGCGCCGAAGACAGGGACACGCCTGTCCACGGCGCGTAAGCCCCCAGCCCCCACTTCTTGCGGAAGCCGAGCGCCGCGCCCAGTGATACGTTGTTCAATCCGGTGTAGTGATTGTATGCCTCGCCTTTAGCTTCTCCGGTGATGCTCACGCTGTTGCCATTTTCCAGAGGAAAAAAACCTGTCGCCGAAACACCCGCACTGAGCGCCGAGACACCCGCAATGTCATTGGCCAATTGGGCGTTGTTGATGTTGCTGTCATGGCGGATGCCCGCATCCGTATTGCCGACCCACTCCGCCAACGCCACAGGGGAAGCGCAGAGCAAGGGGATGGCGCAAAGAAAAGCATAGCCTAGCCTTTTAAAATTTAAAATCCGCATGACTTTCTCCCATTAAATCCAGATAATTCATTAAGACATTTTACGTGTTTCACGCATCTCACCCCCACCCTACATTAAATCTCCTTCACCACTTTCCACGGCCCTTGCCCGATCCAATTCACTAGCGCATCGGCATCCATAGGCCTGCTGATGTAATAACCCTGCGCCAAATCGCAGCCCATGGCATTCAACATATCCCAGGTGGCCTTGTTCTCTATGCCTTCCGCCACCACCACGAGGCCCATGTTGTGTCCCAGGTCTATGGTCGAGCGCACTATGGTTGCATCGTCCTTGTCGTCTGCCATGTGGAGTACGAAAGACTGGTCTATCTTCAATTCGGATACCGGCAGTTTCTTGAGGTAAGCCAGCGAAGAATAGCCCGTGCCGAAGTCATCCACTGAAAGGTCGAGTCCCATGCGATGAAGTTCTTCCAGTATACCCAAGGCGCGTTTGGGATCTCCCATGATCGCGGTCTCGGTGATTTCCAGGCACAGCCAGTGGGGCGATGCCCCGTACTTGTCCATCAGTCCGGCGATCTGCTTGGGCATATCCGCATTCATTAAATCCCGCGCCGATATGTTGACGGAGATGGTCAGCGGCAACTGCATTTTCTCCCACTGCCTGCGCTGGCGCAAGGCCGCCTCAATCACCCATCGGGTAATGGTTCTGATGTATCCGGTATGTTCGGCGTAGGGTATGAACTGATCGGGATGGATCATGCCCCGTTCCGGGTGCATCCAGCGCACCAGCGCCTCCACATGGCCGATGGCGCCGGTGGCGAATCCCACCTTGGGTTGGTAGTGGAGGACGAATTCGTTCTGCTCGATGGCATGGCGCAGCTCGGCCAGCAGCGACAGATGCTGCTGGTTTTGCTCGACATAGTTCAGGTCGAACAGGGCGTAGCCGCTGTTGTCATGTTTCGCCTCGTGCATGGCGATGTCCGCATGGCGTAACAGGGTATTGATTTCATCGCCGTGTTCGGGATAGATGACTATGCCGATGCTGCCGGTGGCGATGACTTCCTGGCCTTCCAGCAGAATCGGCTGATCCAGCGTGTCCAGAATCTTGCGCACGACGATCATGGCGCACTGCGTGTCGCAGGCCGGAAGCAGCACGGCGAATTCATCGCCGCCGAGCCGTGCAAGCGTGTCGGAATCCCGTGTAAGAACGGTCGCCAGTCGTTTGGAAATTTCCTGCAACAGCAGATCGCCGATATGGTGGCCCAAAATGACGTTGACCTCCTTGAACCTGTCCAGATTAATTATCAACAATGAAAAATTTTCACCGGCACGATTTGCCGCCTTCGCCGCCTGCTCCAGGCGGTCGTGGAACAGCGTGCGGTTGGGTAATCCGGTCAGTTGATCGCGGTAGGCAAGTTCGGTGATTCTCGCTTCACGCGTTGCCAGGCCATCCTTCATGTGGTTAAAGGCGGAAGCGAGACCGCCGATCTCGTCTTGCCGGTCAACCGGGGCGGGCTGAGAATAGTCGCCCTGCTGGATGCGGCTGGCCAGGGAACCTAGTTCGCTGATCGGTTTGGTAATACTGCGCGCTATTCTGTAGCTTGCAGCCAACGTGGCTAACAGGGATAGGCCGCTCAGCACCAGCAGTAACCTCTGCAAGTGCCGCAGCGGCTCCTGTGCCTGTTGCAGCGACTGTTGCAGGATGGCGACGATGTGCGTGCCGCTCTGTGTCTCCAGCCCGGACGTGAGTGTCATGTAATCCACATCACCCATGCGTAGCGTGGCAATGTCGGTCGATTTTGTATTTGACAGGCTGGGCAGCATATGGGGCAAGGCACCGGATGGCCCGGAAGACAGGGTAGTAGCCAATAGCTGCCATTGGCTCTCTGGCCTATCCCGGGTAAGGAACGACACATTCAACGCAGTAAGCGACTGCAGATTGCGGGCGAATTTGTCGTCAATGCTGAAACCCGCGACCAGCCATGCGATGGGCAACGGCCCCAGTACCGGTACAACCACCATTTGATAAAGCGCCCCATCAAGCACAACCATGGCCGCTGCCTGCCGTTGCTGTTCCGCAAGCGTGATGAGTTCCTGAAATTGAAATGGCTGTTCTGCATGTCCGGCAGGCAGCGTGTCGGCTATCAATTTTCCGTCGGTGCCCACCAGCAGCATCACATCCGCGTTGATTCTTGCGCCGTGGTTGGTCAGTGCGGAAACCACGGTGCCGTAGTCGGCGGTAGCAACGGCCTTTCGAAAAGCGAAATCCGACGACATGATACTTGCCGATTGGGCCAATTGCCGGTTGTTGTCCTCGCGCAGCAGATTAAAGACGCGCTGGCCAGCCAATAAGTTGCGCCGAATGTCCTGGTTTGTGCTGTCCGACAGGACGCCGTTGATAATGACCAAACTTGCTGCCTGGATCAGCAGCAACAGCAGTGTGAAAGCGAGCACTATCTGTGTCTGGAGTTTGTGAATTTTCACGATTTTGGTTACGTCTTAAGAGAACCAGCGCAAAAAGGCGGCGGCGGTCAGTGCGATTGCACCCAGCGCAAACAGTATTTGCCACGCGATGTGGCGTTGCCTGTCTGCCCATCCATCAGCGTAGTGCTTCGAAGGGCTCAACTTCGCTTTATGTATTTGCATTTTGCAGCTCCTGTTCAAAATCCAAAGTCTGTTTGCGCTTAGTTGCCACTCGTCTGGTTTGATACGCCTGCTGTCACTAACTTCATAAAAACAGGATTGCAGAATTCGGGCGTGATTACCAAGGAATCACCTGGCCGTCATAACCAAAGAATTTCCCGGAGTCGGCCAGGGTGAGGCTGCTGATCACTTGCCGTATGCCAGATACGCTTTGTTCTGCGGAGATCAATGCGTTCGGCCCACCCATATCAGTCTTGACCCAACCCGGATGGAATACTATTGCAGTGATTCCAATCGGCTTCAGGTCAATTGCAAGACTCTTCACAACCATATTAACCGCCGCTTTGCTGGAGCGATAAAGGTAATTACCGCCTCCGCTATTGTCCGCAATGCTGCCCATTTTGCTGGTGATGGTCACGATGGTTTTTTGCTTGCTGCGAGCAATTTGTGTGGCAAATGTCTCGGCCATCTTGAGTAGCGCCATGGTATTGATGCGAAATGCCCGCGTCCATTCCGCATAATCGGTATGGCCAAAACCTCTTTTATCAGAATCAGGATAGATGCCGGCGTTGTTAATGAGCAGGTCAATGGATTCATTAGCCAGCACCTGCGCCAAGCGCTCGATTTGCGCATGGTCAGCGACATCAAGGGCATGCATTTTTATCAGTTCAGGATATTGAGCCGCCAGTTTGTTGAGCGCATCCGATGTTCCAAGATGGGGTTTTTCAGGGTGGCGACTACAAGCTAAAACACGCCAGCCATCTGCGGCATATTGCCTGCAAAACTCCAGTCCGATCCCGCGGTTGGCACCCGTAATCAATGTGGTTTTCATTGTTGTCCTCTTTTGGGTGCCCCTAAATTTTTGCTTCGGGTATGACGCAGCGTTTCACCCATCAAGGCCTGACGAAGCGCAGTGCGAATTTGTCTGTCTGGATCTTCATATCGAAGAAAGCCTGGTCGCGAGGGTCGGCCGGGTTTTTCAAAAAATCGTCTTCTTGTTCCAGCTTAAAACCGGCTTGCTGAAACTCGTCCATCACGACCTTCTCGTCAATACGATGGAGGGACTTTGCCGCCGAGATACCGCTACCCTCCTTAGCCGAGTGATCCAGCACAACGAGATGTCCGCCCGATTTCAATGCATTGAACAGCCGCCGGTTCATCTTTGCGCGGTCAACGGGCATATAGGCGATGTCGTGGTAATTCATGATGATGGTGATCAAATCCAGCTTGAGCACTCCATCGGGTATCGGGTCCTCGAAAGGCCGGATAACCGGAACGATGTTGGCCTGCGGGTGATTGGCCAATCGTTCGTCTAGTGCTGTCCGTGATTTGGTCCCTTGCGCCCATACAGTCCCGTTGCTTCCAACGGCCAGCGCAAGCAATTGCGTGGTGTACCCGCCGCCGGCTGCAATATCCAGCACCCGCATGCCGGGTCGCACATTGGTGAACTGCAGGAACTCCAGCGGCTTGCGCCTGGCATCGGCACCCCTGTCTTCATCGGTTCGTATCGGGCTGGCAACCGCCTGATTGTAGCTCTCTGATAAATCTTGTGAGCCATCCGATTGAGACGATGCGTATCCGTCCACTCCCGATGCCAATCCCAAAATGACGAGTAACGCCGGAAACCATCGTGCTCCTGAACTGTATTGTGAAATAAACATGATTCGCTCCTTTCAATAATATCGTCATAATGCGACACCGTCGGCTCAACCCATCCGTGGTGCCGCCTCCCAACGGGAAAAAAGTATACTCCGTTATCGGTGATTTCCGCCAACAGATAAATGATGGTCGGAGAAACGAAAATCAAAGGAGCCAGTCTGACCCGGCCCGGGTTTCCTTGCGAAGACGATTCAGCTTCAAAAGTATAGAATACTGACTTGTTAAAAACAGAAAGGAACTCGCGATGAGAAAATTTTTTGCTTTTGTACTCTTGACAGCATTGGGACTCTTGGCAGCATCAGTTGCGATGCCGGCGTATTCGGCCCTGAACATCGGGGTCATGGCGCCAAACTTTGTTACACAGGCCTCCCTTGGCGGCAAGGTATTCACATACTCACTCGTTGATGCGCTGAAGAAGGGGCCGGTAGTGCTCTATTTTTATCCGGCAGCGTTCACCAAAGGTTGTACGATCGAGGCACACGATTTTGCCGATGCAATCGAGAAATATCAGGCTCTTGGGGCGACGGTGATCGGCGTTTCGCACGACGATATCGAGAAGTTGAACAGGTTTTCGGTCAGCGAATGCCGCAGCAAATTTCCAGTGGCGGCGGATCCCGATCAGAGCATCATGAAATCCTACGATGCGATCCTCTCAGCAAAACCGGAGTACGCGAATCGCACATCCTACGTGATCTCTCCCAGTGGCGAGATCATTTATACCTACACAGACCTGCAACCGGACAAGCATGTCGAAAACACGCTAGCCGCATTGCGGAAATGGGCGGCGGAACACAAGCCGAACTGACCTACCATGGCTCTGATTAACTCTAGCTTTGTCATTCCGGCCCTTCGACAGGCTCAGGATAAACTAGCCTCTGGCCAGGCCGGAATCCAGTATTTTCAATAAACTGGACACCGGCCTTCGCCGGTGTGACGGACTTGATCAGAGCTTCCTTACTTGCTCTTGCCCAAAGAATAAAAATTATTCTTCATGACCAGATTCATACGTTCACCGAATTCCTGGGCAAAGGTGCGCATGGCTTTTGCTGCTTCCACTTCTCCGGTGGCACGTTCAAAAGTATCTGCCATGGATAAAAGGTTCTGGTGATAAAACTGTTTCATCTCATCCACCATCATGTCTTTGGTCCATAGATCGATACGCAGCGTGTTTTTTTCCTTGGTGTCCCAAAGAGCGATCATCACCGCTTTGCTGGTGCTTTCCGCTTTGGCATCGGAAGCGCTCCAGTCGATCTTTTCAGGCATCTTGTTGTCGTCAAGTGTGACGGTAAATTTGATTTCAGATTTTTTCATTGCAGGATGGCACCTATAAAATCCCGGCTGCGGGATGTGTGATTATGCTAAAAATGGCTGGAGAGTGGCGAAAAATATGCCCAGGCAGGATTATCATAAGAACGCATGAAGGAACATCTACGCTTCACTGGCTGATTTCCTGCATTCCGGGCTGGTATATCTTGACGTTGTTGCGGCCATTCTTTTTGGCATGATACATGGCGATGTCAGCGCTTTTGACCAGCAGTTTCTCGTCCCTGCCGTGTTTTGGATAGACAGCAACGCCTATACTCGAGGAGATTTGCAGGTTATGTCCCGCCAGTTCGAAAGGCTGGTTGAGGGCATGGAGTATTTTCTCCCCGACCTTTCTGGCATCCTGCTCCGTTTCGATGGTTGGTAACAGTATGACGAATTCGTCGCCGCCTATCCGCGCGGCGGTGTCCGACTCACGCAGGCAATCCTGGATGCGCAGCGCGACATCCTTCAGCAACAGATCGCCCACGCCGTGACCGTATGTGTCATTGACCGGTTTGAACTTGTCCAAGTCGATGAACATCAGTGCCAGATGCGCTTTATTCCGCTGGGCGGCAGCGATCGCCTGCTGCAGACGGTCGTTGAATAACGCGCGGTTAGGCAGGTGGGTAAGCGCGTCGTACTGCGCCATGTGGTGCATGTGTTCCTCCACCTCCTTACGCTCGGAGATGTCGGTGGAGATGCCGCACAATGCATAGATGCTGCCGTCCTCGTGCCGCAGCGGGAGCTTGACCGACAGGAAGACATCCGTCACTCCGGTGAGCAGGTTGAGATTGGTCTCTTCAGTCTGGAGCGTCTCGCCTTTTTGCAATACACGCAGGTCGTCCTTGCGCATACTGGCTGCGGTGTCGGCATCGAAGAATTTATTGTCGTCATAGCCCACGATCTCTTCCATCGGCGCATCGAATCGCTCGCGCAACAGGCGGTTGGCGAACAGGTAGCGGCCCTGTGTATCCTTCATGTAGATGTAGGCGGTGACATTTTCCAGAATATCGGAGAGCAGTTTCTCGCTCTCTTTGAGCGCCTGATCGGCATGGCTGCGACCCAGCGCGATCTCGGCCAGATTGGCGGCTTGCTCGATCAAGCGGATTTCGTCATCGGTCGGTTGGTGCGCTTGATGATGATAAATGGCGAAGGTGCCGAGCACTTTGCCGGAAGCCGAGCGGATGGGTTCCGACCAGCACGCGCCCAGCCCTGCCCTATCGGCGAGTTCCTTATAGGGTGCCCAGTATGGATGGGTCTGGACGTCTTCAACGATGACTCGCTGGCCGGTAAAGGCGGCGGTGCCGCAAGAGCCGGCACCGATGCCGATCTCGATCCCGTCGATCGCGGCGTTGTAGAAATCGGGCAGGCTGGGTGCGGCGCCGGTCAGGAGATGCTTGCCCTCGTTGTCGAGCAGCAGGATGCTGCAAAGCATGGCCGGTTGCTCCTGCTCCACTCCACGCACGATGGCCTCCAGTATCGTGGCGAGCGGTGCGCCATGGGCCAGCAGTTCCAGCACATGGTTGCGGGTTTGTTCGCGTTGCTCAGACTGTTTACGGTCGCTGATGTCGCGAGCAAGCCTGCGCTTGATGCGAATGATGTAGAAGACGAGGATAGTGATGCTGCCGATCAGCAGCGAGGAGAACACTACCACCGCTTTGCCCTCCTGTAGTCGGCTGCTGCGATGCCGCACAGTGCAACAGGTTGCGGCACCCATGTCAGGAAGCGCTTTATAAAAGGCATAGGGCGGCGAATGTTCAGTGGGTGAGTGTTCAGCGGTCGGGGTGGCATGGAATTTTTATGCTATCACATCTCGCCTGGTCACGATTTCAAAAACTATTGAGCATTCCATAATTCGCGACAACCACTCCGTTCGGGCTGATGCTTCGGCAGGCTCAGCACAGGGCACATCCGTTCGTGGTGAGGTATCGAACCACAACGGATGTATCGAAGCCCAAGGCTACGCGCAAGCTCACCCTTCGATACCTCAGGGTGAACGGTGTAATGAATTATGGAATGATCAATAGTCACGATTTCAGAAAAAATTGCGCTGTTTTATCCGCGGACTGACTTTCCATTCCGGAAATTAAAGAGAACCAAAGGTGCCAGGCTCGATCCATTTTTTTGGCCTGACTGAACGTTGATGATGGTATCGTTATGCCTGAAAATACAAGCAACCGGGAAGGTGATCCATGAAGAATGTCGTGCTCGCAATAATTCTATACTCCTTCGTGCCAGCCGCTTTTGGAGTAACAGGTGCAGAACCTGCCGTCATTTACTGGGACTCGGCGGAAGGCAAGGCACTGCGAGCCCGTATCCCGGCCGATGCGGATTACTGGGAACTGATCCCGGCGTTCGCCATGCAGAACACCCAGTCATATTGTTCCGTGGCCAGTGCCATCACCGTGCTCAACGCCATGCCGATCAAAAAACCCGTTGATCCCGCTTATGCGCCCTATGCCTACTTTACCCAGAGCAATTATTTCACACCTGATGTGATAAAAATCATCAGTCCGCAGACCGTGCTGCAGATGGGCATGACACGGGAACAGATGGCAGAAACACTGACTGCCCAAGGTGTCCGGGCAACATCCATCGCCGGCGATACCCTGAACGATGATGGTCTGCGCACCTTGCTGCAAAAAGCGCTGATAGACGACGGGCAGTTTGTGCTGGCGAATTATTTACGTGCAAACCTGGGACAGGTAGGCGGCGGGCATTGGTCAGTATTGGCGGCCTTTGATGCGCAGTCCGACCGCGTTCTGATTCTCGATGTGGCAAAGTATAAATATCCCCCGGTGTGGGTCGGCATCAGTACCCTGCGACAGGCGATTGCCACCATCGACACGACCAGCAATAAAGCGCGAGGCCTGGTCATCGTTTCAAAATGAAATAAAAATGAAGCGGCCAAGCCCGGTTTATTTTCCCCTGATTTATTTTCTTGGGCTTTTGATCATTGTCCTCAAGCAACCTTGTCCGAACTAGCGCAGTGTCAGCAAAAAGATGTTTTCCTGTAATTGGCTCAAGCCGCGTTCTTGAAAGCGCGGGTTTTTCGCCAGCACGTCCAGTTGCGCCAGCAAGCGCACCTCGGCGTGCTCGCGGTAGAGCGCTTCTACTTCGCCCGAAGAAACCGAAAATGGCGGGCCCTGCATTTCCGACCTGGGATAGTCGACAGTAATGAGCAGGATTTGCGTTGCGGGCGGCAGGATGCTCGCCAAGTGGCGGACATAGCGTTCGCGCATTTCCGGCGGCAGCGCGATCAGCGATGCGCGATCGTACACCGCGCTCACTTTGGCCAAGTCATCCTTGCTCAAATCGAAAAAATCGCCGCACAGGATGCGGATGCCCTCCGCTTCGCAATGCTCAAATTTTCCGCGGGTGACGTGATGCGGGGTGTAGCCGTTTTCCTTGAAGAACGCTTGCACCGCGATATTGCTCAGTTCCACACCCATAACCTGATGCCCCTGCTTGCGCAGCCATAGCATGTCTTGGCTTTTGCCACACAGCGGCACGAACACCATGCTGCCGCGGGTAAGATGCAATTCCGGCCAGTATTCACACAAATAAGGATTAACCTCGTTCTGGTGAAAACCGATTTCTTCCCGCTCCCAGCGTTCCAGCCAAAAATCTTTTTTCATATCTATCCTGGCTAGAATTATTCAAAAAAAACGGGTGGGCCTCATTTAATAGCTGATCAAAGCTGTTACGCCGATAACGCTTCAAACGAAGCTCAAGCGAGATCGCTCATGGGCAATCTGCCCGCAACGCAACTTCGGTTTGCTTCGATGACGACCGTCCGCCACGGGCCTCTTACCGGCTGGCAACGGCCACTCAATGCGCTATGAAAATGAACCAGATCAGGCCGCTAACAACCAAGGCCACCGTGACGAAAATTATTATCTTTTGCAATATATCCATGTTCATCTCCTTATCAGCATAATGGGCTTGGCGACAGGAATGCGCCGCCATCCGAATTGTCGTATAAATTATCCGCCATCACCATATGTTTCCAGTATGCCCACCACGCGCTCATGCAAGCTGAGGGAACGCAATAATTGGGAGGTTAAGCTCGGTTTTTTTCATGACTTGGTTGAACGTTGATGCTACAGCAAAATGTCGTATGACTTTGGCGAGAATGTCTCGGGTCGTTTTCGGACATTGGTGAATGGCAGGTCTGTGCCAGTTGCTGCACTTCACTCATATAAAATTTAACGACCGGTATCAGTTTGAGCGGTCGTTGGCGAGTAAAATGGCTGACCGACAGCACCCTGCCAATAACGGACGGTGCAAAACTACTATACAGCTTGTCAAATTTTAATAAATGCATAATAACCACCATCATGGACGACTATGAGAAAATTACAATCACCAAGCTTGATGCGGCACACAGACAATTGGCGACCGCTATCGAACTGTGGTTTGCTGATGGTGACCCCGTTTCTATCCACGCTCTTGCCTACTCCGCACATGAGATCATTCATCGCCTGTATAGACTCAAAGGCCTAAATGATTTGTTGTTCGATTCATTTTTGATAAAGGATGAATTCAGGGGCGATTTCGCAAATAAAATGAAAGAATCGGCTAATTTCTTTAAGCACGCCGAAAGGGAAGCCAACCCAGACCATGCTATTGAATTTGCTCCTGACCTCAATACTTTTTTCATTGCTATTTGTATAACAGGATTAGATCGCATGGGAGAAAAGCGAAATGATACAGTGGATGCTTTCACCGTTTATCTTTCGCTCCATAGACCCAGTTGGTTTAAGAAGCCAATTCCAGTCAAAACGAATGAGCGATTGAAAAACATCGAGAAGGATGACTTCTTCAAGGCATATCTTGCTGTTAGGCGTGAGCAATGAATGCGCGGACTTATCATATGATCAACAGTCGAGGTGTAGAATATCGAGCGAGAAAGCTGACAGTTGTGAACGGCAACAACATGCCATTCAGACGGTCAACTTAAAATCAAATATGCACTGGGAGCAAAACGATGGATGTGATGTTGCTAAAGAATAACGACGGCTTCTGGCTCCCATACGACGTGATGCTCAAGCTAAAAAATGATGGCAAACTCGAACTCGGAATTAACAACGAGCTGGCGAGATCGTTAGCTGAAAACGGTGTCACGTCGAATAAATCATCAGCTTCTGCTGCATATTTTTTCTGGTTGACTATAGCCTTTTCCATCGTAATTTACTCCATCTACCTGAGCTTTACAGCAAGATGGTGGTCATTTATTGTTGGCTATCTTATAGCAGGTGTGATTTATAACGCTAACAAAAAAGGGGCTGCACAAAACTATTTAGGCGTGGCAATACAAGATGAAGGACTTTACAACAAGATAATGATGTTAAAGGGATGGATGTACAATATTAACGCAGGCGAAATGCCAAATCTACAACAGTATTATCTTAAGAAGTAATCTCAACAGACCGCTTTGGGTTATGAGGCGACATCCATATTCACAAATTTTCGCCCGAACGAAGGTCTGCTGTACGTAGTAAAGCAGCCCCCTATACGTTCCACCTTGGAGGGCGGCTGTGTGTCGTTAGCGGAAGTTCGTGCTTCCCGATAGCAGTCGTTGATCTCGATGCGGTGATGACGGGCAGCTAGGTGCCAGCCATTCGCAAATTGTCCAAGCTGTTGCGTAAGCAACGGGATAGGCTCAAAGAGATTGCCTGGATAATGGCGCATTGATTGTTGGGCGGCATAGGCGTAGCTTGCGTCCAAGGCTCGGCATCGATAAGGGATAACGAAAATGCATAAGTTGCTAAAACAGGTGTTGTTGGTTTGTGTGTGTTTGTTTGCGTTGACTGGTCAGGCAGTTGCCGATTCGTTATCAGATGCAGAACGTGCCTACCATGAAAAAGATTATGCAAAAGCAGCAAAGTTACTCAGGCCGCTGGCAGAGCAGGGTAATGCTTTCGCCCAATTCGACCTTGGGATTATGTATGACAATGGACAAGGTGTTCCTCAAGATTACAAAGAGGCAGTGAAGTGGTACCAACTGGCAGCAGAGCAAGGTAATGCTTTTGCACAAGTCAACCTTGGGTTTATATATGAAAACGGAAAGGGTGTTCCTCAAGATTACAAAGAAGCAGTGAAGTGGTTTCGACTGGCAGCAGAGCAAGGTAATGCTGTTGCACAAGTCAACCTTGGGTTTATGTATGAAAACGGAAAGGGTGTTCCTCAAGATTACAAAGAAGCAGTGAAGTGGTATCGACTGGCAGCGAAACAGGGTAATGCTAAAGCACAAACCAGCCTTGGGTTTATGTATAAAAACGAAAAGGATGTTCCTCAAGATTACGAAGAAGCAGTGAAGTGGTATCAACTGGCAGCAGAGCAAGGTAATGCTGTTGCACAATTCAACCTTGGGTTTATGTATGACTTAGGGCAAGGTGTTCCTCAAGATTACAAAGAGGCTATGAAGTGGTATCGACTGGCAGCGGAACAGGATGATGCTAAAGCACAAACCAGCCTTGGGTTTATGTATGAAAACGGAAAGGGTGTTCCTCAAGATTACAAGGAAGCAGTGAAGTGGTATCAACTGGCAGCAGAGCATGGTAATGCTGTTGCACAAGTCAAATTTGGGTTGATGTATGACTTAGGGCAAGGTGTTCATCAAGATTACAAAGAGGCTGTGAAGTGGTATCGACTGGCAGCGGAACAGGGTGATGCTTATCTACAATTCAGCCTTGGGTTTATGTATGAAAACGGAAAGGGTGTTCCTCAAGATTACAAGGAAGCAGCGAAGTGGTTTCGACTGGCGGCGGAACAGGGTGATGCTTTAGCTCAATACTCTCTTGGATATATGTATAACTCAGGGCAAGGTATTCCTCAAGATTACCAGGAAGCGGCAAAGTGGTATCGACTGGCAGCAGAACAAGGTGATGCAACCGCACAATCCTCTCTTGGGTGGATGTATTACCTCGGACAAGGTGTACCGCAAGATTACGTGTTGGCGCATATGTGGACAAACATAGCTGTTACAAATACAACTGTTAGCGAAGACCAGAAGAAACGCACTGAATTTCGCGATTCAATAGCAGAGAAAATGGCTGCACAGCAAATAGCCCAAGCACAGGAACTGGCCAGAAAATGCACTGCTAATAAATTCAAGGGGTGTTAGCAACGGCAGAACGGGGAATAGTTTTTCTAAAATGGAGCTCATGCTAAAGGGTTTTTGCTGCCAGATTGAGGGTGATGTATTTATAGCCCCCGTGAATCGGGAAAATCATCGAGGAACTGGTGGCAAAACACCTGCAACAAATATGGGGGTTGCAATGCGTAAAGCTATTTTAATGATGCTACCCATGGAAACCAGTCCAGCCTGGCAGCATAGATAAAGCTTTGTATTTATAACCTCCCGTATTACATAGACAGGAAGTGTTCAATCAACTAATCCAATGAAAATGAGGCAAGCCCCAATGCGCAACCTACTCGGTCTCATCATCGCCACATTCTGTTTGATGTGGATGCCTACCCAAGCCCAAGCCGCCAAGCAGGGCAAAGCAGGCAATATCTTCCGCGACTGTCCAAGCTGTCCAGAGATGGTGGTCATCCCTTCGGGGAGCTTTGACATGGGCTCGCCCGGTTCTGAGGCCGGGCGGGATCACGACGAAGGCCCTGTGCATCGGGTCAATGTTGCTGCCTTCGCTCTGGGCAAGACCGAGATCACCCGAGGCCAGTTTGCGGCATTCGTGAAAAATACCAACTACAGCACCGGCGACAAATGCTGGACGCTTGAAGGCGGTAAATTTGAAGAGCGCAGTGGCAGCTGGAGCAAACCCGGCTACCCACAAGACGACAAACACCCTGTCGCCTGTATCAACTGGAACGATGCCAAAGCCTATGCGAAATGGATGTCACGCAAGACAGGCAAACAATACCGTCTGCCAACAGAGGCTGAATGGGAATACTCCGCTCGTGGCAACACCGGCACCGCACGTTACTGGGGGGGCAACCCTGATGATGCTTGCGGATATGCGAATGCTGCGGACAAGACAGCACAAGCAGGGATACTTAATGCATCATCCTGGTCGGTACATAACTGCACGGATGGTTTTGCCTATACCGCTCCGGTAGGCAGCTTCAAGGCCAATGCATTCGGACTGGATGACATGCTGGGGAACGTGTGGGAATGGACTGAGGACAGTTATCACGACAGCTATAAGGGCGCCCCGGCTGACGGCAGTGCCTGGCAAGGGGATGGCGCGAAGCGCGTGCTTCGCGGCGGTTCGTGGAACAACGGACCACGGAACGTGCGCGCGGCTATACGTAACAGCAACAAGCCTGTGCTCCGTTTCAGCATCTTCGGGTTTCGCTTAGCCAGGATGCTCCCGTAGCCCTTCGACATAAAAGTTCTTCGGCTGGCAGCCTAGTGGAATGGCTATAACCAATGACTTAGTTGGCGTGGTTTGCCAACTTAGTCAGATGGCTAGTAGTTTCACCAGTAGTTGTATCAGTCAGATGGCTAGTAGTCGTATCATTAGTTTCATCAGAACAGGCTTCGCGTAGGGGGCTTAGGTTTTGCACTTTTACACTTTGCAAGGTTTGCACGGCGAGATGAGCAAAGCGCATGACGTGGAATAGACATGCGGGTTGGGGGGCTCAGCCCCTCGCGCGATTTTTCGTGTGTATAGTTGGCGCGCGCACTGAATATTTGCTGACGCTCCGGCTTCATGTCAAACTCCGTTTACGCGACTTTATTATGTAATATTTCTACCCGAAATGTCTATCTCTGAGCAAACATCCATCTGGCTTTGCAGGCTTTCGTCGAGTCTGCTGTTGGGCATTACTCTCCTTTTCCCCTTGAAGCTGCTTGGAGCAGAACAATCTGTTCCACAAACAGAACAAGCTGTTCCACAAACAGCACAAGCTGTCCCACAAACAGCACAAGCTGTCCCACAGACACAACAATCCGATCGCTTTGATTCTATGGATGCTCCGCGTGATTATTTGTCTGGGAAGATTGTCAGCTTCGCAAGCAGTATCGATCGCTTCTTTGGTGGTGATCGTCATTACCAGGAGAGCAACCAAAGTGTATTTCAGCTGGACCTTACCAGGGTGGCGGGATTTAACGGTAATCGCAAGTTCGATCTTGCAGCCAGGCTAAATTTGAGATTGCCTGTAACCGAGGGGCGATTACATCTGTTGATTGAAACAGACCCTGAGAAAAATATAACATCTGAGCCAACACCAGCACAAGGTCAGACCGTGCTTCGTAATCAGGTCGTCGCGCCTTCGAGTGTTGCCTTGGCTGCGCGCTATGAGACAGCAGCGGCAAACGTCTGGCACTTCAGTACGGATGCGGGGCTTAAATTTCCAATCCCGATAAAGCCTTTCGTACGCGCAAGGGGTAGCTTTTCGGCTCCGATGGGTGAGTGGCGCCTGAAAGCAGCGGAGTCTGTGTATTGGTTTAATACCATAGGCGTGGGTGAAACCAGTCAGTTTGACCTGGAGCGTTTTATAAGCGAGCCGGCTCTGTTTCGTGCCACCAGCACTGCCACGTGGCTCAATGACAAACAGAACTTCGACCTGCGTCAGGATTTATCTATTTATCACACCCTGAATGATCGTACCGCCTTGCTGTATCAGGCGAGTGTAATTGGGGTCAGTAATCCGCAGTATCAAGTGACGGATTATGTCGTGCAAATGCTTTATCGTTACCGAATGCATCGGGAATGGCTATTCTTTGAATTAAGCCCGCAACTGCATTTCCCCAGAGTAATGAATTATCAATCCAGCCCTGCGCTCAGCATGCGTCTGGAAGCGCTATTTGATGAGTCAAGATGATATCGAGTAAATACAACGAAACGTGCTTGCCAAATGCCTTGAAACCCTGATTCTGAGTGTCGGCTGCGGGTCGGCAACGGTTATCACTTTCCCTTCTTGAAACGCTCGATCTCCCGTCGATCACGTTTGGTCGGTCTACCCTTAAAAAAGAAAGGCTGCGGCTGTGCCTTGAGTTGGGCGGCAATGGCTTCTCGCCGCTGACCGCTGGCATCGGTCTCGCGATATAGTTTCTGCGCCTCGGATGCCGGACCGCGTTTATTGGACAGTGCCAGCACCTCGATTACGAATTGATGCTGCCCGATGTGGATGTTCAGCATATCGCCCACCGCCACTGCCTTAGCCGGTTTGACGCGCACCTCATTGATATGCACTTTACCGCACTCAACAGCGTCAGCCGCCAAGGAACGCGTTTTGAAGAAACGCGCGGCACAAAGCCACTTGTCGATGCGGAATTTCTCTGTATTGTCGTCTGTACTCATCTTGATGCGCTGAATGCGAATGTCGCGCTGATGTTCGTGCAATCAATGAAGTCGGATCGGGCTGACTATTTTGCTTATTTTAAAAGCGGATGATCTTCGGGCAGTTGTTTTGAGTACCAGATTGCAAGTTTGTGCCGCAAAGTTTTTTCAGCGACCTGATCTTCAGGCAATGGCTGAATGACTTTATCATGGACCAGCAGTCTATAGATGTATAAGAGTTTCTCACTTGCCGAATCGGTTGGTTCAAACTCGACTACACCACGCCCCTCCGCATACTTCACGCCTGCGAGTAACGCTCCTTTAAATAATTCTGCTTCATTTTTTAGTTTTTTCATGGTGATCTCCGCCATTGATTTAATGATTAGCACCCTTGCAGGGCGACCGAAAATCATGTCGACTGAAAGTGATTATCTAAACTATACTTAAAACTCGAACCAAGGAATAGCAGGGGAAGCCATATGATAAAGAATCCACGTACCCGGCGCGCCAGTGCAGTGATCATGGTGGTGCTGGGCGCAACACTGATGCTCCTCGCTCCAGAAGCATGGCCGGGCGCGCTGTTGCTTATCTTGGGCGTTGTTCTGGAGCTGTTCGGCATCGCGCTGGAGCACAAGGCCAAATAAGTCCTCCTGGCTGCACTGGATCAAATGGGTCGGCATCGAGATCTCATCCCTTCCGTATCTCAAACAACGCATCATTCGCCGCCTCTCCGCAATCCTCTGCGAACCCATTCCGCCACGGTGATGCGACCCGCGCCCATCGACGTGCTGCAAAGGGGCGGGTGGCATAGGCTCATCGGAAATAGGCTAGCGCATAAAAAATACCCGGGTTTCTCGACCCGGGTATTAGCTTGGCAAAACACAGTGGCTCAGTTCATCGGATGACCGTGGTGCTTAGGCCCCGGCATGTGATGCATGCCCTTCATGTGATGCATGTCCTTCAACTGGATGATTTGTTCAGGGGTCAATAACTCCTCAACATGGTTCTGGGTATCGATCATCGCCTCTATCATCTGGCGCTTCAAGTCAAAAATCTTTTGGTATACATTGCCAATCGTCGCTGGATCACGTTTGTCTGCTTCATAAAGATCGCGAAGCTTTGCCGATTCGTCCATGATAGAACCTTGTGCCACCCAATTATTATGGCGCAACTGGTCGGACAGTTTGTTGATTTTGGAACGTTGCTCATCGCTGAGATCAAGTGACCTGACCATGTTCATCCGTGGTGATTCCATCATTCCGGAGCCATTCCCCCCCATCATGCCGCCCTCATGGTCACCCATCATGCCGCGACCATAACCTCCCGTCATCCCGGACCCATGCTCATCACAATGATCTTTCTGGTGTGCTTTTGGATGGGCAAACGGTTTGGAGGTGTCTGGTTTATTGGTGGGAGCGTCGGCCGCAAAGGAGGGACCTGAAATCGCTGAAAGTCCCATGCTCAGCCCGCAAGCTAAAAGAACTGCTATTTTTTTACTGTTCATGATTGACCTCAATAATTTAATGAAAGTTGGGAAGAGCGGAACGGTATCCGAGCTTTTTATGGCCAGCAAGCCAACATTGCCAGAATGAGCTACACGCACCTCTCTTAAAACGAACCATACCAGATTTGGATGCTTAAGTACGTCCACCCGGTTAGTACCATGTTACCAAGCGGCCAGCCATACAAAAAAATGGGGTAGTCGCCTGCCCCGGCAAAACCAAGGCGACACCTGGAGGCGGGGAAGAGTTCGAACTGACGGCAAGATCATCGATGTAACTTTCGAATCTTATGCCTCAACGAATTCTAGCAATCATCCGTAAAAAAAGTGTTGCCAGCCTCAGGAGAGTTGTAACAATTTGTTGTTTTTACTTCTCCTTGCAGGAACAGGTTCACTTATTGCGGTTTCGTGCGAACAGCGGGGGATCAGACTCGATATATTTTGATGCTGACCCTTTCAATCTTGTGCAGGAATCAACGGCTAATAATGACAAAGGGCGGTTTTTGACCGCCCTCTGTTGTACTGCTCGTTACCGTTCGCCGCCTTTAAGAAGCAAGGCCAGCCCAAGTGGCAATCGACACTGACAGGGCTGCAAGCCAGCCGAGTGCAGCGTTAAACTCAGCGTCTTCTGAAAAAGTATTGCTGTTGGTTTGGTCGCTCATATTGATACTCCTTCAATAATCGTTAAGATGAAAAGAATCTCGTGTTCATACTCGATTCCGGTGAATCAGACCAGACGATCTGGATTTTGTTCCATGACAATTTTGTGAATTTGGTTTGTGTGATGCCTGCAAGAGCAAAATTTGCCGTTTCTCTGCAAACCAGCGCGCCACACTGAACTGGACGCGCTCATTGATGCCTTCAAGTGGGCGCAAAGCATGAGCCCATCGGTGGAAGTTGATTGATGCTACCCTCCCGTTCAATTTCCTGTGGCTTTTTCCTGGGCGCAATACAAAGAAGCCACCGCGCAGTTAGCGCTGATAGGAATACATCTTTCTCAGGAATAACTCCGCAGCTACCGTCGCAAGATCCTCAGGAATGGTCTTCTGTTCGCTGGTCGGCACAAGCTGCAGTTGCTCACGCACTAAGTCAACATCAGGATTCCAACCGGAATACATGATTTCCTCGCCGTACTCGACCTCCAACGCTTCACGTTCGATTTCATAGTCGCTCATGTTCATCACGATAGTCATGGCACACCTCCTTCTGCTTCTGCTGCATTACGGCTTGTTACTGCCGAATTTGAATTTGCTACCTTTATGTTATTAATACGCATATTACATGCCAATACAAAGCCTATTGTCGGAAACGGCGCCAATATTAGCGTAGCGGGCGTTATTGAGATGTAACTGACAGGGCTGGCGAATTAAAAACTGACGGAAATTCATCTTTAGTCTTAGTTAAAGTGTGTGAAAAATGGCAAATCGAAAAGCAGCAAAAAGGGGTCTGCATGAGCTGCCCCATTTAATTCGGAGTATATTGTCCGCCGGGTTGGCAACACCATTCTTCCTTCTTGCAACACCCTGCTAAACTTTTTTCTTATTTGTAAAATATCCAAACCATTTATAAGGAGGAGCAACCATGTCGCTGCTGTTTTCAAAAACCACTCTGGGTTCACTCACGCTGCAGAACCACTTGGTCATGTCACCGATGACGCGCAATCGCGCCACCGGCAATATTCCGAACGAGCTCATGGCGCAGTATTACGCGCAACGAGCTACCGCAGGCCTCATCATCACCGAAGGCACGTCGCCGTCTCCCAATGGGCTGGGCTACCCACGCATACCTGGGATATTCTCCGCGGCGCAGGTTGCGGGATGGAAGCGCGTTACTGATGCGGTTCACGCGCAGGGCGCGAAGATGTTCATCCAGTTCATGCATTGCGGGCGCATTGGCCATGCCCTCAACCTGCCTGCGGGTGCGCGTATTCTGGCGCCTTCTGCGGTAGCGGCCGTCGGCGAAATGTACACCGATGCCGAGGGCATGAAACCGAATGCCACTCCGCAAGCAATGACCGAGGCTGACATCAAATCCACCATAGAAGAATTTGCGCAGTCCGCGAAGAATGCGGTGGCAGCGGAATTTGACGGTGTCGAGTTGCACGGAGCAAACGGTTATCTGCTCGAGCAGTTCATCCGCCCGAACTCGAATCAGCGCACGGATCGTTACGGCGGTTCGATAGAAAACCGCGCGCGCTTCGTGCTAGAAGTCGTCGATGCGGTGATCAGGGCGATCGGCAAGGACAAGGTCGGCATACGCTTGTCGCCGTTCGGTGTGTTCAACGACATGCCGCTGTACGACGCGATGGAAGCGGATTACACCTATCTTGCGCAACAGCTCAATGCACGCGGGCTGGTCTACATCCATCTGGTCGACCACTCGTCCATGGGTGCGCCGCCGGTGCCTGAGTCAATGAAGGCGACGTTCCGCAACGTGTTCAAGGGCAAACTGATCCTCTCCGGCGGCTACGATGCCGCGCGCGCCGAGAGCGATCTGGCTGCGGGCAAATGCGATCTGATCACCGTGGGGAAACCGTTCCTCGCCAACCCGGATCTGGTTGCCCGCTGGAAAATCGGCGCAGCTGTGAATGCGCCCGACATGAGCACATTCTATACGCCCGGACCCAAGGGTTATACCGATTACCCGGCGCTGGGCTGATAGCAGGAAGCCTTTAAAATCCAGCCATGTAGCGTGCGCTGCAGGCACGCTACGTTGGCTACGCCAAACAATGGCGCTAGTGCTTCCCCAGCATCTCATTGATCGCCGCTTCGAAAGCCGCTAGCGGCTGAGCGCCGACGATCACTCGGCCCTCCACCGAGTCACCCACGGCCTTGCCGAGAATGAACGTCGGCGTTCCGGTGATACCCAGTGATTGGGCGTATTTGGTTTCGTCGCCGATTTCTTTCAGATGCTTGCCATCGGCCATGCAGCTCTTGAAGGTATCGCCATTGAGCGAAAGATCTTTTGCATAACCGGCCAGCGAATCAACATCAATCTTGTTCTGATTTTTGAACACCAGTTCCTTCATCTCCCAAAACTTGCCCTGATCTCCGGCGCAGCGCACGGACTGGGCGGCTTTCAGGGCGAATGGATGCATATCCGCCAGCGGGAGGTCACGCAAGATAAGGCGCAGCTTGCCGGTGTCGATATAGTTCTTTTTGATCTCGGGGAAAGTGGTCGCCTCGAACCGCGCGCAGAACGGGCACTGGTAGTCGGTAAATTCCACCATTGTCAGCGGGGCATCGCTTTTGCCGAGCACGTATATCGCATCGCCTTTAACCGTCAGGCTCTCCAGTTTCGGCGGAGCTGACGGTGCTGCCGGAGCTTGCTGCTGAGGTCTTGCAAGCAGCTGCTTGATCTCGCGAAGCTCCTTGAGTATGGCGTCTCCCTGATCCTTGGTCATAGGCACCGCCAGACCAGCCCCACTCATCGTTATGATGATCGCACTCATTATTGCCACTAACCAATTCTTCATGATTTTCCCCAGTAATTATTTTCAGCCAACTTAAATTTAGCCTTTGAAAGTTTCCGTTCATTTGGCACCCACCGCTGTCCGGCCGCCCGGGAATTTTCCCCTGACCTATGCGAATCCCTGCATGCCCTGTGCGCATTATATTCTCGAATGTGTCATCACCCCAATCAATCAAACATCAAATTGCAAACGCGCCAGCCGAGCGTAAAGTCCGCTCTGTTTGCGCAAATCTTCCGGGGTTCCGGTTTCGACGATGCGCCCGTGTTCCAACACCACGATGCGGTTAACCTTCTGCACGGTGGCCAACCGGTGCGCGATGATGAGCGTGGTTCGTCCCTGCATGGCGGCGTTCAGCCCCTCCTGCACCAGGATTTCAGATTCGGCATCCAGCGCGCTGGTCGCTTCGTCCAACAGCAACAGCGGTGCGTTCTTCAAAATCGCCCGCGCGATGGCGATGCGCTGGCGCTGACCACCGGACAAGCGGGTGCCGCGTTCGCCCAAAAATGTTTGATAGCCATCCGGCAGGCGGTTGATGAATTCGTCCACCAGCGCCGCTCTTGCGGCGGCTATCACTTCCGCGTCGCTGGCGGCAGGGCGACCGTAACGGATATTTTCCAGCGCATTGGCCGAGAAGATCACCGGGTCTTGCGGCACGATGGCGATCTTGTCGCGAAGATCGCGCAATGAAAGTTGGCGGATGTCCTGCCCATTAAGGCGGATGCAGCCATTGGTCACATCGTAAAAGCGCAGCAGTAATTGGAACAGGGTGGTCTTGCCCGCACCGGAAGGGCCGACCAGCGCGATGCTTTCGCCGGGCGCGATGTCCAAGGTGATGTCGTCCAGCGCGGCGGTTTGCAAACGCGCCGGGTAGCGGAAGCTGACCTGCTCGAAGCGAATCGCCGCCTGCCTGGGCTGCGGCAGTGTTTGCGGTGCGGAAACCTCGGCGATGTTGGATTCTGCATGCAGCAGTTCCAGCAGACGCTCGGTTGCGCCCGCCGCGCGCATCACATCACCCCACACTTCCGCCATGGTGCCCACACCACCCGCCACCAACGCCGCGTAAAGGACGAACGAAGCCAGTTGCCCGCCGGTCATGCTGCCGTCATGCACCTGGTTCGCGCCGACCCACAGCACGAAGATGATGGTGCCCATTACCGCGGTGATGATCAGCGCAGTCAGCGCCGCACGCACGCGAGTGCGCCGAATCGCGGTGACGAAACTCACTTCCGCACGATCCGCGAAGCGCTTGGTTTCATGCCGCTCCTGCGTATAGGCTTGTACGGTCGGCACGGCATTGAGGATCTCGCCGGCCAGCGCCGACGCATCCGCGATCTTGTCCTGCGATTCGCGCGAAAGTTTCTTTACTTTACGCCCGATGATGAAGATAGGCAGCGCCAGCAATGCCATCAGGCCAAGATTCAAAGAAAACAAATAAAAGCTGGTCACCGCCAGCATGATCATGCCGCCGATAAACTGGAATAGACTGCGCAAACCCATCGAAATGGAGCTGCCAACCACGGTCTGGACCAGCGTGGTGTCGCCGGTCAGCCGCGACAGCACTTCGCCGGTTTGCAATGTCTCGAAGAATTGCGGCGACTGCGCCAGCACTCGTTCATACACCGCGCTGCGCAAATCCGCCGTGACCCGCTCGCCCACCCAACTCACAGTATAAAAGCGCGCCGACACGGTCAGCGCCCACAAGCTGGCCAGCCCGAACAGCAATGCGAAATGGCCATTCAAACTCGATGTTCCCAACAGTCCGTCATCTGTGTTTGCACGTTGCCCGAAACCGAAATCGATCAAGTCGCGAAATGCCAGCGGCACCAGCAGGATAGTGCCGGAACCGAGGCATAGCAGCACGAAAGCCAGCGCGATCCGCCCGCGATGAGGCCGCAGGAAAGGCCACAGATCCCGCAATGGAGATAAGCGTTTTGTAGCAGCAGGTTGAGTTGGGTTGGGGGTAATCATCTGGTTGGCAGTTGCGGCGTTTTATTTTTCCATCTGCTGCCGGTACAGTTGCCGCGCTTCTTCTTCCTTGAGCGTGTCATTGATTTCGCGCATGACGCTGACCAGGTCAGCCGGTTTCTCGTTGCGCTCGAAGCGCCCGGTCAGTGGGCTTTCCGGGTGTAGTTTGCCGCTCTGGTAGAGCGACCATATCTCCTTGCCATAGTCGGTGGTCAGCAGCTCGGGAGCGAAACGTCCAAAGTAGGCAGCCAGGTTGTTGACGTCACGCTCGAGCATGCTGCAGGCGTTGTTGTTGCCCGCAGCGTCTACGGCTTGGGGCAAGTCGATGATGACCGGTCCCTCGCTGCCGACCAGCACGTTATATTCGGACAGATCACCATGAATGATCCCGGCGCAGAGCATACGCACAACTTGGGTGATCATTATGCGGTGGTACTCGCGTGACAACTCTGCGCTTAGCACCAGATCGTTGAGCCGTGGAGCGGCTTGGCCATTGTCGTCGGTCACCAACTCCATCAACAGCACCCCCTCAAGAAAATTATACGGCTTGGGCACACGCACACCGGCAGCGGCGAGACGGTACAGGGCATCCACCTCGGCGCTTTGCCATGCTTCCTCCTGCGCTTTGCGGCCATATTTGGTGCCCTTCTCCATGGCGCGGGCGCGACGGCTGTTTTTCACCTTGCGGCCCTCGGTGTAATTGACATTGTGGTGGAAGCTGCGTTGCTCGGCCTCTTTGTAAACCTTCGCGCAGCGAATCTCTTCGCCACAGCGAACCACATAGACCTTGGCCTCCTTGCCGCTCATGAGCTGACGGATGACCTCGTCGACGAGGCCGTCCTGGATCAGCGGTTCGATTCTTTTTGGTGTCTTCATCGGTATGGGATTGCTGTTTTCTGCATGATACATTGAGTCGTGAGATGACCAAGATCAAATAGAAAAAGTTTCACATTTTCTCGTGACGGTTTATCATCTGTGCGCGTTGTGCCTTACCGCAACCGTGGTTGGCACAGCGGCGGTAACCCGCTTTAACCGCACCACATTGGTTGCCGCATATTTCAACATGTTTACACCACAAGGAGAACTATCATGGCTAAAGGACAGCAACGTAAAAGCAAAGAAGCAAAGAAACCCAAGAAGCAGCCACCGCCTGCCACGCTTACAGGCGCATTCATCAACCATCACTGAGAGTTTGGATGTAGGTTGGGTTAGCGGCTTTGATGAGACCCCTAGCCACTCCGCTAACCCGCCAACAGACGGTGGGTAAGCGGCTGGTTATATCGCGTAACCCAACCTACATGACTATCATGCCCAAACGTACCACTCCTGATCACGCCCGGCTTGATCGCGTTGTCGCCGAGACGCGTCGGCTCAGTGCTGAGCGCGAGGCAACTTATCGCGAGCGGGCACTCAAACTATTTCCGTGGATCTGCGGACGATGCGGCCGCGAGTTTGCCGGCGCGCGCCTGCGCGAGTTGACGGTGCACCACAAAGATCACAATCACGACAACAATCCGCCGGATGGCAGCAACTGGGAGTTGCTGTGCCTGTATTGCCACGACAACGAGCACATGCGTCTCCTTGAAGAACAGGCGCGGCCAGGAAATCGCGACAACCACTCATCCACAGCGACCCATAATCCATTCGCTGACCTGCAGGCGCTGCTGAAAAAGAAATGACGACAAGTTGAAATGACAGACGTAAAAAAACAGGGGAGCCGAGGCTCCCCTGTCATTTTGCAACAACCTATCCTTTGACCAAGCTCATAACCAGCGACTTGGCTATCGTCTTTTGATAGCCTAGTCGAATGGCTAGTAGTTTCATCAGGACAGTCGCCTGGAAATTAGAATATCGTTGCCAGGTTGATGTAGGTTTGCTTACTGCCCAGAGCAGCCGAATTAGCCGCGCTCCAGAAGTCGCCGCTTTGGCTGGTGTAGACCAGATTCAGCAACATGTTCTGCGCCAGCTTGTAGCTGGCTTCGATCAGCAACGCGTTATCGCTGTCGTTAGCACCTGCAACTAAAGAACCTGCACTACCACCGCTCTTGCCGCGACGGATGCCGAAGCCCACAGTAGCTTTTTCAGGAATCACGCCCAGTTCAGCCGCAAGATTGAAAGAACTCTTGGTAGCGGTACCGCCGCTGTTGTACGTATTGTCATTAGCGCCAGATGGGGCTGGGGCACGTGCATAGGTGGCATAGAAGCCCACTGGCATTTTGCCCAGCTGGCCCTGCATTTGACCGTCGATGGCAGTGGCCTTGGTGTCACTCAGCCCCACTCCGCCCGGTGTGATGATCCCCGTGAAGGGGTCAGCACTTTCAAAAGTAACAGTAGTAGAAGAACCTCTCCAGTTCTGGATACCGACGCCGGTATCCCAGCCTGCCAGATCAAACGTACCGGCTGCGCGCAGATAGGTGGAGGTCAAGGCAGCGGCCGTACCGCCCAGATCAGCAGGCCCGACCTGATGGAACTTGGTCAGGTTGATGAAGTAGCCAGGGTTGTTCACCACAATGGCCACGCCGGTTGCCTGTGTGGCGGTGCCGATGTATTGCTGGGCGGAAAGAACGGGTGCAACGGAACCATTGAAGTCACCGCCGATGAACATCATGGTATGCACGGCATTGGCGCCGGTGTTCAGCACTTCATAGCCATAGGATGCGCCCTGGCCGTTGGTAGTGAAGGGCACCACGCCTGCGCGGGTACCATCAGCCATTTCCCACAGCATCGGAATCTTGGCGGAAGCGAGGCCAGCACCTGTACCGGCGTCATTCAGCATACCGAGTTCGGCCAGTGCGCCGGCGAAGTCGCTGACGCGACCGCCAACGAACAGCGAGAATTCACCATTGGTGCCAGGCACGTATACCGTGCCATCACCTGTGGTCCGCACACCTGCGGCATTGAGTGCAGGATCGATGGTAGCTGCTTTATCGGAATTGTTCCTGGAGTAGCCCATGGTGGTCAGCACGGCCATGTTCAGCGTGTTGGGAATGGAGAGGTTATCTCCTTCCACTTTGCCTTGTGCGCCCATCATGGTGAAACCGGCGGCCTTAAATGCACGACCGAAGGCGGTCAGCATTGGAAAGTGCTGGAAGTGACACGCCGCGCATTCCATGCCGGTTTGACGGGCGAACAATGGCAACGCCGAGGCTTCTGACGCGAACGTCACAGCAGCAATTACGCTTGCCAGGAAGAAAATGATTTTATTCATGACTTTTTCCTTATATGTTGAGAATACCGTTGATGAACTTTGCATAGCCAAGCGACTAAGCCGATTTTCGTCTGCAAGACACCCGCAAGGGGCGCGCCGTGGTTGTAAGAGGTAAAGCCCCAACAACACACTCAGGCTGGTTAACGTTATACAACTCAAGTGATGACAAGCTTCCGCTACCAACTGAGATCACAACATATCACATCCTGAAAAAATTGTGGCAATAAATTTAGAACAAGGTAGACAAGTTGATGGTGGTGGTTCCACTACCCAGTGCACCTCGGTGAGCCGCATCCCAGTACCCACCGCTTGCGCTGGTGAGGGAGAAGGATGCCATCATGTTCTGTGCCAGCTTGTAGGTAGCAACAAGCATGATTGCGTTATCACTCGCATTGCTGGCACCTCCGACGATTGCGACACCGCTCTTGCCGAAACGAATGGCGGCCCCCAGCGTGACTTTTTCAGGGATCACGCCCACTTCAACAGAAATATTGAGGGCACTCTTGGTAGCCGTACCGTAAGTAACGAGCACAGCAGAACCGGGCACAGCCGCAGCGGGATCCATGTTGTACGTGTTGGTAGTACCGGCTGGTGCCGTGGCATAGCTGGCGTAGAAACCCACCGGCATATTGCCCAATGCGCCTTGCATCTGGCCATCAATAGCGGTTGCCCTGGTGTCGGCGTATGTAGATGCTCCAGCAACAGCCGAGTTGCCGCGCCATATCTGAATACCTGCGCCCGCATCCCAACCGGCCAAATCAAACATACCTGCAACACGAACATAAGTGGAGCCCAGGACTGCCAAGGCACCGCCCGCTATGCCGGTCTGGTCGTACTTGGTCAGGTTTATGAAACCAGTGGAGTTATTCGCCACAAATGCCAGGCCGGTTGCGGACCCAGCGGTACCGATGTATTGCTGAGCTGAAAAAGCCGCTCTGTGCGCGCCATTCAGACCAGGCGTGGCGTTCATCTGGTGCACGACATTGGCGCCGGTATTCAGCACTTCAAAGCCGTAGGACGCACCATGATCATCCGTGGTGAACGGTATGACACCTGCACGCGTGCCTTCTGGCACTTTAAGCTGAGGGACTGTCAATTCAAACAGGATAGGCAACTTGGCAGAGCTATGAGCGGCACTAATAGTAGTACCTGCCACAGTTCCACCCGTACCAATTTCTGCCAGGAAACCGGCGTTCTCGCTTACACGACCACCAAGGAACAGGGACAGTTCACCGCCGGTGCCCGGCACATAGAATGCGCCATCACCCGTTGTTTTTTGGGGGCTGTTACCAGCAGCCTGATTGGTTTTTTCATAACCTGCAGTAGTCAGCACGGCCATGTTCAAGGTGTTGGGAATGGCCAAACCTTCGCCCTCCACTTTTCCCTGCGCGCCCATCATGGTGTAGCCGGCGGACTTAAATGCACGACCGAAACCATTCAGCATTGGAAAGTGTTGGAAGTGACATGCGGAACAAGCCATGCCAGTTTGGCGGGCGAACAAGGGCAGCGCCGACACTTCTGACGCCAAAGTCACAGCAGCCATTATCCCTGCCAGAAATAAAATGATTTTTTTCATGCCTTTTTCCCAAAGAGTTTAAGAATACAGTTGATGAACTTGCATAGCCATCCGACTATTGAGCTTCCCAAAATACAGAGGAACATATCATGTCACAGTGGACATTGTGACAAAAAAATAGAGGCAAGTCACGATTTTCCGCTTGGTGCGCCAGTAGTAATGTTGAGACGGTGGCGGTGGCGTTGGGGTGTGGGCTGGAACATATAATCGCTCCCATCGCTTCGTATTGAATGCGCTGCAGTCTGCCGCTCATACCCCAGAATCCTGCATCGAACCATTTTCCACCTTGGCACTCCAATCCCGCGAGTGCTAGAATTATCCCCTTAAGGAGGAAACACAATGAATGCCACAATGAATTTGCCCGTACCGTCTGCCGTTGGCAGCTTGGAAGGCTACGTCCAAACAGTAAACCGCTTCCCGCTTCTATCGCAGGAGAGGGAGTTTGTCTTGGCGACGCGCTTCAAAACCGAGAATGACCTGGATGCCGCACGTGAGTTGGTGCTCTCTCACTTGCGCGTGGTGGTCAGCGTGGCGCGTGGTTATGCCGGTTATGGGCTGCCGCAAGCCGATCTGATTCAGGAGGGCAACATCGGNNTGGTGAAGATCGCCACCACCAAGTCGCAGCGCAAACTGTTCTTCAATCTGCGCAGCATGAAGAAGGGTTTGGAGCCGCTCAAGCCGCAACAAATCAGCGAGATCGCGCAGCAGCTCAACGTCAGTGAACGCGATGTGGTGGAAATGGAAGCACGTTTCGCCGGGCATGAGGTCGCGCTGGAACCAAGCGGAAGCGATGACGATGAAAGCTACGCGCCGATTAATTATCTGGCCGATAACGCGGAACATGAGCCGTCGCAGATTTTGGAAACAGCCGAACGTGAGCACCTGAAAACATCCGGCTTGGCGAATGCCTTGGCGGGTCTGGATGAACGTAGCCGCCGCATCGTTGAGGCGCGCTGGCTGTGCGAAGAGGGTGCTGCCGCGACGCTGCATGACTTGGCCGCCGAGTTCAATGTGTCGGCTGAACGCATCCGCCAAATCGAACAAAAGGCTATGGGCAAGATGCATACGACGCTGGCTCAAGCTGCTGTGTAAAACGACAAGCGCACAAAAAAAGCCGCAGGTTATGCGGCTTTCCCCTTCGACCGAGCTCAGGACAAGTTTATTTCACGATCTTCAAGTTGGGCTTGTGCGGTATTGGCTTATGTCCTCCATCGCCACCATTCGAAGAAGGTGGCGGTTGTTGTGGGTCGCCGCCTTGAAACACCAACCCCTGCCCCGTCTCCTTGGCGAATATGCCAATGGTCGCCACTACCGGCACCATGAGATCGAATGGCACACCGCCAAATCGTCCGGTGCAGGTGATCATCTCGTTGCCCATCTGCAGATTGCGCACCGCATCAGCACTGAGGTTCAAGACGATCTCGCCGTCCTTCACATGAGAACTCGGCACCTCGGTATGCTCATCGACACGGACGGCCAGATAGGGAGTCAACCCGCTATCCACACACCATTCGTAAATCGCGCGAATCAGGTACGGGCGCGTGGATAAATCGCTCACTTGCGCATTGCTCTTTCGGAAGCCGTCAATGCATCGATGAAGCCTTGACGCGAGAACAACCGCTCGGCATATTTCATCAGCGGCGCAGCATCCTTACCCATCTGGATGCCGTAATGATCGAGTCGCCATAGCAGCGGTGCGATCGCCACATCCAGCATGGAGAACTCATTGCCCAACAAAAACTTTTGATTGGCCAATATCTGCGCGAGCTGGGTCAGGTTGTCGCGAATGATTGCGCGCGCCTTATCGGCCGCCTTGGGCAAACCATGCTCTATCACTTCAACTTGACTGTATATCTCTTGTTCGAAGCGATGCAGGAACAGTCGTGCACGGCCACGCATGACGGGATCGGGCGGCATCAGTTGCGGATGCGGGAAACGTTCATCTATGTATTCGTTGATGATGTTCGCCTCATACAGCACCAGATCGCGCTCCACCAGCACTGGCACTTTGCCATAGGGATTGATCGCCGCGACATCTTCAGACTTGTTCATCAAGTCCACGTCTATCACCTCAAAATCCATGCCCTTTTCGAACAACACGATCCGACAGCGATGACTATATGGGCAAGTCGTCCCGGAATACAATCTCATCATAATACTGATTACCCTTTAACCAATTGGATGCTTTGCAAACGCATCCGCACCAAGAAAAATCCGATTGTCGCGACCACTCCGCTGACCACTATGGCCGCCAAAATGGGGTATGCACCGGTACCCTTGACGCCCGCAATCCAAACATAGCGCTCGAACAATGTGCCTATGATGATACAAACGGCAACAGCCGCAGTCGCTTTAACATTGTGTCGTGTGTATGGCATGGTAAGCGTAGAAAATGGAATCACAAATTTCAGTACGATCATCGTCCACCAGATAAAGGTGTAATCCCCATCTTGCATACCCACCATACGATTCCTTTCATCGGGCAAGTTGCCGTACCAAATGGTCAGGTATTGCGCGAAGAAGGTATAAACCCACAACAGCGTAAAAGCAAACAGCATTTGTGCGATGTAGTTGTAGACATAAGTCTCTACCGGACGCACCAGTCTATCGCGGCTGTTCAAAGCGAAAATCCAGATCACCAGGAACGCCAGGAACATGCCGAAATTACTGACGAAATGTTGCATCGCGTAGATCGCGCTTTCCCAGGAAGGAACCATGGTCATTTCAAAATCCCACGCGACCATCGTGCCATACAACACGTAAAAATAGGGAACCCAACAGGCAATGATGTGGAAACGTGCCGCGTCTTCCGTGCTGCGTTCGCTAACGGCTTGACGCTGGATGAACACCCAGTGTATCGCCATCACCACCAGCATTCCGAGCACTTCGCGCGCCACCAGGAAAGTGTAGTTATGCCACGCGGGAATGTGATGCGCATGTTCGCCGGTTTCTTTCAACCACGGGAAAGTCGACTCGCCGTTAGCCAATAACACCACCAGCAACACAAACGCTAACGGAAACAAGGCGAACAGGGAACTTGCCAATAGGCGAATCTCATATCTCCATCGCGCACCCACCAGATGCAACACGGCGCACAATGTCACGCCACCCAGAGCCAGATACAGCACCACCAAAAAATTAACGGTCAGAACCGACCAATTGCTATATGAAAACATTTTGACCGTCTCCTATTTTGTCTGCTGTGCAGCCGAAGCAACGGGTGCCTTTTTTTGCAGCACAGTACGGATATAATTTACGACATGCCAGCGCTCGGTGGGACTCAAATCTATGGCATATATCGGCATCACCGCACCGCCGAAAGTCATCATGCCAAAGATGTAACCATCAGGGTAGTCTTTGGAATCCCAGGGATGTATATCATTGCTCGAAGTCAAATTCCAGGGTTGCAGAATCAATTTAGCCCCAACCAGCCCATCTCCGGTTCCGGACTTGCCGTGACAGGGAACGCAATAAATCCCGAACAAACGACCACCCATGTCGACCGATTTTTTATCTGCCGGAACAGGGTTGACCAGCTTGAACGCAGCGTCTCTATCCTTGACCTCTATCGAGGAAGTAGCAGTACCGGGAACAGGCACTGAACGTTTCGGAAAAGGATTCATGCCCGGGTTGGCCGGATCAACACTTTCCTGGGGTTTGACACTGATCTGATTAGCCATGTCCATAGACCACGGCCACGCATGCGCAAGCATAGGGGTAAGCAACAATGCGATAACCAGCGACTTGGCTATCGTTAACCAGCGGCTTATGTCACCGTATTTTGGTGACTTAGCCGAATGGCTATGCATAGCCTTTTGATAGCCTAGTCGAATGGCTAGTTGTTTCATCATTGCCAAGGATAACTTTTTCATTTCCCCGCCTCTTCCTGAATTTCCAATGCCTGGTGTTTAGTGAAAATTGACTTCAAAGTACTGCTGGCAGCTTCATCAGCCTGCACCAAAATACCAATTTGATCTTCGGATACCTTGGCGCTATACAACGGCGAACGCCTGGCAGGCAAGCCTGCACAAATCAGTAAACCAAGCACGGAGATATACACACCGCCCAAAATGAACATTTCGTAGGTCAGCACAAAATCGGGCGGGAACGGCACGATAGGCTTGCCGCCCTTGAGTTGCGCAAAGAAGTTGCCTTGCGAAGCCGCGATCAACGAAAACGCCAGCAAACCGCCTGTCAAAGCGCCCCCCAAGGTGAACCACTGCACATAGACCGGTTTGTGACCCAAAAACTCTTCCACTTCCGGATGCTCGATCGGCGACTTCACAATCATGTCTTTATCAGCATCAAAGCCGTTAATTCTGACACTGCGCAACTCTCTGACCACAGCCTCGGCTTCGTCGAAATTGCTGAACAGCGCGAGTAAATGACGTTTGCTCATTTAGTGTGCTCCCTTCCCGGCTGCTGCCAGTTGCCCGGTTGCTTCCAGTTTTTTAGTTGCCTGCCTACGGTGATAAACCATTTCCTTCACCTCATACATGGAGACCGACGGAAATACCTTGCAGAACACCATGAACAGCAAAGTAAACCAGCCAAAGCTACCCATCACGATGCCCCATTGAACCAGGCTCGGCCATTGATCGTGATCCCATGTCCATGGGTAGTAGCCATGCGAGAAAGTCGGTGCAACGATCATCCAGCGTTCCAGCCACATGCCCAGGTTCAACAACAACGACACTGCAAACAACACCGGAATGTGGGTCTGGAAACGTCTGAAAAAGAGTATAAACGGCACGACCGAGCCGCAGAAATTCATCGTCCACCAGAACGGCGCGTAAGGACCGATGGCTTTCTGGATCAATACATCCTTGGAGGCCTGGTCATGCCCATACCAGACTGCGGCGTACTCGATCAGATTCAGGTAAGTCCACACCATCGCAATCGCGAAAGTCAAACGCACGATCTTCTTCAGAATCGGCAGCGTCATGTATTCTTCAAACTTGAACACGTAGCGCAAAATGATGAACAGCGTAATGATCGCGGCACAACCGGAATACAGCGCACCGGCCACGAAGTACGGCGGGAACGAGGTGATGTGCCAGCCGGGTTGCTGCGACATTGCAAAATCGGATGCCACGATGGAGTGCACCGACACGGCCAGCGGAATCAGGAAGCACGCGATCGTCAGGTAAGTGACGCGGAAATTGCGCCATTGGCGATCCGTCCCTTCCCAACCCAGCGACAATGCGGTGTACAGCTTCTTGCGCCAGCCCGGATTCATGTTGTCGCGGCAGATTGCCAGATCGGGAATCATCCCTACGTACAGGAACAGAATCGACGAACTCAGATAGGTGAAGATCGCCATCGCGTCCCATAGCAGTGGCGACTGGAAATTCGGCCACACCTGGCGCCCGTTTGGGTAGGGCAAGGCGTAGTATATCTGCCACACACGACCCAAGTGCACCGCCACAAACAAACCGGCCGTCATCAGCGAGAAAGTGGTCATGGCCTCGGCGAAGCGATAAATCGGCTTGCGCCAGTCGGCATGCATCAAATGCAGAATCGCCGACAGCAAAGTACCGGAGTGGCTCATGCCAATCCAGAAGATGAAGGTGGCGATATACAAACCCCACACATGAGTGTTGTTCTTGTTGGAGACACCCATGCCGGTGTTGTACTGGTAAATCTCACAGCCCACTGCCACACCGACCATGGCAATCGCGAACAGCAAAATCACCCAATACAGCTTTCTGGGATTTTCCAAACTCTTGAGCACATCTTTATTGATCTTCGCCCAAGCGATGTCTTCGCGGATATCTTTCATCGTTTATTTCCTAAAGAAATTGCAGTAATGTAGCCAACCGGGTGCCCGGCAAAAGTTTTTCGGATTAAACGGCGCTTTCGCGCACGCGTTCCAGATACATGACCGAGGGATAGGGACGCAGCTCTTCGAGAATACGATAACCGCGCAACTCACTCCCGCCTTCTTCCTTGTCTTTGGTTTGCGCATCTTTATCCAACTCGACCTGCTGAGCTTGCCATTGCTTGTGCACCTTGGATTCGGGGTCAACCAGATTGCCGAAGCTGATGGCGCTGGTCGGGCAAGCTTGCTGGCACGCCGTCTGCACATCGCCGTCATGCACGAGACGGCCTTCGTTCTTCGCGTTGTTCTTGGCCACCGCCACCCGCTGGACACAGAACGTACATTTTTCCATCACACCTTTGCCGCGCACCGTCACATCAGGGTTCAGCTGCTGATTCATTTCGGCCGGCCAGACGTTGTCGGTGGTGGGATAGTCATACCAGTTGAAGTAGCGCACTTTGTATGGACAGTTCGCCTCACAGTAACGCGAACCGATACAGCGATTGTAAATCTGCGAATTAATGCCGTCCGGCGTATGATTGGTCGCGCCCACCGGGCAAACCGTTTCGCACGGAGCGGCCTCGCATTGCTGGCACATCATCGGCAGAAATTGCGCGCCCTGATCCGGAAAATCACGGCCATCTTCATCCCAGTAGCGTTCGATGCGCATCCAGTGCATCGCGTGGCCATGCGCATATTTTTCCTTGCCGACTACCGGCAAATTATTTTCCGCATAACAGGCGACGCTGCACGCATTACAGCCGCTGCACGCATCCAGATCGATACTCATCGCCCATTTGTAGGGGTTGTGCGGCACATCGTCGACCGGATGAAAATGACGAAATTCCGAGTAATTTTCTAATAAACTGGTAACCGACATAATTTAGACCTCCTCCGAAAGCTTAACTTTATCGCTGGACAAGCGCGCGGCAATCTTTCTGCCCATTTGCCTGCCGCCTACCGGGCCTTCATCTTTAATCACGATCACGCGCGATCCGGTTTTGCTGACTTTAACGCGCGTCTCGTGCAGCGCCAATTCGCCGGTTTCCTTGTCGAACACCGCATCCAGAATCTGGAACGGGTTCACACCATAACCCTTGGCATAACGCCCCAGCGCTTCATGGCCGCGACCCAGCGGTATTGAAATCGCATCAGGGTGTATCCCCGGAAATAAATAGGCTTGCACTTTGATCGAGCCGTTTTTGCCGGTCACTTCGACGATATCGCCCTCTTCTATCCCAAGTTCAGCGGCTTTCCTGGGATGAATTTCCACCCAGGAATCCCACACGATCGTGGTCAATGTATCAGGCGATTCCTGCAACCAGGGCTGGTTGGTATTCCGGCCATCGCGGAGGCTGGCGTTCACGCTTGGAATCAGTTGCAACGGATATTGCGCATCGATGTCGGCAGGTGCCGGCAGCGACAAACCCGCCACACCTGCCTTGCCCGACAATGTCTGCTTGGCACCCGCCAGCTTGATGATGCCTTTGCTCAGCGTCTCGTTCCAGAAGGTATCGTCATCAGCAACACCACCGCCCAACGCACCCTTGTTTTGCAATACTGCGGCGCGCAGGTAGGCATAGTAGTCTTCATATTTTTTGTAGTCTTCGGCGCGACGCAGTTTGATCAAAGCCAGCAAAATATCGCCCATGCCACGGGTATTGGCGTGCAGATTTTCCATCAGCGGCTGCTGAATATTGATTTGCGCGCCTTCAGCCATGTACTCGGGAACCTGCGTGCCCCAATCTTCCAGCGCGGAATCGAGCGGCAATACCAAATCAGCCTGCATGGCGGTCTCATCCAGGTAGTGGGTAAACGCCACCTTGAAGCCTGCCTTTGCCAGATTGTCCTTGAACTTCATCGTACCCGGCGCGGTGAATACCGGATTGGCTGCGTAGCTGAACAGCAATTTGTACTTGCCCGCAGCCAAGCCGTCATTCAACGTCTTCAATGCGGCAGTATTGCCGGTTGCCGGAACCATTTGCGGGAACGGCACTACGGCAGCAGCTTCGACTGTCTTGCCGACATTGCCCAACACATGGTTGAGCAGATTGATCGCGGCGGCATTTTGCGAACCATGCGCATAACCTTCTGCCGCACTGCCCGCCAACACCAGACTCGGCGTGCGTTCTTTCAGCAAGGCGACGATCTTGTCGATCTGCTCAGCCGAAACGCCGGTATCTTTGCTGACACGCGCCTTGTCATAACCCTTCACCGCAGCAACCACATCGCCGGACAATATTAAACCGGCAGTACCCAACGCGTTAATGATGCCCAACGCCAAGATACCTTCCGTTCCGGGACGCACCACCAGCCAGCGATCCGCATTCGCGCCGGTCAAAGTCATCTTGGATTCGATCTGCACCAGCACCCCGCGCTGACCATTCACACCCTTGCGGAACTGCGCATATTGCTGCGAGAAGTGCACCGGGGAAATCCAGGCACCCAGAAAGTCGGCACCAAACGACAATACCACCTTGGCTTTATTGATGTTGAAGCGCGGCATTTCCACGCCGTAAGACTTCTTGTTGGCAGCGCGCAGCACAGCCGGCCCGACCGCTTCGTATACGAAATGATTTTTGCAGCCTAAACTGTCCAGATAATTGCCCAGCAACACCTTGAGATGGCCGCTCACGCCGCCACTCAAGAATGCGATCTCTTCGCCGCTCACACCGTTCATCTTTTCGGCGATAAGCGCGTAGGCCTTTTCCCAAGTGATGGTTTCGCCTTTGTCACCACTGCGCAACAACGGCTCGCGCACACGGTCAGGATTGTAGTGGTGTTGCACACCTGCCTGCCCCAGGCCGCAGGTCTTGCCGCGATTGATCGCGGAATCGGGATTGCCTTCCAGCTTCAGTACGCGTCCTTCGCGTATGCGCCCGGTGATACTGCAGCCCGCATCACACTGCGCGCAGGTCGAATTAAAGTACACACTGATACTGGGAATCATGTAGTCATTCGTTTCAACATACGAAACCACGGTTTCCTTGCCATCCTCGACTGAACCGTTGCCGCAGCCGCTCAACGCAACCGCCGCACCACCCCAGCCCAGCACCTTCAGAAAATCACGCCGGTCAAACGGGTGCCCGGCCAATTGTTTTACGGAACCACTGTTTATCATCACAACCTCTCTACTATTTATGGCATACAAAACAGTCATTCGGGCCTTTAGCTTTAATAATGCCCGACGCATCAACCAGCGGCTTATGCATGCCGTACCAATATGCTTGCTCGCCGATTGGCGTACCGCCCTCGGCGGTGACCGGATGATCCTGTTCGTGGCAGGTGACGCAGAAACCCATGGAGAGCAGCTTCTGGCGGCGTGCCACCGTCATTTCTTTCACATTGCCGTGGCAATAGCCGCACACCTCTTGAACCGGGCGGTTTAGCTGAAAGATAAAACGTTTGATATGGCGCTCGTGGCTGAAACGCACGTAGTCCGGAAGATCATGCACCTTCTTCCAGGGAATGGCCTTCTTGGCATCCCAGTATTCGAATAATTTTTTGATGCGCGGCTTATCGCGTACCGACTCGATGCTCTGATGGCACCCTATGCACTTTTGAATGGGCGGGATACCCGATACCAGACTGCGCCGGGCATAGGTATGGCAGTACATACAGTTGATCTCCATCCCACCCTTGTCTCTATCGCCGGCATGGCGAAAGTGGGGGAACTCGATCGGCTGCTCGATCGCAGGGCCCACATTATCAGCGCCATCAACGCCCGTTCCAAAGTATTTCGTTTCCCATGCAGAAAAAGCAGAACCTCCACTATCAGACTTTTCCTTTGCAGACTTGTCGATAGCAGAACCTTCAATACCGGGATCCGTTGGTGCGGATTGCGGGGCATCGGCTGCATAACTGCTCGCTACAGCAAACAATCCCATCAGTAAAACAGACAAACGTAAAATACGGTGCATCGTAAGGGCTCCCCCAGCAAACAAATGATCCCACACCAACTCATTGCCGGCATGATAGAACAGGTAAATCGGATTATTTTTTGATGCGTCGCGTCGCGATAGTCATTATCATCTGCCTTTGTTTTTTTCCGCCTGGATGAGCGCGGCGCGACTACACGGACGAATAATGTCTAGTCTGAAAAATAAAGTCAACACTGATATTGCAACTCATCCCCGGCATGACAAAAAAAGTTATATGGCGCACAGAATTACAGCAATTGCTTATATACCTTTTTAACTTGAGCCATTTTTAGGATATGACGCCATGAATGAGGAACAAGCCGTACTGGATTTTTTTGCCCAAACAGAAAATTTGCCATTGGGCCTCTCCGTTGCCGAGCAAATGGATAGGCTTCGCGAGCAAATGAACAACCGTTTTTGGCTGGAATTGCTGCCACACCTCAATGCGCTGATCAAAGAATATGAACTGGCATGGCGCGTCGAGCCTACCGAAGACAAGAACGCACCGGATAGCCTGGTCGGATTACATTGCACCACAGATACGGAGCAACCGCTTTACCTTCGTCCGATGGTGGAACAGCAATACCTTGGCGGGGAATGGCGTGTTTATTTTGGCTTGATGTGGAGTGCCGCACCCTCGCCCGATCAACTCGGATTAGCCTCAGTAAACAGCCTGAAAGAATCGCTGCAAAATGCCGGTTTCAAGAGCAATGAAAGCTTTCTTGCCTGGCAGTGGACAGCGTTTCATCCGCGCCGCAAAGATTTCTTGCTGCGCTATGCGCACCGACCTGAACAACTATTGGGTGATATGGAAGCTATTCTGAAAACGCTGCTGATAGACTACGCCACGTCAATCACACAAGCCAATGCAGCACTGAAAACAGCACCGCGCAACATGACTGTTTCGCTGAATCAGTTGCGCAGCAAACTGACTAAAGGGAACCTCTAAAGGGAGATTTAAACCGGGGCGTTTAAATTGGATTGGCCTGATCGAAAAAGCGGTGCTCCAGACCGAATTGTTTTGCCAAATGCTTTCCCAGCGCCTGAATACCAAAACGCTCGGTAGCGTGATGCCCGGCGGCAATAAATGCCACGCCGGTTTCGTTGGCCAGATGAAAATTCTGTTCGGATATCTCTCCGGTGATGTAGGCATCTGCGCCTTGCGCGATCGCCGCCTCGAAGTAACCTTGCGCGCCGCCGCTGCACCACGCCACTTTGCGTATACTCTTGTTACCATCCCCGATGACTTGTGGCGTGCGCTGCAAGCTATGCCCGACCTGCTGGGTGAATTGTGCCAGCGTCTGAGGCTGCGCCAGCGAACCCAACCAGGCAATGTTTTGTTCGCCAAACCTGCCCTGCTCAATCAAGCCGAGCAGCTTGCCGAGTTGTGCATTGTTGCCCAGTTCGGCATGCGCATCGAGCGGCAGGTGATAGGCCAGCAAACTCACGTCGTTGCGCAACAGCTGCGCGATACGTCTTTTCTTGATGCCGACAATAGTGGCCTCTTCGTTGCGCCAAAAATAACCGTGATGCACCAGAATCGCATCCGCACCCCAAGCGATCGCCGCGTCCAGCACCTGCTGCGAAGCCGTCACCCCGGTAGCGATACGCCGCACTTCCGCGCGGCCTTCCACCTGCACACCATTCGGGCAGTAATCTTTGAACAGATTGGTTTGCAGCAGGCTTGCGTTATAATCGCGCAATTCATTTAGCAGCATCATGTTTCCTTCTACAATTAAATCAAACGAGTTCATCTTACCATGCGTAAACATTGGCTTCTATTCACCCAAACCGTCACTATCGCGCTGGCGCTGCTGTTTATTATTCATACCCTCAAGCCGGAGTTGCTGCCGAACGCGGCACGCAGCGGTGTGGTCACCCTGTATGAAAACACACCACTGGCCAGCGGCGACAAATCCCCGGCGATGGGGTTAAGTGCCGCCGCACAAAAAGCCATGCCTGCCGTGGTGAACATTTTCACCAGCACCATCATCAAGACACCGGTCAATCCCTTCATGGATGATCCGCGCTTCAAATTTTTCTTCGGCGACCAGGGAGATAACGAGCCGCAAAGCAGCTCCAGCCTTGGCTCCGGCGTGATCGTTAGTCCCGACGGCTACATCCTCACCAACCATCACGTGGTGGAAGCCGCCGACCAGATCGAGGTCGCGCTGTCCGATGGCCGCAAGGCCAAGGCACATGTCATCGGATCCGATCCGGAAACCGATCTGGCGGTGATCAAGATCGAGCTGCCAGGCAACCTTCCCGCCATCACCTTTGGTCATCCGGAACAAGCGCATGTGGGCGACATGGTACTCGCCATCGGCAACCCGTTTGGCGTGGGTGAAACGGTCACCATGGGCATCGTCAGCGCGCTCAAGCGCGATCACCTGGGAATCAACACCTTTGAGAACTTCATCCAGACCGATGCCGCAATCAACCCGGGCAATTCCGGCGGCCCCTTGGTAGACGGAAACGGCAATTTGATCGGCATCAACAGCGCAATCTATTCGCCGAATGGAGGATCGCTCGGCATTGGCTTCGCCATTTCCGCCAGCACCGCGAAAAAGACCATGGAACAAATCATCCAGCATGGTTCCGTCACGCGCGGCTGGGTCGGCGCAGGGGTACAGGAACTCACCCCGGAACTGGCCGAGTCCTTCAAACTCGGCGACACCAAAGGCGTGTTGATCACCGAGGTGATACGCAACAGTCCGGCTGAGCAGGCGGGCGTAAAGACCGGAGATATTCTGATTGCGATAGACGACAAAACCATCGATGACTCGAGTGCCATGCTGGACACCGTGGCCAACCTGCCACCCGGCAAAGTTGCCCTGATCAAGCTGATGCGCAACGGGACAACGATAGGCTTGCAGGTGAAGATCGGCAAACGCCCGAAGCCGAGGACGCAGTAAAACGAAGCAGTGTTGGCCTTATATTGCGCCCCTGTTTCTTTCATCTTGCCGCGACCACCCCACGCGGCAATCACGATTCCTGCCTCATACATCAGCCACAGCGGCATCGCCAGCATGAATTGCGCACCACATCCGGCGGGGTGAAGATCGCGCCGATTACGAATGCGCCGACCACGGCGTATGGACGGGCTTCGCGGAGTTTTTCGACGGTGACGAAACCCATGCGTACCAGCAGCAGCACCGGCACCTGGAAGGTAGTGCCGAACGCCATGAACAGGTGAGCACGAAACTCGAACAAGCGCAGGTTTGATGGGTTTCAACTATTCAGCTTTACATAGACAACGTTCGGAACGAGCCCGCGTAGGACGGACAAGCATAGATGGGTTGGAAACTTGCGGCGGATCGCCCGCGAGGGGCATCCACCTGCGCTCGCTATCGGGCCGCGCTTACAGGATGAACGGCACGAACATCTTGGTTCGTTTCATGTACTCCCGGTATTCCTCGCCGAAATAGCTGATGTTTTCGATTTCTTCCACGCGCGCGGTGGCCACCAGAAAAACACTCGCAATTACGGCGAGAACGCCTCCAACCAGTGAGGGCTGCTTGAAGAAAAATCCCCAGCAGAGGAAGAACAGCGAGCCATAAATTGGGTGCCTGATGTAGCGGTATACCCCGGTGGTTACCAGGGTTGTAGTCTTCTCAAATTCGAACATTGGTGCATCGTCGCGTTTGGTGTCCGGTTTCCCGGACAGTTGTAACAGCGCGACGCTAAAAAGAACCAGCAGCAGAGAGGCAAAAAACAAAAGCCCGGAAATGATTTGATTAGCGGAATTCGTATCAGCGTACCAGACACGCATGTTCAGCACGAAAAGTCCAAGCATGCACTCCCAGGCAAAGAAACGATAGAACCCGTGCGAGCCAGGCTTGCGCAGGGAAGCCCGCGACACAAAGGCCAGCGCCAGCGTTATGATAATAAAAACGGCTCCCTCCTGCACTGTTGTCCTCATGATTAATGGGGTGGCGGATGCAGCCCGCGTATGACGGAAAGCATCGTGCCGTAGGGTGGACAAAGGCAAATCGTGCCGCATCCGCCGCTCAGGTTGGTGGATACGCGCTTTGCGCTTTATCCACCCTACAACCTCAGCAGCAATAGGTTGGGATTTGCGCTCTGCATGCTAACAAGCTGAAAGATTCACCAAATATGCGGCTCTTTATTGTGTACGATTTGATTTCTACGCTTCCTTTGTTTTGTTTTTACCCCCCCACGAAGCCACCACGATCCCCGCCTCATACAGCAGCCACAGCGGCATCGCCAGCATGAACTGCGACACCACATCCGGCGGGGTGAAGATCGCGCCGATCACGAATGCGCCAACCACCGCGTATGGACGGGCTTCGCGGAGTTTTTCAACGGTGACGAAACCCATGCGCACCAGCAGCACCACTGCCACCGGCACCTGGAAGGTAATGCCGAATGCCATGAACATGGTGAGCACAAAACTCAAGTATTTGTCGATGTCGGTCATCACCGCCACGCCCTGTGGCGCGCTGGCGGTGATGAAGCCGAACACCACCGGGAATACCACGAAGTAGGCGAATGCCATTCCGCAGAAAAACAAGATCGTGCTGGCGATGATCAGCGGCCACACCAGGCGTTTTTCGTGCGCATATAAACCGGGGGCAACGAATCGCCATATCTGATAGAGGATATAAGGCAGCGCGATGAGGAAAGCCGCCATCATCGCGACCTTGAGCGGCACGAAGAATGGCGTGGTGACATCGGTGGCGATCATCTGCCCTCCTTTGGGCAGCTTGGATAACAGGGGTTGCGCCAACAAAGTGTAGAGGTCGGATGCCCATGGAAACAGGCAGATGAACACCAGCAGCACAGCCACCACGGCGTTCAATAGGCGGGTACGTAATTCCACCAAATGCGCGATGAAACTTTCGCCAGTGTTCATTCGGATTTATTGGCGGGTAGCGTCGCGGATGGATCGGCGGTCGGCGGCGGCAGCTGCGTTGCTTGGCCTAGTTGTGTTGCTTGGCTGGGTGATGAAAGCTGTGCAACCGCCTCATTGATTTGTTGCACTTGTTGATCCGCTGTCAGTGTCACTTGCTTTACCGATTGATCCAGCGCGCTGGCTTCGGCTTGCACTTTTTGCTGCAGTTGGCGGAACTCTTCAACTGCCATGTCGCGCTCGATGTCGGCTTTCACGCCATTTACATAGCGTTGCGCGCGTCCCCACAGATGCCCAAGGGTGCGCGCCACTTTCGGCAGGCGTTCCGGCCCGATGACGATGAGCGCCACCACCATGACCACCATCAATTCTGAAAAGCTGAAGTCGAACATCTTTGCCAGCCGTAAGGATAGGCTTAAATGTTAGTCGTTTTCTTGTCTTTCACTTCACCTTCGATGGTTTGACCGTCTTCTTTAATCTGTTTGGCGGTTTCATCCTCGGAGCGCATGCCTTCCTTGAAACCCTTTACCGCACCGCCCAGGTCGCTGCCGATGTTGCGCAATTTTTTGGTGCCGAAAATCAACACGATCACCAGCAACACTATCAGCCAATGCCAAATACTTAATCCGCCCATCTCGTTCTCCTTGAAATATTAATTGCGCCGCACCATGGGCGGGATGTTGCCGCCACCGATGATGTGTATATGAAAATGAAATACTTCCTGCCCGCCGCCCTTGCCGGTGTTGATCACAGTACGAAAACCATTGTCCAATCCTTGTTCTTTTGCCAGCTTGGGTGCCAACAACAACATCTTGCCGAGCAAGGCGGCATGGGCATTTTCGGCCTGCATCAACGAAGCCAGATGAAGCTTGGGGATCAGCATGAAGTGCACCGGCGCGACCGGATGGATGTCATGAAAGGCGAACAACTCATCGTCTTCATACACCTTGCGACAAGGAATTTCACCGCGTGCGATTTTGCAAAATAAACAGTCACTCATGCTCAGTCCTTTTTCCGGCCAACCTTTTCGGCAATGCCCGACAAAC
>PLBS01000111.1 GCA_003134595.1 Gallionella sp. | reverse complement strand
AGATGCACGCTGGCTTTGGGGGATGCGAACAGCGGAATGTGCGACTGGTCGGCAAAATTGATGAGTTCAGGCGGTATATCGGTTGTGCCGGCCACGATCAAACAGGTCGTGCCGTTTTGCTCGATTTGGCGAAACGCGCTGTCGCGCTGTTCCGTGCTCAGATCGCGCAGATAATTCAGCTCGGTCTCGCTCAGTACCTGCACCCAGTTCGGGTGGATCAGGTTGAGATGGCCGATGAGTCCCTTGTTGGAGGTGTCGACCTCATCACTGTCGATGAAGCGATCTGTGCCATCTGCTCCGGCAACACGGCTGAGTTGCAGTCGTTCCTGCTTGTCGTCAAATAATTGCCGGACGTTAACCTGGCTCATGGGAACCTCTAAAATTTATTTTCCGGGCGAATCGCGGTGTCGCGTGCTCGCTCATTCCTCGTCTATCAATCCGATATGCCTCGTCATTCGCCGTGCGGCTCCTTGCGCTTCATCCCGCAAAAGTAAATTTTAGAGGTTCCCATCATGTCACGCTGTTCCAGTCATAAAACAATTGATGGATGCTGCCTGTGTCTTTGCAGGCAAGCAGGCGATTGCGGAATGGTGTGTCGCTGAACATTTGCGCCAACTCGCCGAGAATCTGCAGGTGCAAATCGTTGGCGCGCTCCGGCACCAGCAACACGAAAATCATGTTCACCGGTTGACCGTCAGGCGCGTCGAATGGAATCGGGTGGGAGGTCATTACAAACGCGGCAGTCGCATCGCGCAACTTTGCAATACGTCCATGCGGAATCGCCACGCCTTGTCCCAGGCCGGTTGAACCGAGCTTCTCGCGTGCGAACAGGCTGTCGAATACTTGGCTGCGCGCGATCTGCTGGTTGTTTTCAAACAGCAAGCCAACGCGCTCAAACACGCGTTTCTTGCTGGTGGATTCAGTGTCCAACAGGATGTTGTCGGGCAGCAGGATTTTGCTGATCAGGTTCATTATGGGGGAGTGGATAAAAATGGGCGGCATTGCCTCCGCCCGTGGTTAATTACTCTGCTGCCGCATGCTTGCCGGAATCATCATGGCGACGCGAAGACAGCTTTTCCTTATGCTTCATTACCTGGCGATCCAGCTTGTCCACCAGAGCATCAATCGCAGCGTACAAGTTTTCATCATCGCATTCCACGAACACATCTTTGCCACTGATGTGCACGGTGGCTTCGGCCTTCTGTTTCAGTTTATCAACGGAAAGGATGATGTTCACGTCTATCACGTTGTCGAAGTGACGTTTGATCTTGCCGAATTTCCCGGTCGCATAGTCGCGAATGGCGGGTGTGATTTCCAGGTGGCGTCCGGTTAGATGGAGGTTCATTGTGTGCTCCTTTTTTAGAGTGATTTACGGAGATTCACCGGGAGTATGTGCAATGCTTCCCGGTACTTTGCTATGGTACGCCGGGCAACTACGATGCCCTGCTGTGCCAAGATTTCTGACATGCGGCTGTCGGTAAGCGGTTTGTGCCCGTCTTCCGCGCTGACTAGTTGTTTGATCAACTCGCGTATCGCGGTGGAAGAACAGGTGCCGCCGCTTTCCGTAGCCAGACCGCTGCCAAAGAAATGTTTGAATTCGTATATGCCGCGCGGGGTCAGCATGAATTTTTGTGTGGTGCTGCGCGATACCGTGGATTCGTGCAACTCCAGCTCGTCGGCGATTTCGCGCAATACCAGCGGGCGCATCCCGATCTCGCCATGCTCGAAAAAATTGCTTTGCCGTTCCACGATGGCTTGCGCGACGCGCAGTATGGTATCAAAACGCTGCTGCAAATTTTTGATCAGCCACTTTGCTTCCTGCAATTGTGTGGTGAGCTGCGAGGAGCTTTTATCACCGCGTTGTTGCAGGATGTTGGCGTAAATCCGATTGACGCGCAGCTTGGGCATCGCTTCCGCATTGAGGCGTGCACGCCATTTGTTCTTGTATTTTTCCACGACCACGTCGGGCACCACATAATCGGCGACGCTTTGGCCGAACTCGGCACCGGGTTTTGGATTCAAACCGGTGATCAAGTGTTGCGCAGCGCGTAATTCATCGTCCGTGCAGCGCAGCAGTTTTTTGATTTTGCTAAAGTCATGTGCGGCCACCAGATCGAGGTGGTGGCTCGCCAGACGAATCGCCAAATCGCGTTGCGGAGTGTCCTCCGGCAAGGCTTTGAGTTGCAGGGCCAGACACTCGCCCAGATTGCGCGCACCCAGACCGGGTTGATCCAGATGTTGCAGTTGTACCAGCGCGGTTTCCAGATCATCCAGCGTGATTTCAAGTTCAGCGGGCAACAGCGCCACCAGTTCTTCCAGATCTTGAGCCAGATAACCGTTCTCATCCAGCGCATCGATCAGCAATCCGACCACTTGGCGATCTTTGCCATCCAGTGAGCTGGTAGTCAATTGACTATGCAGATGTGCGCGCAGGCTGGCTTGTTCGGCAGCTTGCTCGAAGTAGGTTTCGTCTTCGTCATCCGTGCTGCGCATCGTGCCACCGCCGGTATTCCAGTCGGCGGGCTCGTTGCCAAAAGTATCCGGGCCAAAATCGTCCGCGCCGCGGTCATCGCTATGTGCTTGCTCTGGTTCGTCTGCGGTCGCGGTGCTGCGAGATTCTGAAGATGATGCATCCGGGGAAAAAGTGCCAGTCGCAAATTCCTCGGCCACTTCCAGCATGGGGTTTTCTTCCAGCAACCGTGCGACTTCCTGATGCATATCCTGCGTGGAGAGTTGCAGCAAGCGGATAGCCTGTTGCAGCTGCGGGGTAAGCGTCAGTTGTTGGGAGATTCGAAGTTGGAGAGTGGGTTTCATTGCATGGTGTTGTACAGGGGAGATCTTCGCGTCACAGTTTAAAGTGTTCGCCCAGATACACTTTCCTTACGCCCTCATTATAGATGATTTCATCCGGCTTGCCTTCCGCCATTACCGAGCCGGCGTTGATAATGTAGGCACGGTCACAGATGCCCAAAGTTTCGCGCACATTGTGGTCGGTGATCAGCACGCCGATGCTGCGCTCTTTGAGAAAGTGGATGATTTTTTGAATGTCCAGCACGGCGATTGGATCCACGCCGGCGAACGGTTCATCCAGCAGGATGAAACGCGGGTCTGTCGCCAATGCGCGCGCGATTTCCACGCGCCGCCGTTCCCCGCCGGACAGGCTGACGGCGGGATTGTCGCGGATGTGCGTGATGTGCAGGTCTTCCAGTAATTTTTCCAGATGATTTTGCAGGTTATCGTCGGTAATGCCTTGAAGTTCCAGCACGGCCTGGATGTTTTGTGCCACCGTCAGACGACGAAAGATCGATGCTTCCTGCGGCAGATAACCGAGTCCCAGGCGCGCGCGGCGGTGTATCGGCAGATGAGTGATGTTTTGGTCATCAATAAAAATTTCTCCGCCGTCAGCAGCGATCAGTCCCACGATCATGTAGAACGCAGTGGTTTTTCCCGCGCCGTTCGGACCGAGCAGGCCCACCACTTCACCGCTCTTTACTGACAGCGATGCATCGTGTACCACGGTGCGTGAGCCGTATTTTTTTTTCAGACCGACTGCGCGAAGTTCACTCATGTTCATTTCGTGGGAGCAGGGGATTTACTGGGTATGGGTAGCGTATCCGGCGCGGACGGTGATGTTGCAGCTTCTTTGGACTTGGGTTGCAGCACGGCACGCACCCGCTGCGGCGGGCCATTCATCGGGTTTGTATCGCTGCTGTTCACCTGAAAGACTTCGGTCTTGGCGTTGTAAGTAATATGATCGCCGCTTACCTCATCCCGATCGCGCTTGAGGCGCGCTTTTTCGTGGAAGTTTACCGTCTCGGTGTGCGTGTCATATTCGATGCGTTCGCCATAACCTTCCACGTACCCATTCAAACCCTCGCGCTTTTGCCGGAACTCGGCGGTATTTCCATACGCCGTGGCGTGCTTGTTGCCGTTCTTGTCCTGTACCACGATGATCTTGTCACCTCGTATCAGCAGCGAGCCTTGGGATAATCGCACATTGCCGGTGAAGGTGCTGATTTTCCGTGCATCGTCCATTATCACCTGATCGGCCTCCAGATGCATCGGCTTGTCGCGGTCGGCGAGTTCGGCAAAGCAGGTTGGTGCCCAAAGCAGCAGGAAAACCGGTAGCAGGAAAGTTGCCAGCAATAGTTTACTGTTTGTTCGGTACATGTTCGCTTTTAACTTGGGAAAGCAGTTTCAGGATGCGTGTCTTGTTGTCCATTTCCATGCCTGTCGCATGCACGATGTTGTGCGCATCGACGACAGTGACAGCGCGGTCGGTGTCCGCCAAATCCTGATCCGGGACAATACGCAGATACTCGGTTTGCAAAGTAAGTTTATCCTGCTGCGCGCTTGCCTCGCGCAGCACTTCGACAGCGTCGTGCAGAAACACCTCATCGCCTTTACTGGAGATAGTGGCACGCTTGGCGACGGCGTGTATTGCCGGTTGTCCTATGGATAACATGGTAATACGCGGCGCTTCCAGTGTAGTGCTGTCGTCATCCGGATAATGCAGCATTTTGGTTGCAGCCATGACGAAGCTCGGCACACCCTGCTCATTCAGCTTGGTTGCGGAAAAGTTTTCCACAATAGCATCGGGGTCGTGGCGTTTGCTGCTGTCAGGCTTGGCCGGTTCCGGCAGCACCTGCTGGTTCAGCCAATAGGTGGCCCCCAGCAAACCAAACAATGGCACCAGCGGCAGCCAGTAGCGGGCACGGGAGGCAATAGTCATTGCAAATAGGGTGCAAGTTGCGCATCCAGCGTGCCTTGCGCCGACATGATCAACTCGCAGGCTTCGCGCACCGCGCCCTGCCCGCCACCGCGCTGCGTAACATAGTGGGAATGTTTGCGCACCAGTAGCGGTGATTCAGGCACGCTGATCGCCAAACCGACATGGCGCATCACCGTGAGATC
>PLBS01000054.1 GCA_003134595.1 Gallionella sp. | reverse complement strand
ATGAAATGTGGATTTTTAGAGGTGCCCATGTATCGCTACGATAAATTCGATCACCAGATCGCCGCCGAGCGGGTCGCGCAGTTTCGCGATCAGGTGCGCCGCCGCCTGTCGGGTGAGCTGACTGAGGATGAATTTCGCGTCCTGCGCCTGCAGAACGGGCTGTATATGCAGATCCATGCATATATGCTGCGCATCGCCGTGCCTTACGGTTTGTTGAGCGCCGCGCAGGTGCGCATGCTTGCATCCATTGCGCGCAAGTATGATCGCGGCTACGGGCATTTCACCACGCGCCAGAACATCCAGTTCAACTGGCTCAAGCTGCAGGATGCGCCGGATGCTCTGGCCGATTTGGCCAGCGTGGAAATGCACGCCAATCAGACTTCCGGCAATTGCATACGCAACATCACCAGCGATGAGTTCGCGGGCGTGGCACGCGATGAAATCGTCGATCCGCGTCCTTATGCCGAGATACTGCGCCAATGGAGCACCTTTCATCCCGAGTTTGCCTACCTGCCGCGTAAATTTAAGATTTCCATTACCGGTGCAACGGAAGACCGTGCCGCGATCGCGGTGCATGACATCGGCTTGGCGGTGGTGAAAAACGCGCAGGGCGAGATCGGTTTCCGCGTGCTGGTCGGTGGCGGCTTGGGACGCACGCCTGTCATAGGCACGGAGATTCGCGATTTCGTGCCCTGGCAACACGCCATCACGTATCTGGAATCCATCGTGCGGGTGTATAACGAATACGGCCGCCGCGACAACATGTTCAAGGCGCGCATCAAGATACTGGTGAAGGCGCTCGGCATCGAGGAGTTCAAACGCCAGGTGGAAGCCGATTGGCAGTTCACCAAAGATGGTCCATGCACCATCACGGCCGAGGAATTGAACCGCGTTGCGGCTTGTTTCAGCGCACCGGCTTATGAACAGCTGCCGGAAGGCGATGCGGCTGTGGCAGCGTATCAGCGCGATAACAAAGCCTTCGCCAATTGGATGCAGCGCAACGTCAAACCGCACAAACTGCCGGGTTACGCAGCGTTGGTGCTGTCGCTCAAGAAAACCGGCATCGCACCGGGGGATGCGACGGCGGAGCAAATGGACGCAGCGGCGGAGTTGGCCGAGCGTTTCAGTTTTGGCGAATTGCGCATCACGCATATGCAGAATCTGGTGTTGGCGGATGTTAAGCAATCCGACCTCATCGCGCTGTGGCAGGCCGCTAAAGAGTTGGGTATGGCCACGCCCAACATCGGGTTGTTGACTGACATCATTTGCTGCCCGGGAGGCGATTTTTGCTCATTGGCGAATGCGCGTTCTATTCCGCTGTCCAAGGCGATCGCCGAGCGTTTCGATAACCTCGATTTTCAACATGACATCGGCGAGATCGAGCTGAACATGTCGGGCTGTATGAATGCCTGCGGGCATCATCATGTCGGACATATCGGCATCCTCGGGGTGGATAAGGATGGGGAGGAGTGGAATCAAGTGTCGATTGGCGGCGCGCAGGGTAATACAGCCAGCCTGGGAAAAGTCATCGGACGTTCCTTCACCTTTGCGCAAATACCCGAGGTGATCGCGCGTTTGTTGCAAGTGTATGTGCGTGAGCGTTTTGATGATGAACGTTTCATCGATACGGTGCGCAGGATCGGCCACGATCCTTTCAAGGAATATGTGTATGCGACGCCGGTGGAGGAGGATGAGAAGTTGGCTGGTGCCGAATATGCCTTGCTGGAAAAAGGCGCGCCCTATGACACGCCCTACTACTCACCAAGATTTTAACGACATGGATGCCCATAATGATCATCAAAAATAAAACCATCGTGGATGATGACTGGATCGTGCTGCGTTTGAAAAAAAACGACACGCCGGAAGGCGTAGCCGTTCCGCAAGGTAAAGTCATCGTGCCGCTGAAAGTGTGGCAGGCACAACGCGATGCGCTGCAACAGCGTGCGGATCTGGGTGTGTGGTTGGCCAGCGATGAACGAGCAGAAGGCTTGCAACATGAGATAGCAAAATTTACCGTGATCGCCGTTGATTTCCCCAGGTTCAACGACGGGCGCGGTTATTCCATCGCCCACCATTTGCGCGCCAGATTGGGCTATCGCGGTGAGTTGCGCGCCATCGGCGATGTGTTGCGCGACCAGTTGTTCTACATGCAACGCGTCGGCTTCGATGCGTTTGCGCCCAGGGCTGATAAAGACATTAGCGAGGCGTTGAAAGGTTTGAGCGATTTTTCTATAACCTACCAGGCTTCGGCAGATGAAAAATTGCCGCTGTTCCGGCGCATGCAACGCGGAGGTGGACTATGAGTGCATTGCAACAAAAGATCGAGCAAGTCAAACAAGTATTGGCTGCGGCTGCGCGCGATTTTCCTCCCGTGACATTCGCCAACAGCCTGGGCGCGGAAGACATGGTGCTGACCGATTTGATCGCCAAAAACTTTACCATGAAGAATGGGCAGGACATCGAAATGTTCAGCCTCGACACCGGACGCCTGCCGCAAGAGACTTACGACCTGATGCAGGAAGTGCGCAAGCGTTACGGCGTGCCGTTGAAGATCTATTTTCCGGACAGCGCGCTGGTCGAGGAATATATGGCGCAAAATGGCCCGAACGGTTTTTACGACAGCGTGAAATTGCGCAATCGCTGCTGCCATATCCGCAAGGTCGAGCCGCTGAAGCGCGCGCTGGCCGGCAAGGGTGCGTGGATCACCGGAATTCGCCGCGACCAGACGGTGACACGCGGCAGCCTGGAGGCATCATCCTTTGACGCGGACCATGGTTTGCAGAAATTCAATCCGCTGCTGGACTGGACGAATGCAGAGGTTTGGGAATACATCAAGCAGAACGATGTGCCGTACAATAAACTGCATGACAAGTTCTACCCAAGCATCGGTTGCGCATGCTGCACGCGTGCCGTCACGCCGGGTGAGGACATCCGCTCCGGCAGATGGTGGTGGGAGAATGCAGAGGGCAAGGAATGTGGGCTGCATGTGGCCAGTATTCCGATTAAATGTGCGTAGTTCGTGGTTTGCTAGGGTGCGTATCGCACCCTGCATGAAGGTTTTGTTTTAGAGAAAGACAAAGTAATTATGAGCAACCATACCCTGACCCATCTTGACGTGCTGGAAAGTGAATCCATCCACATCATGCGTGAGGTCGCGGCGGAATGTAAGAATCCCGCGCTGCTGTTTTCCGGCGGCAAGGATTCCATCGTCATGCTGCGCTTGGCCGAGAAGGCGTTCCGCCCGGCGAAGTTCCCCTTCCCGTTGGTACACGTTGACACCGAACACAACTTCCCGGAAGTCATCGAATGCCGCGACAAACTGGCGGCGGACTTGGGCGAACGTCTTATCGTGCGTTCACTGGAAGATTCCATCAAACGCGGCACCATCGTCATCAAGAACCCGGACCTGCCGCGCAATCCGTACCAATCCGTGACCCTGCTGGAGACCATCGCCGAATTCGGCTTCGATGCCTGCATGGGCGGTGCGCGACGCGACGAAGAAAAGGCGCGTGCCAAGGAACGCATCTTTTCGTTCCGAGATGAGTTCGGCCAATGGGACCCGAAGAACCAGCGTCCCGAGCTGTGGGATCTCTACAACACCCGCGTTCACAGCGGCGAGAACATTCGCGTGTTCCCGATCAGCAACTGGACCGAGATGGACATCTGGCAATATATCGGCCGTGAAAAATTGCATATCCCCAGCATCTACTATGCACATGAGCGCGAGGTGATCCGCCGTGGTAACTCCGTCATTCCGGTGTCGCATCTGGTTCAACCGAAGGCAGGAGAAAAGGTTGAAGTTATGTCAGTTCGATTCCGTACCGTGGGTGACATGACTTGCACCGCACCGGTGGAATCCACTGCGCATAATGTGCAGGAGATCATCGAGGAGACCTCTACCACGCGCATCACCGAGCGTGGCGCGACACGCATGGACGATCAAACATCTGACGCATCCATGGAGTTGCGCAAGAAAGAAGGGTACTTCTAATCATGAGTAATACCACACAACTGCTCCGTTTCATCACTGCTGGAAGCGTGGACGACGGCAAGAGCACTTTGATCGGTCGCTTGCTGCACGACTCCAAGTCCATCTTCGAGGATCAGTTCTCTGCCATTTCCAGGACCAGCGAGAAGCGCGGCATGGCTGCGGTCGATCTGTCATTGCTCACCGACGGCCTGCAAGCCGAGCGCGAGCAGGGCATCACCATCGACGTGGCCTACCGCTACTTCGCCACGCCCAAGCGCAAGTTCATCATCGGCGACACACCGGGTCACGAACAGTACACACGCAACATGGTTACGGCTGCCAGCACCGCCAATCTGGTGGTCATTCTGGTTGATGCGCGCAAGGGCGTGCTGGTGCAGACGCGCCGTCACACCTATCTGGCGAGCCTGGTCGGTATTCCGCACATTGTGCTGGCAGTCAACAAGATGGACATGGTCGATTACTCCGAGGCGCGCTTCAATGAGATCTGCACAGAGTATCTGGCCTTCGCCGCACAACTCGGTTTGCACAACGTCACTTGCGTGCCCTTGTCCGCATTGATCGGCGATATGCTGGTGGATCGAGGCGACAACCTGAATTGGTATCAAGGCACCACACTGATGGAACTGCTGGAAAGCGTCGAGATCGATCACGACATAAACACCACCGACTTCCGCTATCCGGTGCAGTGGGTATGCCGTCCGCAAACCGAGGAATACCACGACTTCCGCGGCTTCATGGGACGCATCGAAGCGGGCGAGATCGCGGTTGGCGACGAGATCACTGTGCTGCCCTCGGGCCGCACCAGCAAGGTGAAAGAGATCGTCACTTACGACGGCAACCTGCAACGCGCCTACGCGCCGCAATCCGTCACGCTGACGCTGGAAGACGAAATTGATATTTCGCGCGGCGACATGTTCGTGAACGGCGGAAAAAAACCGCGGGTGGCGAAAGAATTCGAGGCGATGCTGTGCTGGCTGTCCGAAACCCCGCTCGACAAGAATCGCAAGTACCTCGTCAAACACACCACGCGCACCGCGAAGTGTGTGTTTTCCAGCATCGACTATCGTGTGGACGTGAACACGCTGGAGCAGCACAGCACCGCCACGCTCAACATGAACGACATCGCGCGCGTGGCAATGAAGGTGCAACAGTCGCTGGTGTTCGACAGCTACGCTACCGACCGCGCCACCGGCAGCTTCATCGTGATTGATGAGGCAACGAATAATACGGTTGCGGCGGGGATGATTGCTTGAAGTAGGGCGCGGAACCTGTCCTGATGAAACTACTGATATGACTACTAGCCATCTGACTAACCCAGCAAAATACGCTGGGCAAGTCATTGGTTATAGCCATTCGACTAGGCTATCAGCCGAAAAACTTTTGGCCGGGCACCCGAAAGACAATAGCCAAGTCGCTGGTTATGAGCGTAGTCGAAGGGCATAGCGGTTCCGCCGGATGATTTATGCGGCGGATCGCCCAAGGGCATCCGCCCTACGCAAGCTGCGCAACGCTATCGTAGTGTGCTATCTTTCGCATCATTCAACCGTTGATGCTTTTTATTTGCCATGAGCCTGTTTGCCTTGATTGCTGCGCTGTTGCTGGAGCAGCTCCACCCGCTTTCCTCGCGTAAATACCTGTACGGTTGGTTGTCCAACTACGTTCTGTTCTTTCAGCTTCACTTCAATGCCGGACAACACAAACACGGCAAGATCGCCTGGCTGATTGCGGTGTTGCCGCTGTTGGCCGGTGTCGTGGTGTTGTACTGGTTGCTGTATCACGTGCATCCGATCTTTGCCTGGGCGTTCAACGTGCTGGTGTTGTATCTCACCATGGGCTTCCGCCAGTTCAGCCATTTTTTCACCGGCATTCATTTGGCGTTGCGCGCGGGCAAGCTTGACGAAGCGCGCGGCCTGTTATCCCGTTGGCGCGGTATGCCATCGCATGAATTGAATGCCGAAGAAGTCGCGCGCGTCACTATCGAACAGGGGTTGATCGCATCGCATCGCAACGTGTTCGGTGTGATCGTGTGGTTCGTGTTGTTCAGCGCGCTGGGCTTGGGTGGGGCGGCTGGCGCGCTGCTGTATCGCCTTGGGCAGTTTTTGCGCACGCATTGGGGTGACCAGGATAAATCGGAACTGGGCGAATTCGGCGGCTTTGCGCGGCAAGCGTTCTACGTATTGGAATGGTTGCCGATCCGCTTGACCGCGATGACCTTCGCTATCGTCGGCGATTTCGAAAATACCGTTTATTGCTGGCGCACCCAGGCGGCAAGCTGGCCGGACAGCGAAGCGGGCATATTGTTGGCCAGCGGTGCGGGTGCATTGGGCGTGCGTCTGGGCATGCCGATACCGCAAGGCGGCTTGCTGGAGGACAGGGCAGAACTGGGTATTGGTGATGATGCCGATGCGGACTTCATGCAAAGCACCGTCGGACTGGTGTGGCGCTCGGTGGTGTTCTGGCTGATTCTGTTGCTGCTGCTGTCGCTGGCTAGTTTGCTGGGTTAGGCCCGGCGACAGGACGGAATTCGCGCCTCATCCCGGTTTACATGGCTCTTTTGAAACTGAGGTACTTCATTAACTGCAAAGTAACAAGCTGCAAAACAAAGGGCGGTTAATCCGCCCTTTGTTTTGCAGCTTGTTACTCGCTTGCCGCATCCAAGCAAAGCCAGCCACGCTGGTAGCTAAAGGCTGGCAGCTATGGCGGCTATTGTTACTGCCGCTGCGCTAAGCCAGCCGAGTTCGCCGAAAAATTTGGTCTCATCCACCGTTAGTTTTTCATTTTTTTCGATTTTCGAGTTTAACCTGTCTAATTCAGCTTGTAATTTTTTCAGTTTCTCTTGTTGGGCTTGTACTTCTTTCAGTTTTTCTTGTTGAGCTTGTAATTTTGGTTCCATGATAGTTATCTCCTGACGATATGTTTGAAACGAAAAGTGACGATTCTGCTGGTCACCCCATTCTGTTTGGAGTTACAGCTAAAAGCGGCCCTATGGTATGCGTGGTCTTGTATATTTGTCAATAATATACGAAGTTTTATTTGGATATGCGACGCGGATAAATCGCAACTAATTCCTTGGTGCCCCGCAGGGTACTTCAAGGATGCGGGGTAAGGTGCATTCGATGCACCACGATTCCCGTAAATCATCGGAGCAAATTGGCATCTCACATCATGGTTGGTCGTGCCATGCTGTTTGAACAACAAGCCGCTGGTGTGCTGCCGTACAATGCCGCGCATGCGCACCCAACCATTCTCTGCACTCACTCCGGATTCCGTATTGGATGCGCTGGGCAGTATCGGTTTGCGCGGGGATGGTCGCTTGCTGGCCCTCAACAGCTATGAAAACCGCGTCTATCAGGCGGGCATGGAAGACGGCCCGCCCCTGGTTGCCAAGTTTTATCGCCCCGCACGCTGGTCTGATGCGGCCATTCTGGAAGAGCACGCATTTGTCGCGACAATGGCCGAGCGCGAAATTCCGGTGGTGCCCGCACTGGAAATCAACGGCCACACGCTGCACGCGTTCAACGGCTTCCGTTTTTCCGTGTTCACCAAACACGGCGGTCGCGCGCCGGAGCTGGAAAACCGCGACACGCTGGAATGGATGGGACGCTTCATCGGTCGCATACATGCCGTCGGCGCGCTGGAGTCTTACCGGCATCGCCCCGCGCTGGACATCCAGAGCTTCGGTGTGGAACCGAGTGCTTACCTGTTGGAGCATGATTTCATCCCGGCAGAGCTCATCGAAGTTTATCGCGGCGTAGTCGCGCAGGCACTGGATGGTGTGCGGCGCTGCTTCGACCGTGCCGGCACAATTCGAACGTTGCGTCTGCATGGTGACTGCCATGTCGGTAACGTGCTGTGGACTGACGCCGGTCCACACTTTGTGGATTTTGACGACAGCCGCATGGGGCCGGCCATTCAGGATTTGTGGATGCTGCTTTCCGGCGAGCGCGCCGAGATGACCCGGCAGCTCGCCGACCTGCTTGCTGGCTATGAGGATTTTTATGACTTCGATCCGCGTGAGTTGCATTTAATCGAGGCGCTGCGCACCATGCGCCTGATCCATTACGCTGCGTGGATCGCCCGGCGCTGGGATGATCCGGCCTTTCCCGCCGCTTTCCCCTGGTTCAATACGCAACGCTACTGGCAAGACCGCATCCTGGAATTGCGCGAACAGATATCGCTGATGGATGAGCCACCCTTGTCAGTGTGAAAAACTGCCGATGAACCCCAAGCATCGTCATTCCCGCGAAGGCGGGAATCCAGCTAGACAAACACCCCGCGAAGCGGACAAGACCTCGGTTCTGTCCCGCTGTGCGGGGATTATTCAATCAACTGGATTCCCGCCTTCGCGGGAATGACGAATAAGAAAGAGCCGAATGACTAACGAGACCGAAACCATCATCGACGCCACGCAACTCTGGCTGGAAAAAGCCGTTATCGGCCTCAACCTGTGTCCGTTCGCCAAGGCCGTGCACGTCAAAAAACAGATACGCTATGTGGTCAGTGCGGCGACTACGCCGGAGGCTTTGCTGGAAGAGTTGATGAATGAGTTGCGCACGCTGCAAGATGCCGATCCAGAGAAGATCGACACCACGCTGTTGATCCATCCTTACGTGCTCACCGACTTCCTGGACTTCAATGATTTTCTGGACACGGTTGATATCGCCGTAGCGGAGCCGGAGTTTAATGATGAATTTCAGATTGCCAGCCTCCATCCGCAGTATCAATTTGCGGGCACTGCACCGGACGACATCGAGAATTACACCAATCGTTCGCCTTACCCCACGCTGCATCTGCTGCGCGAGGAAAGTGTGGATCGCGCCGTGGCGGCTTTTCCAGATGCGGATAAGATCGTCGATGACAACGTCGAGACGATGAAGAAGCTGGGGCACGAGGGGTGGAAGCGGTTGGGGCTGGAGGTGTTGTAGGGGCACGGCGCGCCGTGCCCCTACGCGGCGATTTGCTGAAACAACTCCAACCTGCGCGCATCGATCTTCCCGGCAGCAACCGCATTGCGCAGCGCGCACCCCGGCTCATGCGCGTGGCGGCAGTCGCGAAAGCGACACTGACCTAGATATTGTGCAAATTCCACAAAGCCTTGTTCTATTCCGCCGAAACTCAGGTGGTGCAGGCCGAAAGCTTGCACGCCGGGGCAGTCGATCAGGCCGCTACAATCATCTATCCGATACAGACGTGCGTGGGTGGTGGTGTGTTTGCCGGAATCCAGCGCAGTGGAGATTTCACGGGTGGCGGCTTGTGCGTCGGGCAGCAGCGCGTTGATCAGGGTGGATTTGCCCATGCCGGATTGTCCGACCAATACGCTGGTGTGGCCGTGCAAGAATGGTCGCAACGCAGATACATCCTGCTTCGCGCTGAGTTCCAGCACGCGATAGCCGATGGCGGTATAGGGGATGAGTCGTTTGCGCGCGGCGGCAGCGGCATCGGACAGATCGCATTTGTTCAGCACGATCAGCACCTCGAGTTTTTGATCGTATGCGGCGACCAGACAACGTGCCAGCAGTTCATCGCTGAATGAAGGTTCGGCGGCGACTACGACGATGATTTGTGTGACGTTCGCGGCGATGAGTTTTTCGCGGAAGGCATCGGAGCGATGCAGCAGCGAGCGGCGCGGAGCGATGCGTTCAATCACGGCCTGAGCGCCTGTCCCGAGCTCTGTCGAAGGCTCTGCCGTGCGTCGCACTTCAACCACATCGCCGCATGCCACTTCGCTTTTTTTGCCGCGCGTCAGGCAGGCTATTTCGCTACCGTCGGCAAGGCGCACCAGATATTGGCGGCCAAACGCTGCAACGATTTGCCCCAATGCCACTTCATCGGCGATACTGCGTTGGCTGCCTCGTTCGCCTCTCGTCGTGCTATTTGCACTGCCTTCGACGCTCACTCGTTGCCGCCCCTACGACTGAGCTCATAACCAGCGACTTGGCTATCGTCTTTAAATAGCCTAGTTGAATGGCTATAACCAATGACTTGGCTGTCGTTTTTGGACTGCCTAGTCAGATGGCTAGAAGTTTCACCAGTAGTTTCATCAGGACAGGCTTGTCTCACCTTCGAATTGAAATTGGGCGTGAGCATCAAAGCTTGAAGAGAGCGTCCACTTTTGCGGCGCAGATGAAATCGTTTTCCGACAGGCCGTGGATGGAGTCGGTGGTGTATTTCACCTGGCAACTGTTATAGGTGACGGTGAGTTCGGGGTGGTGATCCTCGCGGTGCGAAAGCCATGCGACCGCATTCACGAACGCGATGGTCTGGTAATAGTTTTTGAAAGGGAAAGTCTTGTTGATCAGTTGATTGTGCCGCTTCCAGCCTTCGAGCTGCTGCATCAAACTATCAGCCTCTGAATTCGAGAGCGGCGGCGTGCCGCCTTCGCAGGGTTTGCATTGCTTGGCGGTTAAATCATTTGTTTTGGTCATGGCATCACTCACTTGAATTTGTAAAAGATGTTGAGATACGCGGCGAGGTCCTGCGTCTCCTGCGGAGAAAAGTGCGCGTTGACATTGCCGCTGCACATGCCGATTTGCTCGATCAACCCGTCTGGGCTGTTTCTCTTGCGATCAAAGCGGGTGAAGATTTTGTTGCCGTCTCCCCCCATGATCGAATTATGGCATCTGTTGCAATCGTACTTTTCGAATAATTTTTGTCCGTTCTGCGCATTGCCATCCGGGAATGGATTGGCCGATGCGGCTGTTGCAGCACCCAGTAGAAAGATTGTGGGGAAAATCAAAGTTATTATCAGTTTCATGGTGTTCTCCTGGTTAGGTCTGTGGGGCTTGCAGATGAGAGATACGCGCCATGGCCGGTGGATGCGAATCGTAAAACTTGGAATACAGCGGGTCGGGTGTCAGTGTCGCCGCGTTATCCTGATATAACTTGACCAGCGCGTTGACCAGATCGGCAGCATCGGTTTGCTTGGCGGCATAAGCGTCGGCCTCGAATTCATGTTTGCGCGAATAGGCCGACAGCAACGGATGCAGCAAAAAGCTGAATATCGGCAGGATCATGAAGAACAGCAGCAGCGCGAGTGCGGTGGAGGGCGTGCTGACGCCCAGGCCTTGGTAGAACCACGCGGTTTGCATCAGCAGGCCGAGCAGCCACAGGAAACCCAGGCTCAGGGCAAAGGTCGCCACGATACGTTTCATCACGTGGCGGCGTTTGAAATGTCCGAGTTCATGCGCCAATACAGCCTCGACTTCATTGATGCTCAAGCGTTCCAGCAGCGTGTCAAAAAACACAATGCGTTTGGTTTTGCCGAAGCCGGTGAAGTAGGCATTTCCGTGAGAACTGCGCTTGGAACCATCCATCACGAACAAGCCTTGCGCGGTAAAGCCGCAACGATTGAGCAGGGATTCGATGCGTGTTTTCATTGCATCGTCCTGCAGCGGCGAGAATTTATTGAACAGCGGCGCGATGAACGACGGGTAGATAAATAAAATCAGCAGATTGAACACCACCCACACCAGCCAAACGTACAGCCACCAGTATTCGCTCATGCGTTCCATCAGCCACAACACGCCGAACAGCAGCGGCAGTCCAAGGATAGCGCCGATCAACATACCTTTCAACGCGTCCAGCAGATACAGTGTGAAGGTCATTTTGTTGAAACCGAAAAGCGCTTCTATGACGAAGGTGCGGTACAGGTTGAACGGGGCTTCCAGCAGCGAGTACAGCACCAGCACCGCGACGAGGGTCGCCATGCCTTGTGCGATCGGTGTGCTGAACCAGCCATTACACAGATCGGCGATGAATTGAATGCCGCCTACCAGCGTAAAGACCAGCAACAGCGCGGCATCGAACAGCGTTCCCAACATGTCGAAGCGCGTTCTGGCAGAGGTGTAGTCGGCTGCTTTTTGATGATCGCCAAGCTGGACTTTTTCGTGGAACGCCTCCGGCACGGCAGCGCGATGCGCGGCAATATGCGCCAGATGACGGCGTGCCAGCCACAACTTGGCCAGTGTGGTCAGCGCCAGTGCGGCAATGAAAATAAAGGAGAATTGTGTCGCGGTCATTAGGGGTGTTGATTCAGTGTTCGTAAGGGACTTGCTTGTGACACAATACGCGTCT
>PLBS01000041.1:30231-60254 GCA_003134595.1 Gallionella sp. | reverse complement strand
CCGAAATGCGGCGACAAGGGTTTTGACTGCAACAAAGGCGACGTCGCATGGATGATGACATCAACGGCGTTCGTGCTGCTGATGACCGTCCCCGGCCTGGCCCTGTTCTATGCAGGTATGGTGCGCAGAAAGAATGCGCTGTCGACCGTCATGCAGAGCTTTGCGATTTTCTGCGTCGTCGCGGTGCTCTGGGTGATCTACGGTTACAGCATGTCGTTCACTGCGGGCCATGAGGGTAGCATGCTGGCACCGTTCATCGGTTCGCTCGACAAGTTGTTCATGTCCGGCGAAGATCCGACTACGGCGGTGGCCGCGACGTTCAGCAAAGGCCAGTACTTGCCGGACTTCGTGTACTGCATGTTCCAACTGACCTTCGCTGCGATCACAGTCGCGCTGATTTCGGGCGGCTTTGCAGAACGTTTCAAGTTCTCGGCGATGATCATCTTCAGCATACTGTGGTTCACCTTTGCCTACCTGCCGATTTCGCACATGGTATGGTACTGGGACGGCCCTGATGCTTACACCTCTGCCAAGGCAGGCGACATCGCCAACAGCCATGCCGGCTTCATCTTCGCCAAAGGCGCGCTCGATTTTGCCGGTGGCACCGTGGTGCATATCAACTCCGGTATCGCGGCACTGGTTGCAGCCCTGATGCTTGGGCCGCGCAAGGGCTACGGTAAGGTGGCGATGCCACCGCACAGCCTGATGATGACCGCAATCGGTACCGGCATGCTGTGGATGGGCTGGTTCGGTTTCAATGCCGGTTCTGCGTTGGAAGCCACCGGTGCAGCCGGCCTGGCTTTCTTCAACACGCTGTTTGGTGTCGCCGTTGCCGGAGTTACCTGGACGATCGTCGAGTGGGTAGTCAAGGGTAAGCCAAGCTTGTTGGGCATCTGCTCCGGCATTGTTGCAGGACTGGTGGCGATCACCCCGGCAGCAGGCTTCGTCGGCGTAGGCGGCGCCATGGCTGTCTGTGCTGCGGCTGCCGTGATTTGCTTCTTCGCCGTAACCAAACTCAAGGCCTGGCTGAAATATGACGACTCCCTGGATACGTTCGGCGTGCACTGCGTCGGAGGTATCATCGGTTCCATCGGCACCGGCATATTCGTTAATCCGGCGCTCGGCGGCACCGGCGTCTATGACTATGTTGCCAACAAGGTCGGTGATTTCGACGCCATGGCGCAGATCGTCTCTCAGCTGTGGGACATCGGTATCACGCTGGCGTGGTCTGGTTTCGTGGCCTTCGTGATTCTGTGGATACTGAAGAAAACGATCGGTATCCGCGCAAGCGACGAAGCACAAGAAGAAGGTCTCGACCTGGCTGATCACGGCGAGAACGCTTACAACCACTAAGATAATTACTCCTCGAAGCGGCAACGCTTCAATTCAGGGCACCGCAAGGTGCCCTTTTTTTATATAACTTCGGATACTGACAACAGGACTAGCATGAATAGCCAAACATATAATTCCAATTTCCGATTAAACGTGCATTTTCGTAGGGCGGGCTATGCCCGCCGGATCAGGTTGTCGGGCATAGCCCGACCTACAATTGTTTTACTTTTGAAATGGAAATGGAATAATTTCAGTGGGCGGTTTCAAACACCCAGTGCAAAAAGCGCAGCGTGATGCTGTGCCCTTTCCATGGTAAGACGGATATATTTTTTCGATGATAGCGGTCATCAAGAGGTCATCAAACAGGAAACAACATCAAACTCAGCAGATGCGGGACTATGCAGTCCCTCGCTACAAGCCATTATCAGAAACTGTCGATGCGAATTGGTCAAGACGCTACTACTTTAGGCAGGCAATGCTGAATCCCGGGAAAATTCAAATATAGCGCCCTTATTGTTCACTGGTAGGCCAACATCAATGCATGACGCTCTCCTCCCAGATAGAGTCACCCGGTGGAAAATTGGTTGCTTGCCTGGATTTGGATTGGGCATAACAAGAATATCTTTACGCCAAGTCAGTTCGCCAGCTTGGCTCACCAGCTCGTTGCATCACACCTGCGGACGACGTATAGAAAGGCATTTTGCCTGGTATTGGGGGCAATACCTTAACGCGCGAAATTCAGGAATCGGGTTTGGAAGAGCGAAAAGGAATACATGGTTCTGCCTGCAGGATCAACCTGTGCAGACTATTGGCGAATAAAACAATTTTACTTCTTGCCGCTGTTCAGTGCCGCCTTCAGTGTGGCTCCAGCCTTGAAAGCAGGAACCTTGGCTGCCTTGATCTTCAGTGTTTCTCCAGTCCTGGGATTGCGACCGAGGCGCGCAGCACGCTCGCGTACCTCGAAGATGCCGAAACCAGATAAAGTGATTTTGCCGCCCTTTTTCAGCGTGCTGCTGATGATCTCAATCAGCGCTAAAACATTGCGATTTGCATCCGCTTTGGTGCTGCCTGTCTTGCCGGCCAATGCGGCTATGAGTTCTTTTCTGTTCATGTTTTACCTCTTGTGAGTTGTTTCACTATGCAGCGTTCAATGTTTAACTTCCGGTTTCTGAAGCGTGCTGCGGTGCAATCCTTGGCACGCGCCATTTCAACAGAAGCAGATAATTCTGGTTTAAGGTGGTTCCATGGCTGTCTGCCTAAAAATTATTAAGGTGGTTATCAGTAACGTCCGTGCATGCGATAAAAATAATTGCTCATTTCTTCCTTCTCGGCGTTCTTGCGTCTGGCTACGCCGTGCATGTATCGGACCAAATTGCGCATCACGCAATACACGATGGAAGGATGGGAATGCAGCAAAGTTTCCAGCTTGGAGCGTTGTAACAATAGAACGGCACTATCCCTCTTAACTTTTATACTGGTACTGATGTTCATCATATTGCCGCCCACAAAGCTGATGATTCTGGCCAGATCGCCTGGTGATTCAAGATGCAGTGACACCTGTTCTTTGTCCACCATGGCACTTACTTCGACCTCACCTTCAACCAGGATCATCAGGGCATCCTTCAATGAATCATCGTCCAGCTCGACAATAAACTCCTTGACCTCAAAGTATCGAACGGTGATGAGGCTGGCCAACACATTGATTTCGAAGTCGTGTAAATTCTCCACCAGTCTGCTGTTGTGCAGCGCTCTCAGAACCCGTTCATCGGGAATCATCAAATCGCCCATCATGTGCATGACTGCCGGAGGATTGCCATGTTGTGTGCCGTGTTGTGTATCAGGCAGGTTCATTTCCTTTGTTGCTATCAAAAAATATTTGCGGTGTGAAGGTGCTAAGGAAGCGCCGAATAAGTCCGTTCGTGGTGAGTGTTTTCCGTTCGCACCTTCGATACACCGCGCTGCGCGCGGCACTCAGGACGAACGGAAAATGTATCGAACCATAGTTGGGACTTATTCGGCGCTTCCCTAATAATATTTTCACTCATCCTTATGGATGCACCCTCCGTGCTTTAACTCAGCAAATTTCATGCCCAATTCAAATTCGCACTTGCTCCCTGGCAATTCCATTTCATATCCCCTGCCGCCCGTGCAGTCGCGGCGGGCCAACCGGTAAGCTGATAAGCGACATATTGGCGGGCCGTGTGGACGCCACGCCTATTCCTGTTCGACTTGATGTGATCACACGATTGGCAGTTGGCACATAGAGTCAATCGCACCAAAACCATGCGTACCGCACCGTCTATGTGCGCTAGCTACACTTGTTGCGCAAAGATAATCCCTGCCTGATTCCGGCAGCCGGGCGGCGTTGAACCCTTTGGCTCGCTTATTGCTGAGTTGTATTGGGTATGTGAGGAGCCAAGCTTGAAACGGATACTGATAATTGATGATGTAAGAGATCGCGCTGCCTGGCTGAAGGCCAGTCTTGAACTGGCCGGGTTCGACGTCGTCGGGCTGCTGGCCTGGGAGCAAGTGGACGAACAGTCGATCCAGGCGGCATTGGCCGATGTGATCATCGTAGATGCCGATGCGCCTGGGCGCGACACGCTGGAACAGATCAGCCTGATGTCCACCACGCTGGAAAAACCGGTGGTCGTGCTGAGCGCGCAGAATGATCAACGCAGTATCCAGGAAGCGATGCGTGCTGGTGTCAGCGCCTATGTGGCGCATACCGTGCAGAGCGAGGATCTGAGCGGCATCATTCACGTGGCCGCCGCCCGTTTTGCAGAGCACAAAAAGCTGCGCGACGAATTGAAGGAAGCGAAGAGCCAACTTGTAGAGCGCAAGCTGGTGGATCGCGCCAAGGCGATCCTGATGGCAGATCACGGATATAGCGAACCGGATGCCTACAAGCGCATGCGCAGTATGGCGATGAGCAAGGGCAAGCGCATATCCGAGATCGCCGAGGCCATCATCATGGCCAAGGAATTGAGCTCCTGAATGTCGCATCCGGGTGCACCGCAGCAAGGAAATGCACCAAAGCGTTGCGGTTGAAGTGGTCCACCGTCTGAATTCGCGACCCGCAATAATCGGCTAAACCCTTTGATGCTCGGGCATTTCAGCCGTTATCGGAATTTTGGCATAGGTCTTGCGATGTAGTTTGCAGTAACCGGATCAATGGCGATCCGGCACAAGTTTGAACGGACAAAGGCGTCCTGCTGCGTGAATGCGCAGCCGGACGCCTTTATTTTTGTGTTGTTGATTTGTGCTCAGTGGCAAGGCGCGGATCACCAGGCCTTAAGGCAATTGAATAATCTATTTAAGGAGTAATCGACATGGCATCAGGATTCTGGCAGGCGGGACACAGGCCGACTTTGTTCGCGGCATTTCTATATTTCGATCTGAGTTTCATGGTGTGGGTGATACTGGGCCCGCTCGGTGTGCAGATCGCCACCGACCTCGGACTCACTGCGGCGCAAAAAGGCCTGATGGTCGCCACACCGGTATTATCCGGCGCACTGTTGCGTCTGGTGATGGGCATGCTGGTAGATCACCTGAAGCCCAAGCTGGCGGGTGCGATCGGGCAGGTGATCGTGATCGTGGCGTTGCTGCTCGCCTGGTGGCTGGGCGTGCACAGCTTTCAGCAAGTGCTGGTGCTGGGTGTGTTCCTGGGTGTGGCCGGCGCGTCCTTCGCTGTGGCTTTGCCGCTGGCATCGCGCTGGTATCCGCCCGAGCATCAAGGTGCTGCGCTCGGAATTGCCGGTGCGGGCAATTCCGGCACCGTGCTGGCCGCGTTGTTTGCGCCGCTGCTGGCGTCGTTCTACGGTTGGCAGAATGTGTTGGGGTTGGCCGTGATACCTTTGGTGCTGGTGCTTGGCGTGTATTTATTGATGGCCAAGAACAGCCCGAATTGCCCGCCGGCAAAATCGCTGGCGGATTATCTGAAAGTGTTGCAAGACAAGGACGCCTGGTGGTTCATGTTCTTCTACAGCGTGACGTTCGGCGGCTTCGTCGGATTGGCGGCATCGCTGACGATCTACTTCAATGCACAATACGGGCTGAGTCCGGTGATGGCAGGTTACTTCACGGCAGCCTGCGTGTTCGCCGGTTCGCTGGTCAGGCCGATGGGCGGCATGCTGGCCGATCGCATCGGCGGCATACGCACGCTGTCGGCGATGTATGTGCTGGCCGGTATCTCTCTGGCGATCGTCAGCCTGGGTCTGCCGCAGGCGTGGATGTCGCTAGTCGTGTTCATCTCCGCGATGCTCGCCCTCGGCACTGGTAATGGCGCGGTGTTCCAGTTGGTGCCGCAGCGCTTCCACAAGGAGATCGGCGTGATGACCGGGCTGGTCGGCATGGCAGGCGGCATCGGCGGATTTTATCTGGCCTCGAGTCTGGGCTACGCCAAGCAGTTGACCGGTAACTATCAATTCGGCTTCCTGATTTTTGCCGGCCTGACAGTGCTGGCCTCGCTCGGGCTATTGAGCGTCAAGAAGCGCTGGCGCACTACATGGGGCTCATCCGCGATGACCGCGGCGAAGGTATAAGTTCGCGATGTGGATTAGACTGATCACATGACTTTAAAAATCATCCTGGGCCAAACCAGCGAAACCGGGCTGCGCGAGCGCAACGAGGATTTCTTCGGCGTGGTCACGCCGACCGATGAGCAACTCGCCACCAAGGGCGTGTTGCTCGCCGTGGCGGACGGTGTCGGCGGCAATGCCGGCGGACGCGAAGCCGCGGAGATGACCGTGCGCGGCGTGCTGTCCGATTACTACGCGACACCGGAAACGCTGGGGGTGTCCGCCGCGCTGGACAAGGTGCTCACTGCGCTGAACCGCTGGGTCATCTCGCAGGCGAGTAGCCATCATGCGATGTCCGGCATGGCCACCACGCTGTCGCTGCTGGTGCTGCGCGGCAGGCATTACACGCTGGCGCATGTAGGCGACACCCGCATCTACCGCCTGCGCAATGGCGAGATGAAACAGCTCACCACCGACCATGTGTGGGACAGGCCGGACATGCGCCATGTGCTCAAGCGCGCCATCGGCCTCGACCAGCAACTGCTGGTGGATTATGCCGAGGGCGAGCTGCAGGCGGGCGACGTGTTCGCGTTGATGAGCGACGGCGTGTGGGAACGTCTCGGACAAAAGCAGATACACGAAATCATCCTGCTCTATCAAACCCCGCAGCTCGCCGCGGACAACCTGGTCAAGCGCGCATTGGCCGAAGGCAGCCAGGACAACGCCACCGCGCTGGTGGTGCGCATCGAGCAGCCCGGAGAAGAAAATCTCGCCGACTTGCTGGAAGAAGCCAAGCGCCTGGGATTGCCGCCGCGCCTCAAGCCCGGCGAACAGCTCGATGATTTCGAGGTGATTGAACTGCTGTATGAATCGCGCGCCAGCCTGATCTATCGTGTAAAGAATCTGCTCAATGGCCAGGTGTGCGTACTCAAAACCCTGCAACCGCTGTTCGTCAACGACATCGAAAGTTACAACGGGCTGATCAATGAAGAGTGGCTCGGCAAGCGCGTGGTCGCGCATTATTTTCCGCAGGTGCTGCCTGTCCCGGCAGAGCGGCGCAGTTGTCTGTATTACGTGATGAGCTGGCATCCCGGCGCCACGCTGCAACAAAAGCTCGATAGCGGCCAGCACTTCTCCGCCGCCGATGTCGGCAGCATCGGTCTTCGCCTCGCGAAAGGACTGGGTGCATTGCACCGCCTGAATATCGTGCACCGCGACATCAAGCCCGCCAACCTGCATCAGGGCGACGACGGCAAGCTGCGCATCCTCGATCTCGGCGTCGCCACCAGCGCGGTAACAGGAGGGCAGGGCAGCGGCAATCCCGGCACGCCCAGCTTCATGGCGCCGGAATTGTTTGCGGGTGAAGCCGCCAGCACCTGGAGCGATCTCTACGCCGCCGGTGTCACGCTCTATCACCTGCTGACACGGCGCTATCCCTATGGCGAAGTGGAACCGTTCCAGCGCCCGCGCTTCGGCGAGCCGGTGCCGCCCACGCGCTATCGTCCCGACATCCCGCAATGGCTGGAGAACATCGTGCTCAAGGCCGTCGCGCACGACCCCGCGATGCGCTTCGAGACTGCCGAGGAGATGCTGCACGAACTGGAAGTCGGAGAACGCAAGCCCATCCTGCCGCCGCCGCCCACGTCGCTGCTGGGGCGAGACCCGCTGTTGTTCTGGCGATGGATCGCGATCATTTCCTTACTGGTCAATCTGGCGTTGCTCTTCAAGCTGCTGCTTAGATAACGGCGCCGCAATCACGCACTCCAGCAAATAATCGCAAACGAAATAACACAGGAGCAATTCGAAATGGCACAAACTAAAAAATATTCCGCAGCAGATCATTTCGTATCTGGTCATTTCGTTTCTGGCAGCGATGCGCCGGAACTCAAGGAGGTCAAGGTCGGTTTCATTCCGCTGACCGATTGCGCATCGGTGGTGATCGCATCGTTGATGAAGTTCGACGAGAAATACGGCATCAAGATCATCCCCTGCAAGCAGCCCTCGTGGGCGGCCGTGCGCGACAAGGTCGTCAGCGGCGAACTGCATGCCGCGCAGGCGCTGTATGGCTTGGTGTACGGCGTACACCTCGGCATCGGCGGGCTCAAGAAAGACATGGCCGTGCTGATGACCATCAACAACAACGGCCAGGGCATCTCGCTCGCCAGCCAGCTCAAGAAAAAGGGCGTCACTGACGGACCGTCGCTGGCGAAGCTGATCAAGACGCAGCCCGGCGAATACACCTTTGCGCATACCTTCCCTACCGGCACCCATGCGATGTGGCTGTATTACTGGCTGGCCAGTTACGGCATCGACCCAATATCGGAGATCAAGACCATCACCGTGCCACCCTCGAAAATGGTCGCGAATGCACGGTTCGGCAGCATGGATGGTTTTTGCGTGGGCGAGCCGTGGAATGCGCGCGGCATCCATGACAAGGTCAGCTTCTCGGTGGCGTCATCACAAGATATCTGGCCCGATCATCCCGAAAAAGTATTGGGTGCCACCGCCGAATTCGTCGAGCAAAATCCCAATACCGCGCGCGCACTCATCATGGCCATGCTCGATGCGGCGAAATTCATCGACACGCAATCCAACCGCGCCAAGGTCGCGGAACTCATCGCCAGTCCGGATTACGTCGATGCACCCGTCGAAGTCATCGCGGGGCGTTTCCTGGGGAACTATGAAGACGGCCTGGGCAAGACATGGCATGACACTAATCACATGAAGTTTTTCAACGACGGCAAAGTGCCCTTCCCCTATCTTTCGGACGGCATGTGGTTTCTCACCCAGTTCAAGCGCTGGGGCCTGCTCAAGGAAGACCCGGACTATCTCGCCGTCGCCAAGCAGATCAACCGCATCGATCTGTATCGGCAGGCCGCAGCGCAGGCCAACGTGGCCGTGCCGGCTGATGTGATGCGCAGTTCAATATTGATGGATGGCACGGTGTGGGATGGCAAAGACCCGGAGGGGTATGCAGCCAGATTTGAGGTGTATGCTTGATGAAAAGAATACGGCTGCATCACTTCTCGGCAACACTCTATCTGCCGGTTATTTCTTAGACACTACACAGCTTTTGCACGAATGGCGCAGACTTGCCATAAGACCATTAAAAGACTATATTCGGTCTTATTCATTTCAAGGAGCCAAAGCATGCGCCCAGCGAACATCAAGCCCATAAGCTATCTCAAGGCCAATGCTGCCGAGGTACTCCAAAACCTTTCCGAAAACCGCGAACCCTTTCTGATCACCCAGAACGGGGAAGCCAGAGCGGTCATGCAAGACATCGCCACCTATGAGAGCACACAGGAAACATTGGCTCTCCTGAAGATGCTGGCACTGGGTAATCAGGAAATCTCGGAAGGAAAGATCACACCCATCACAAATGTCGCTCGCCGGCTTCGCTCCAAAAAAATCACGGAAAAGTAACGCTGGAAAAATGAGCTACAAAGTATTGCTCACGCATAGCGCTGAGCGTGATCTGGAAGCGATCTATGATTACATCGCCGAAAACGACACGCAGACCAACGCAAATTACGTACTGGACAAACTGCTGGAAGTGGCCGAATCATTGGCGGCTTTCCCCGAGCGCGGCTCCTATCCCAAAGAACTGCTTGCCCTCGGCATCCGCGAATATCGTCAGGCGCATTTCAAACCCTACCGGATCATCTATCGGGTCAGTGGCAAACAAGTGATCATCTACATCATTGCAGATGGGCGGCGCGACATGCAGACACTACTGACGCGCAGAATGCTTGGTGTATAACATTGAAAAAAGCGCCGGAATAACTGACGGCTTGAGGCTGGTTGATGTTGGCAGCCAGAAATTATTGCGAACCCGACCCTTTAACTCGCAATGTCTACATCGATTCAAATTTAAAATTGGTGCCCCCAATCTGAACTTAGCATCCGCACTTCCGCACTTGAAAACTTCCGCAATATACTGAACAGCGAAAACACCATATATTATGATATATATAGCTGATGAGTTAAATCTGGTATCATTTTCTGAATAACGCTTGGGAGGGATTGACTCCTATGCGAATGCTAGGAGCTCGACAACAAATGCGTGGTTTTGAATGAACAGCATTTTTCTTTTTGATCACAACACATCTGTCATAGATGAAGTGCATTTTAATCTTTGGCTGGTGGGAGACAAAAAATTCCTAGATATCGGCTTAAAATTAAACGCAAACCAGCAAGTTGAGCTTTATTTGCCTTGGAAAACACAGAATATTAATGACCTTTACTCCAAGGTATCATCACCTGCAATTTTGAATGCAATATTTAATGAGCATTTATCTGTAACCGCAAATACAAATAATAATTATGTAACGATCGTGCGGGGCGGCACTGATCTTGATATTGTGCCGGCCAATCTCATAATTACACCTTTGGAAATTCATAATCATGAATTTACAAAAATTGAAATATCAGCCAAATATCAAACACCGAATGCCTCATACGTAAGGTTGCGGATAAATTGGATTCCAAACGGGATTTTTTGCAATACGCATACAGGAAAAGACTCCTTTATAAATCCTTACCGAGAAGTAACAGAGGTTATTGATTTTAGAGTTAATGAAATGAGGGTTCTGCCGGCAGCCGTTTTTGCCCCTGGGGGTGTTCATGCTCCAGCTATTACAAAATTGCACTTTTTTCTACTTAAGAGCTATAAGGAACACATATTGTTAGCCAGTCCTGATTATTTAAGGTGTCGGGAATTGGAGGACGAGGCATGGGATGCTTACTTGGACAATGCAAATGACAAAGATGATGTGGTTTTGGCATATCACTGGACGAAATCATTGTCTTTAGGAAATCACTTCGCTGTATTGGCGACTTTTGGTATGAAAAAAACTTCATGGCTCATTGTTTTTATATATGCAGTTGTGCTGATCTTGATTAACATATCTTCGTCATACATATATGGCAAGCTAACGGAAAGCGGTCAGGATTCGCATATTCAACTACAGAAAGATAGCTTGTCAGGTGTTGGCGAGAAAGGTCACAAATGAACTACACAACTGGGATTTCATCATGAAAATTCAGCTTAGCGACAATGGTTCATTGATTATTGATCACAATAGTGCTGATCCACATGCACTTGCAGAAATTTCAAGCAATGTTTTTCGTGAGGTTTCGAGATTAGAAAGCTCATATCCGAATTTTCGGAGCTGGTTCTTTGATAATGTTGCTACTGGGCTCGTTGATGGCTCTAGGAGTTTTATTATCGAACTGCGTTACGGGAAAATAGCTGGAGTGGCCATTCTAAAAAACACTCCGCAAGAAAAGAAGATCTGCACTATTAGCATTTCTGAAGAGTTCAGATCAAAAGGGCTCGGTTTCCGACTTTTCGAAAAAAGTATGTTGTTGCTCGGCACAGATAAGCCGCTAGCTACTGTTTCTGATGATCGAATTCTCGAATTCGAAAAGATATTTAATTATCTGAACTACGAATTCTCTGCAGAATATCGCGGACTCTATCTGCCTAAGAAAAGCGAATTTAGCTTTAACGGCATACTTCAATAACCAATTCCCTTTAGTCAGGTGGGAAGCAATCGACAGGATTGGTACATGTAGATGCGCTTCTTGCTTGATACAAACATCCTGATTCCACTTGAGGATTCAATCGTCCCTTTGCCGTCGGGATTGGCGAATTTTGTTCGTTTGGCGCAGGAGCATGGTGATCCGTTGGTATTTCACCCGGCATCTGAAGACGACATCAATCGTGATCGAAATATAGACCGTAGGCGCCGGACACATGAACGTCTGGCGCAATACACTCGCCTCACAAATGTTTCCCATTGCCCATGGAACTCATCCAATACTAGCGCTAATGATGCTGCAGATAACGCCATACTTTATGCGTTATATTGCGATGCCGCACATTACTTAGTTACCGAAGACAAGGTAATTCATAAGAAGGCCGTTGTACGAGGCCTCGGTAACCGGGTTTATGCGATCAAGGAAGCAGAGGACTTGCTTCGTCGGCTGTATGAACCCACCACAGTACAACTGCCCAACATTCAAGAAGTACCTTTGCATTCTTTAACACCGTTATTGAATGACGAGTTCTTCGATAGTTTACGTGATGATTATCCAGATTTTATTGAGTGGTTCCGAAGGTGCGCCAGAGAGGATCGTCATGCCTGGGTATATTGGGCCGATGCCAATAAGTTGGGAGCCTTGTGCATCTTTGCGCGAAAACATAATGAGGACGCGACCGGACGTGGCGATGTATTACATAGAGCTTCATTAAAGCTGTGTACTTTTAAAGTAGCCCCTGATTCGAGGGGAATTAAAATTGGAGAATTATTTCTAAAGGCAGCGTTCCGATTTGCAACCGACAACCATCTTGAGCATATATTTATCCACGGGAGTTTAGAAAAGCAGGAATTTTTATTTGATCTGCTGTCCGACTTTGGATTTAGCGAGCTTGGTCACTATGGAGATGATGTTGTATACGTGAAACCGCACCCTCTCTCTCCCCCAACGGATGAAAATTTAGGTGCGTTTGAATATTTTAGGAAATATTTCCCCCATTTCCGCGAGGGCAGCGGGATAAGGAAATTCATTATCCCAATCAGACCAGAATATCACCGGATCCTCTTCTTGGACTATGCGTCTCCGGCAGATGCGCCTCAGCTGACCCTATTTAATTCAACGCATACCGCGAGCAATGCTATTAAACAGGCTTATCTAAGTCACGCCAAAATAAGTAGCATTACTCCTGGAGACATCGTGCTTTTTTACAGGTCCACTGATGAATGCGCAGTTACCAGCATAGGGATTGTTGAAAGATATGAAACGCTTGCTGATGCTGACAAAATAGTGGATATCGTCAGACGAAGAACTGTATATACCATGAAAGAGATCAAGCATATTGCCGCTAAACCAACAAAGGTAATGCTATTCCGACTAGTAAGACATTTACGGCATCCCCCATCTCTTGAGTGGATGAGGCAAAATCACATTATTAATGGCAACATACAATCGATCAGAGAAATTAATGATTACGCATACCAGAAGCTTATTTCCTACTCCGCCTAACGTCGCACTTATTTCAATAAGGCCAAACTTTGTCGAGAAAATCCTCGCCGGAGAAAAGAGACTTGAATTCAGAAGAAATTGGGCGGTTAAGCCAGTTGGTATATTAGTGATTTATTCGACTGCGCCAATTAAGAGAATTGTAGCAACGGTCGATGTGGTTGGAGTAACCAAAGGTTCTCCGACAGCGTTGTGGGAGATTGCTCAAGAAAAAGGGGGCGGAGTTACCCGGAAGCTAATCTATGATTATTTCACCGGCAAAAAGAATGGTTATGCAATTGAAATCGGCAATGTATTTGAATTTGATCTACACGTTGACCCAAAAAAATTGTTCAGAAACTTTATTCCGCCCCAGTCATTTAAATATCTTCATCTAGAAGACTACAATATGATCATCGATAAATCTTTGAAACGTCGAGCATGAAAGTTATTTTTGTGGCGGGTATCCATGCAGTAGGTAAGTCTGCGATGTGCGAAGTAGTATCCAAGGAATTGGAAATACCCTATTACACGGCTAGTCAAATTATTTCCACCGAGAAGTCTTCTGCTATCTCCAAGGGGTCAAAACTTGTTGCAAATGTCACTGACAATCAAAATCTGTTGATTAAGGGAGTTTCCAAGATACTTGGCAATAAAGATTTTTTGCTTGATGGTCATTTCACTATACGTCGCCAAGGTGACAGGGAAATTGAGCGCATTGATGTAGAAGTGTTTAGTGCGCTACATCTTGCCGGAATATTGGTGATTACGGATGATCCCCTTCAAATCTCAATGAGAATGAAAATAAGGGACGGAATAGCACTTCCCCTAGATCAAATCGCGTCACACCAAACGGCCGAATTGACGCATGCTAAGGCCGTTGCATCCTTCCTTCATATTCCTTGCGCTGAACTTCAAGCGTTTGATTATGAGGGAATGAAAATTACCATAAAAAATTGGCTGAAGGACACAACTACTAACTACTAACTATCTTCGCGTATGCAGTGCATTTTTTGCAAGGTTGAGTCTTCCTCGTCTGTTAGCGTCGAACATATCGTTCCCGAGAGCCTTTGGAACACAAAGCATGTTCTTCCCCATGGTGTCGTATGCGACACATGCAATAACTACTTCGCCCGCGAGATTGAGAAGCCATTTCTTGATTCTGCTGCAATCAAGCAGCTTCGTTTTCTGGAAGGCATCCCAAACAAGCGAGGTCGAATACCCGCTGCTTCGGCTATTCTTATGCCGAAGTTTCCTGCTGCTATTACTCGTGATCTAAAAGGCGATGGGCCTATGATTGTCGATGTTTCGGAGGAAGCAATCGCACATTTAATGAACTCTTCCGGTGGAACGCTCCTGCTCCCAATGGGAGGTCGTCAGCCGGATGATAGGGTAATCTCACGCTTTCTGGCAAAGATGGCCATCGAAGCAATGGCATACCGTTTGCTCAGTTCGGATGGAGGTGTTGACTATATTGCTATTGAGGCTCAGCTCGATCCACTCCGTCGTTTCGCTCGGCGTGGTGAGCCAAAAAATTGGCCACATCACGCTCGCCGTATTTATCCAGCAGATAGTAAAGTCGCGGGGAAGGGTGATAACGTCCTTCAAACTGTGCATGAGTTCGATTTTTTAGTTACGGAGCATAATGAATGGTACTTTGTCTTCGCTCTATTTGGGTTAGAGCTTGTAATTAACATGGGTGGAGCTGAAATTGAAGGTTATGTTGCTTGGTTGGTACGTAACGAAGGGGCAAGTCCGTTGTATCAAGGTAAGAATGCTCGACCAAATGACAACTAACTCACCAGTGGGGCCACGCGAATACACCTTCGTGCAGCCCCTGACTTTATGTAGAAAAGAATTAAAAAGATCTGTATCAGCACGAACGGCAATTGGTTGGTGTCACGCACCAAAGTTAATACTGCCGCGTCCTATTCCGCACCAAATAGATGCGATGGCTGAGCCCATACCACGTTGTAACCCAATAAATCCGTAGTGGCACAGGAATTGCAAAGTAATCACTGAGAAACTTTTCTGACCCAACGGCGGGTGGAAGGGTGCACAGAAATACCGACAAAGGCGTCGTTCCAACATTGAGTGTTGGACGACGCTTTTTTTATTGTGAGGATGATATGAAGACTGACAAAAAAACCAGACTGGTCGTGATCGGCAACGGCATGGCGGGGATACGCACCATCGAGGAATTGCTCAAGATGTCGCCGGACGAATTCGAGATCACGGTGTTTGGTGCGGAGCCGCAGCCCAATTACAACCGCATCCTGCTGTCGCCGGTGTTATCCGGCGAGATGAAGTTTCAGGATACCGTGCTCAACGACTGGAGCTGGTACAAGGAACACAACATCACGCTGCATACCGGCAAGCTGGTGACCAAGATCGACCGCAAGAATTGCGTGGTCGAAGCCGAGGGCGGCCTGGCGATTCCCTATGATCGGCTGCTGATCGCGACCGGTTCCAACCCGATCATGCTGCCGATACCAGGCATCAACCTGCCCGGCGTGCTGGCGTATCGCAGCATAGACGATGTCGAGAAGATGCTGGTTGCCTCCAAAACCTGCAAGCGCGCGGTGGTGATCGGCGGAGGCCTGCTCGGGCTGGAAGCGGCGAATGGTTTGTCATTGCAGGGGATGGAAGTGTCGGTGGTGCATCTGTGCGATTGGCCGATGGAGCGCCAGCTCGACCAGGTGGGCGGCGGCCTGCTGAAGAACGCGCTGGAAAAACGCGGGCTGAAATTTTATATGTCGCGCCAGACCGAAGCGGTCCTTGGTGACGTTATTGGGGGCGAGCACAAGGTGACCGGCCTGCGCTTCAAGGACGGCGAGGAGATCGCGGCTGACCTGGTGATCATGGCGGCGGGCATACGGCCCAACATCGCATTGGCCAAGGCAGCAAATATTCATTGCGAGCGCGGCATCGTGGTGAACGACACGATGCAGACCTACGACCCGAAGATCTATTCGGTGGGCGAATGCGTGCAGCATCGCGGCCAATGCTATGGCCTGGTCGCGCCGCTGTTCGAGCAGGCCAAGGTGGCGGCGAACCATCTGGCCGAATACGGGCGGATGCGCTACGAGGGCTCGGCGGTTTCCACCAAGCTCAAAGTGACCGGAATCGATCTGTTCTCGGCGGGCGACTTCAATGCCGGGCCGGACGATGAGGAATTGCTGCTGCAGGATTCGGCGCGCGGTGTGTACAAGAAACTGGTGCTGCGCGACAACAAATTGCGCGGCGCGGTGATGTATGGCGACACGCTGGACGGCCCGTGGTATTTCCAGATGATGCGCGACGAGACCGATGTGTCGGAGATGCGCGAGCATATTTTATTTGGCCAGATGCATATCGGCGATTCGGGTCGCGGCGGTGCTTCAAATGTCGCGAGCATGCCGGACGCGGCGGAGATCTGCGGCTGCAACGGCGTAAGCAAAGGCACTATCGTCAAGACCATCCTGGACAAAAAACTGTTCACGCTGGAAGAGGTGCGCGCGCATACCAAGGCTTCCAGCTCGTGCGGATCGTGCACCGGTCTGTGCGAGGCATTGCTGGCGAACACGCTGGGCGATTATTCGGCCAAGCCTAGCAAGAAGGCGCTGTGCCCCTGCACCGAACACGCGCATCAGGACGTGCAACAGGCGATCACCAAGCTCAAGCTGAAAACCATTCCCGACCTGATGAAGGCATTGAATTGGAAGACGCCGGACGGCTGCCATGTGTGCCGTCCCGCGCTGAACTACTATTTGCTGGCGGCATGGCCGGGGGAATATCAGGACGACAGCCGCTCGCGCTTCATCAACGAACGCGTGCATGCGAACATCCAGAAGGACGGAACCTATTCGGTGATCCCGCGTATCTGGGGCGGCGTCACCTCGCCGTCCGAGTTGCGCTCTATCGCCGACATCGCCGAAAAATATAAAGTCCCGACGGTCAAGATCACCGGCGGGCAGCGTATCGATCTGTTGGGCGTGACCAAAGAGAATCTGCCCAAGATGTGGGGCGACCTGGTCGAGGCGGGATTCGTATCGGGCCATGCTTACGGTAAATCATTGCGCACAGTGAAGACTTGCGTCGGTTCGGAGTGGTGTCGCTTCGGCACGCAGGATTCCACCGGGCTGGGCATCAAGGTGGAGAAGATGACCTGGGGATCATGGACGCCGCACAAATTCAAGATCGCGGTTTCCGGTTGCCCGCGCAACTGCGCCGAGGCTACCATCAAGGACTTTGGTGTGGTGTGCGTGGAGTCGGGATATGAGCTGCATGTGGGCGGCAACGGTGGAGTAAAAGTTCGTGTGACGGATTTCCTGTGCAAGGTTGGCAGCGAAGCTGAAGTGTTGGAATACTGCGGTGCGTTCATGCAGCTGTATCGCGAAGAGGCACATTATCTGGATCGTACCGCTCCATGGATCGAGCGCGTCGGACTGGCTTACGTCAAACAACACATCGTTGAGGATGCAGCCGGGCGAACTGAGTTGTATGCACGCTTTCTGGAATCGCAACGCTATTCCCAGGACGACCCGTGGAAAGAACGCGCGATGGGCAAGGATGCGCATGAATATGCAGAGCTGGCGACGATTGCATAGGATGTCTCTTGACTAATATTGAATGGATTAACAACACGGCTCTCCCCCTGATGTAACTACTAGCCATTCGACTAAGCTATCAAAAAACGATAGCAAAGTCGCTGGTTATGACAAGGGGGAGAGCGAAGCGAGGGGGCATGGAGGGGGTTTGGTTTTTGCGGAAACTCAAACCCCTCCCAGCCTCCCCTTATCAGGGGAGGAGCGATACAGCATCCTCGATCCTGCTGCGGATGGTTTCAAATATTGAGGTGTACACAATGAACTGGATACAAGTCGGCAAACTGGAAGACATTCCACGCCAGGGCACGCGCGTAGTGAACACTGCAGCGGGTGAGATCGCGCTGTTTCGTAGCGTGGATGATCAGGTGTTCGCGCTGAATAATCGTTGCCCGCACAAAGGCGGGCCGCTGTCACAAGGCATCGTGCATGGCAAACGGGTCACCTGTCCGTTGCATAGTTGGGTGATTGATCTGGAGACAGGTTCTGCAGTCGCTCCGGATGTGGGCTGCGCGCATCGGCACCCGGTGAAGGTCGAAGACAGCATGGTGTTGCTTGGATTAGAGACCGGAGCATGTCGGACCTAAGCTATTCAGCCAGCATTCGTTCTACCTGTCCTTATTGCGGGGTCGGTTGCGGAGTAGCGGTGAAGGTAGAGGCGGATGGCATAAAGCTGTCCGGCGACCAACAGCATCCGGCCAATTTCGGGCGGCTGTGTTCCAAGGGAGCGGCGCTGGCCGAAACACTGGATAACGAAGGACGGTTGCTTTACCCAATCGTCGATGGCCAGCGAACTTCCTGGGATGAAGCGCTGGATTGCGTCGCCAACGGCTTCAAGAAAATCATCGATGAGCATGGGCCGGATGCAGTGGCGTTCTACGTCTCCGGGCAACTCCTGACTGAGGATTATTACGTCGCGAACAAGCTGATGAAGGGTTACATCGGCAGCGCGAACATCGACACCAACTCTCGGTTGTGCATGTCCACAGCGGTGGCCGCGCACAAGCGCGCGTTCGGTGCGGATGTGGTGCCGGTGTGTTATGAGGACATTGAAGCGGCAGACCTGGTCGTCATCGTTGGCTCCAACTATGCCTGGGCACATCCGGTGCTTTACCAACGCCTGGTTGCGGCGAAGAAGGCGCGTCCCGCAATGCTGGTGGTGGTGATCGATCCGCGACATACCCCGACTTGCGACTTCGCCGACCTGCATCTGGCGATCGCGCCGGGAGCAGATGCTTATCTGTTCAACGGGTTGCTGCATAATCTGCGTCGCGAAGATGCGCTCGATCTGGGATTCGTTGAGGCGCATGTGGAAGGTTTTGCCGCAGCCTTCGAAGCGGCGCGTGCAGTCAGTTCGATTCCCAAGGTGGCGCAGGTGTGCGGTATCGCAGAGACACAGGTCAGCGAATTCTTTCGGATGTTTGCGCGCACCGCGCGTACCGTGACGATCTTCTCGCAAGGCATCAATCAATCTTCCAGCGGTGTGGATAAAGCCAACGCGATCATCAACGTGCATTTGGCCACCGGGCGGATCGGCCGCCCCGGCATGGGACCGTTCTCGGTGACCGGACAGCCGAATGCGATGGGTGGGCGTGAGGTGGGCGGCCTGGCCAATCAACTGGCGGCACATATGGATTTCTCCGATCCGGCCAGTGTTGATCTCGTCGCGCGCTTCTGGGATGCGCCGCGCATCGCCCAGGCTCCGGGACTGAAAGCGGTGGAGATGTTCCAGGCTATCGAGTCAGGCAAGATCAAGGCGGTGTGGATCATGGCCACCAATCCGGTGGTCAGTCTGCCGGATGCAGACCGGGTGCGCGCCGCTTTGATGGCCTGCGAGCTGGTAGTGGTGTCCGATTGCGTGCAGCATACCGACACCACCGCCTGTGCCGATATTCTGTTGCCCGCTGAGTGTTGGGGTGAGAAGGACGGCACGGTGACCAACTCCGAGCGGCGCATTTCGCGGCAGCGATCATTCATGCCGACAGCGGGGGAGGCCAGGCCGGACTGGTGGATACTTACCCAGGTGGCGCAGCGTTTGGGTTTTGCCGAAGCGTTTCCCTATACGCAAGCTGCGCAAATCTTTCGCGAACATGCACGCCTGTCCGGTTTTGAAAATGGGGCCGGTTTTGAAAATTCCGGCAAGCGCGCCTTCGACATCAGCGCACTGGCTGAATCGGACGATGCGGAATACGACGCATTGCAGCCGGTGCAATGGCCAGTCAACAGTCAGTCACCTCAAGGTACGCAGCGCTTGTTTACCGATGGAAAGTTTTATACGCCAAGCGGCAAGGCGCGCATGCTCGCCGTTGTGCCGCAGCTGCCCGCCGTGGCAGTCGATGCCGAGTTTCCGCTGGTGCTGAATACCGGGCGCATTCGCGATCAATGGCACACCATGACCCGCACCGGCAAGGTGCCGCGCCTGAATGCGCATTTGTTCGAGCCGTTCGTGCAAGTACAAGCGCGCGATGCGCAAAACTATCAGCTGCAGGATGGCGGGCTGGCGAGGTTGACCAGTCGTCACGGCAGCATGCTGGCGCGTGTGCAGGTCAGTGAAGATCAACGTCCCGGTTCTGTTTTCGTGCCGATGCACTGGAACGATGCCTTTGCCAAATTGGCACGGGTGGATGCGCTGGTCGCACCGATCACCGACCCGATTTCCGGCCAGCCGGAATCCAAACATACCCCGGTGCGGATCGCGCCGTATCGCCCGGCTTGGCAGGGGTTCGTACTAAGCCGCACACGATTGGAACTGCCGGACACCAGCTACTGCGCCTGCTCGCGAGGTGCCGGATATTGGCGCCATGAGATTGCCGGTGAAACGCTACCGTATGAATGGCGCGGCTGGGTGGAAGCCGCGTCAGGTAAAGCAGGGGAATGGATAGAATATCGCGATGCGGCGATGGGACGCTACCGCGCCGCCTGTCTGCAAGATGGCCGCTTGGAAGCGGTGTTTTTCCTGGCACCTGATCAGCGTCTTCCGGAACGCGAATGGCTGAGCAGCCTGTTCGGGCAAGCAATGCTGCAATCCGTGGAATTGGCCGGCTTGCTGGCCGCGCGTCCTCCGAAAGGCGCAGTGTCCGATACCGGACGCACCGTGTGCGCCTGTTTCAGCGTCGGCGAAAAAACTATACGCAACACCATTCAAGCGCAAGGGTTGGCTAGCGTAGAGGCCGTGGGTTTAGTCTTGAAAGCTGGCACTGGTTGTGGTTCCTGCGTCCCTGAAATTCGCCGCATTCTGGAGCGTCATTGATGAACGTCTATCCCCTCAAATTTCAGCGCAACGCCACCCCGCCACCGGTAGCCGATGGTTTTGGGCGGAAGATCGGTTATCTGCGCATTTCGGTGGTGGACCGCTGCAATCTGCGTTGCGATTACTGTCGCCCGTCTGCTGATGATTATCATGCCGCGCCGCGTCAGCATTTGCTCAGTTTCGAAGAAATCGAACGTGCAGTCCGAATTGCGGCCAGCCTGGGCGTTGAGAAGATACGCTTGACCGGCGGTGAGCCGTTGGTCCGTAAAGGTATCGTAGAGTTGGTGGCGCGCATTGCCGCCGTTCCTGGCATTCGTGATCTGGCCATGAGCACTAATGCCACATTGCTGGATGAGTATGCGCAAGCATTACGCGAGGCCGGATTGCAGCGTGTCAACATCAGTCTGGATACGCTGGATGCTCAGAAATTTTCCCGGTTGACCGGCGGCGATCTGCGCGATGTGTTGCGTGGCATACACGCGGCACAAGATGCAGGGCTCACGCCGATACGGCTGAATGCGGTGTTGTTGCGCGGGATCAACGACGCGGAGGCGGCACAACTCATCGACTTCAGTATTCGTGAGCAACTGGAGTTGCGCTTCATTGAGCTGATGCCGATGCGTGAAGGTATGGATTGGCAGAAGCATTACTTCCCGGTAGCCGAATTGCTGGCGCAGCCGGAAATCATAGCCCGTGTCGATATGTCCGCATGGCAACGGCAAGGCTCATCGGCAGCGCGTTATCTACCGTTGCGTGACGGGCAAGGTCGAGTCGGATTTATCGAGCCGATGTCGAATCGCTTCTGTGTGGGCTGCGATCGTCTGCGCTTGATGTCGGACGGCAAGCTGCGCCCCTGCTTGCCCGCCGATAACGAGGTGGATTTGCGCAGTGCGATGCGCAGTGGCAGCAGCGACAGGGAAATTGCCGATCTGCTGCGCAATGCGGCGGCGAGCAAGCAGGAAATCGGCGAATACCGTTTCGAGGCGCGCGGTCATCAGCGTTCCATGATTGCGATTGGTGGCTAAAGATGAATGAACTGAGTCATTTTTCAACAGCGGGACGAGCGCGTATGGTGGATGTCGCAGACAAATCCATCACACAACGGGTGGCCATTGCCAGCGGTGTACTGCGCATGCTCCCGGAAACGCTGGCGCGTATCCAGGCGGGCAAGATCGCCAAGGGCGATGTGCTGACCGTAGCCGATGTGGCGGCGGTCATGGCCGCGAAGCGAACCGCAGAATTGATCCCGATGTGCCACACCTTGCCGTTGAGCGGGGTCGAGATTGTTTACGACGAAACGCTGCCAGCCGATGCGAGCGGATGTGTCGGACTTAAGGTGATCGTAACGGTAAGCTGCGTTGGACAGACCGGCATCGAAATGGAAGCACTGTGTGCGGTCAGCATGGCGCTGCTCACCGTGTATGACATGTGCAAAGCGGTCGACAGGGCAATGCGCATCGAGTGCATCCAGTTGGAAGAGAAGCGCGGCGGCAAGAGTGGAACCTGGAAACGTAAAGAATTGGGACGGCGTAGTGATTTGGCGACAGAGGTGCAAACATGATCCGTATTTTGTTCTTTGGCCCAGTTGCGGAGCAAGTCGCTGCGCGTGAGATGCAGCTCGAATTTAACGCGGGGATGAGCTTGCAAGACGTTGCGACGCAATTGCAGGCGCGCTATGCACAGGCGTTCGGGCTGGTCAGTTTCATTGCCGTCAACAATATGCAGACCAAGGACATGCAACTGGTGTTGCACGACTGTGACGAGATCGCCTTCATGGCGAAATTCTCCGGGGGCTGAAATATTGAACCCCAATAATAAATTGGGCGTAGGTCGGGCTTTAGCCCGACATGTCGAGCTAAAGCCCGACCTACAACCCGTGCGCATCCAGATCGAAGATTTTTCAGTAGACCAGGAATTGGCCGCGTTGCGTGCCAGTTCGCGGCGCATAGGCGGGATCGCCACATTCATCGGTTGCGCGCGCGATTTCTCCGAGGGGCGCGAGGTGAGTGAGCTCAGCTTCGACGCCTATGGCAGCATGGCGCTGGCGGAGATGAACAAGCTGCGCGAGGAGGCGATCGGCAGATTCGGCTTGCTGGATGCGCGCATCGTGCATCGCGTGGGGAGCGTCACAGCGGGTGAGCAGATTGTATTTATTGCTACCGGTGCCGAGCATCGCGCGCCTGCGCTGCAGGCTTGTCACTGGCTGATCGACGAGTTGAAACAGCGCGTGCCGATCTGGAAAAAAGAGATCACGTTGCAAGGTGAAGCATGGGTTACACCGCATCCATGATTCAAAATCTTGATCAAACGTGCATTTTTGTAGGGCGGGTTTCACCCGCCATGGCGGGCACAGCCCGCCCTACGGATTGTTTTATCTTTGCAATGGAAATGGAATGAGACCCGTCGTGCTCGCTATCGTCGGCCATTCAGGTGCTGGCAAGACGACCCTGATCGAGCGCCTGCTGCCTATGCTGAACGCCAGCGGAATACGCGTTGCCACGATCAAGCATAGCCACCATGAGATTGCTTTGGATGCTGCGGGAAAGGACAGTTGGCGGCATAGACAGGCGGGTGCCAAGGCGAGCATGTTACTCACGCCATCGGGCATGAGCTTGGTTGCTGACGCAATCGACCATCACGATCCGGAGCAATGGGCGCAGCATTATTTCTCCGATATGGACTTGGTGTTGGCTGAAGGATTTTCTCGCACGTCATGCAATAAGATCGAAGTTCTGCGTGCCATATGTTGCCCAGTTGCACGCTGCGCGATCGAAGATGGATTGATCGCGCTGGTGACAGATGTGGAGAAGGTCTATCCGCAGTTGCCGCATTTCGCACTCGACGATATCAGCGCGATCGTTCAATTCATGCTGGATAACATGCAATATTCCAATTCTATTTCGAAGGTCAAACAAGGCGGCGACAAGTGAACGACGCAGACAGTACGCAGGTACGGCTAGGAGTGAGAGAGGAAGCCAACGCAGTTTCACCGATGAAATGGGATTGGAAAAATGATTGAAGATTGCACGGCGATCATACTGGCAGGCGGTGATTCGCGCCGCATGGGGCAAGACAAGGCCATGCTGGCGTTTGCCGGTCAGCCATTGATCCACGCTGTGATCGACACCATGCAGCGGCTGTTTACCGTCACCATCCTCAGCGTGCGCCAGCCGCGCCCGGAAATCGCATTGCCGCAAGTCTGCGATTTGCATGCGGATGGTGGCCCATTGACCGGCCTGGTCAGTGCACTGGTACAAGTCACCTCGCCATGGGCCTTCGTGGTGGGCTGCGATATGCCTTTCGTATCGCCTGCTCTGGTCGAGCAGTTGGCGACCTATCGTGCACAATATCAGGCAGTCGTGCCGGTGGTAGATGGCCGCTTGCAACCGCTGGCGGCATTCTATTCAAGCAGTTGTATTGCGACTATGCGCGCCAGCCTGTCTCTTGGCGAAAAAAGTTTGTTAGGAGCGATTAGTCATTTGAATGTCTGTTACGTGGATGAGGCGGAGATGTTGCGAACGGATCCGCAACTGCGTAGTTTTTTTGATCTGGATACGCCACAAGATGTGGCGATAGCCCAAGGTTTTGAATAAGGCATGGGGGTTTTGAATAAGGCATGGAATATTTTTCTCTGACTGACGCACAGCGCTGTATCCTGCAACACAGTTCAAGAGCAGGCATCGAAAAGGTAGGGCTGACCCAGGCTTTGGGCAGGGTGCTGGCCGAGCAGGTACGGTCTAATCGCGATCACCCGCCTTATGACGTTTCGGCAATGGATGGCTATGCGCTGCGCGTCGCCGACTTGCACATCATCCCCGCTACCCTTGCAGTGGTCGAAGACATCAAGGCGGGAGATATACCTACCATGGCGGTGTTGCCCGGGCAGTGCGCGCGCATCATGACCGGCGCGCCGATCCCGAAAGGTGCTGACACGGTGATCCGGGTCGAGGATACGCAAGCGCCCGATTTTGACAAAGTAAAGGATGCCGACACGGTGCAGGTGAACCAGCTGGCCGTGAAGGGTACGGATATACGCTCACGCGGCGAGAATCTGCGCAACGGTGCAGTGGTGTTCGACGCGGGTGTGGAAATCACGCCGGGGGTGTTGGGCATTCTGGCGATGGTGAAGCATGCGCAAGTCGCGGTGTATCGTCGTCCGCGCGTGGCGATCCTGTCCAGTGGCGATGAGCTGGAAGGACTGGATGAACCGTTCGACCCGAACAAGATTCCCGATGCCAATAGTTACACGCTGCTGGCGCAAGTGCAGGCCTTGGGTATAGAGCCGGTGCTGCTCGGTATTGCCCGCGACGATCCGATCGAGTTGTCGCAGTATCTGATGCGCGGACTGGAGTTTGATGTGTTGCTGATCTCCGGCGGTACATCAGTGGGTGTGTATGATTTCGTGCGCCCGACCATAGAGGCACTGGGCATACATATGCACTTCTGGCGCGTGGCGATCCGCCCTGGACACCCGCTGGCCTTCGGCACCACGCCCGATAACCTGGTGTTCTGCCTGCCGGGTAACCCGGTCTCCAGCATGGTGTGTTTCGAGCAATTCGTGGCACCGGCACTGCGCAACATGATGGGGCATCGTCGGGTTTATCGACGTACCATATCGGCGAGACTGGCGCACGCCGTGAAACATCGTCCCGGACGCACCGAACTGATTCGCGTGGTGTTGAGCCGCGATGCTTCGGGTTATCTGGCCACCGCCACCGGCTCGCAGGGCAGTGGCGTATTGATGTCGATGGCGCATGCGGATGGTTTGCTTTTCGTGCCGAGTGACAGTAATGGTCTGGCCGCCGGGGACGAAGCCGAGGTGCAATTACTGGACGGCACGGTCTTTCAGGAACACAGCGGGGCAAGCTCATGAGTACGGCACGGATCGGTATCCTGACGATTTCGGATCGTGCCAGTCGCGGCGAATACGAAGACAAGGGCGGCCCGGCTATCCATGCCTGGTTTACACGGGTGCTGAGCAGCCCGTGGCAGGCAGTGGCCAGAGTGATTCCGGATGAGCAGCCGCAGATCGAAGCGGCCTTGCGCGAATTGAGCGATGTCGAGCAGTGCTGTTTGATCGTCACCACTGGCGGCACCGGCCCGGCCTTGCGCGATGTCACACCGGAAGCCACCGAAGCGGTATGCGGCAAGATGATGCCGGGCTTCGGCGAACTGATGCGCACCGCTTCACTGAAATTCGTGCCCACCGCGATCCTGTCGCGCCAGACCGCTGGCATCCGCGAGCAATGCCTGATTATCAACCTGCCCGGCAAACCATCAGCGATAGCCGACTGCCTGAACGCCGTGTTTCCTGCGGTGCCGTATTGCATTGATCTCATCGGCGGCGCTTATCTGGAAACTGATGCTGAACAGTGTCGAGCATTTCGTCCGGCGCACGCAGTAGCCAAACCCGATGCCGCTTGAAACCCTCCTCGAATTGACCGCGGGCATTTTTGTCATTGCGATCCTGTACTCGTCGGTAGGCCATGCCGGCGCGTCCGGCTACATCGCCGTGATGTCTCTGCTCTCATTGGCGCCTTCGGTGATCAAGCCCACGTCTTTGTCGCTGAACGTTTTGGTGGCATCGATCGCCACTTGGCAGTTCTACAGGGCCGGGCATTTTTCGTGGCGATTGTTCTGGCCTTTTGCAATCCTCGCTGTGCCGTTCGCGTTTCTCGGCGGCTATGTCAGCTTGCCTACCTACATCTTCAAAATTATCCTGGGCATGGTCCTGATCTTTTCGGCTGTGCGCTGCCTTTTTGAGTTGCAACGCGACAAACAGATTCTGCAACCGCCCCGCTTTCAGGCCATCGCGGCCGGCGCGGGCATCGGATTTATTTCCGGCCTGACCGGCACGGGCGGCGGGATCTTCCTCACACCGATACTGTTGTTCATGGGCTGGGCCGAGGTGAAGACAGCCGCCGCAGTTTCTGCGCTGTTCATTTTGGTTAATTCCATGGCCGGGCTGGCTGGCTATTTCGCAAATACACGATCCCTGCCCTCGATCATCGTCCCGCTTTTTGTGGCCGCCGCACTGGGCGGCGGTATCGGATCATATTTTGGCAGTCGCCGCTTTGACTCCGTTATCCTCAAGCGTTTTTTGGCGGTGGTCTTGTTCATCGCCGGCACGAAGCTCATCCTTACGTGATCGAAAGTCCAACCCTTCAATCAAGCATGGTGATTGTTTGCCATGATTAAAGGAAACGATCTAGCGGAACACAATGGTCTTGTTGCCGCACACCAGCACCCGGTCTTCCACGTGATAGCGCAGGCCGCGCGCCAGCACCGCTTTTTCGATGTCCTTGCCGTAGCGCACCATGTCTTCGACGCTGTCGCCATGGTCGATGCGCATGGTGTCCTGCTCGATGATCGGTCCCGCATCCAGTTCGTCGGAAACATAATGACAAGTCGCACCGATCAGTTTCACGCCGCGATGGTAGGCCTGGTGGTAAGGCCTAGCTCCGGCGAAGGAAGGCAGGAAGCTGTGATGAATGTTGATGATGCGCCCCGCATAACGGGTGCATAAATCCGGCGGCATGATCTGCATGAAGCGCGCCAGCACCATCACGTCGCCGTTGGCCGCATCGAACAATCGCGCGATTTCCGCGAAGGCGGCAGCCTTGTCTTGTTCATTTTTATTGGGCATCTTCACATAATGAAATGGAATGCCATGCCACTCGACGAAGCCGCGCAAATCTTCGTGGTTGGAAATCACGCAGGGGATATCCACTTGCAATTCGCCGCTGCGCCAGCGATGCAGCAGGTCGTTCAGACAGTGATCCTGCTGGCTGACCAGCAGCACCACGCGCTTTTTTACTTTGGTATCGCTGACCTGCCAGTTCATCTGAAATTCATTCGCCAGTTTGCTGAAACGCGCGCGCAATTCCGCCGCATCGAATGGCAACGAATCGGCGCGGATCTCCTGGCGCATGAAGAAGCGTTGCGTCTCCAGATCGGTGTGATAGCTGGCTTCCACGATCCAGCCGCTGTGCTGCGCGACAAAGCCGCTTACCGCCGCGACGATGCCGACCCGGTCCGGGCATGAGAGTGTCAGCGTGTAGCGGTGTTCGGTCATATGGGCACCTCTAAAAATCCAGATTTCATCCCAACTGCTGCGTTNNAAAATTTCTTGCTAACATATCAATCATATGCGGCGCTGCGAAATTTTTTCCGCGCCTTGCATTTGGGCGAACTCTGAATTTTTAGAGGTACCCATAATTATTTTTCAAGAGCGCAGCAGGCTTTTACAGTGCCATCCCCTGGTCGCGCAAATATTCTTCATAAGTGCCATGGTAATCGGAAATACCCTTGGCGGTGATCTCGATGATGCGCGTTGCCAGCGACGAAACGAACTCGCGGTCATGGCTGACGAACATCAGCGTGCCTTTGAATTCCAGCAGCGCGGTGTTGAGCGACTCGATGGATTCCATGTCCATGTGGTTGGTCGGCTCGTCCATCAGCAACACATTGTTCCTTTGCAGCATCAGCTTGCCGAACAACATGCGTCCCTTCTCGCCGCCAGACAGCACCTTCACCCGTTTCTTGGCATCGTCGCCGGAGAACAGCAAACGGCCCAGCGTGGCGCGCACGGTTTGATCGTCATCGTTCGGGCCGCGCCAATAGGTCATCCAGTCGGTCATGATTTTATCTTCGGCAAAGTCGGCGGTGTGGTCCTGTGCGTAGTAGCCGATCTTGGCTTTGTCCGTCCACTTGATGGTGCCGGTGTCGGGTTGCAGATCGCCCGCCAGGCAGCGCAGCAGCGTGGTCTTGCCGATCCCGTTCGGGCCGATGATGGCGATTTTTTCGCCCGCATCAATGCGGAAGTTCACGTTGGAAAAAAGCATTTTGTCGAAGCCCTTGGCCATCTTCTGCACCTCCACCGCGACGCGGTGCAGCTTCTCGCGCTCGTCATATTCGAAGCGGATGAACGGGTACTGGCGGCTGGATGGTTTGATGTCTTCAATCTTGATCTTGTCGATCTGGCGCGCGCGCGAGGTGGCCTGCTTGGCCTTGGACGCATTCGCCGAGAAGCGCGCCACGAAGGCTTTCAGTTCGGCGACTTTTTCCTTGGCTTTGGTATTGTCCGCCGATTGCTGCTCGCGCGCCTGCGTGGCGGCCAGCATGTATTCGTCGTAAGTGCCGGGGTAAGTGGTGATCTTGCCGTAGTCCAGATCCGACATGTGGGTGCACACGCTATTCAGGAAGTGGCGGTCATGCGAGATGATGACCATCGTGCAGTTGCGCGCGTTGAGAATGTTTTCCAGCCAGCGGATGGTGTTGATGTCGAGATTGTTGGTCGGCTCGTCGAGCAACAGGATGTCCGGATTGGAGAACAACGCCTGCGCCAGCAGCACGCGCAGCTTGAAACCGGGCGCGACCGCACTCATCGGCCCCTGATGCAACTCGATCGGAATGCCCACGCCGAGCAACAATTCCCCGGCGCGCGGTTCGGCGGTGTAACCGTCGTATTCGGCGAACTCCGCTTCCAGATCGGCGGCGCGCATGTAGTCTTCTTCGCTGGCATCCGGGTTGGCATAAATCGCATCGCGCTCCGCCATCGCCGCCCACATCTCGGCGTGGCCCATCATCACCACATCCAGCACGCGCATGTCCTCAAAGGCGAACTGATCCTGACGCAGCTTGCCGAGACGCTCATTCTTGTCGATCATCACCGAGCCGGAAGACGGCTCCAGATCGCCGCCGAGGATTTTCATAAAGGTGGACTTGCCGCAACCGTTCGCGCCGATCAGCCCGTAACGATTGCCGTCGCCGAATTTCACGGAAACGTTTTCAAACAGGGGCTTCGCCCCGAACTGCATGGTGATGTTAGCGGTGGAAAGCATGTAAAAATCGATTTCTGAAAATTTTGGAGCGCGATTTTAACACCGCGTGGCATTATTACCCGGCATATTGACACCCACAGCCAGAGCGGGGAGACTGCCGAACGGTTTTTTGGTGTCAATCTAACGTTATTCTTTTCGCCTATGCTCTACGCGTATTTATCCGCCATGCATCAGCGAGTGGGCACATTCAATGCACCATGATGCGCAGAGCGCACCCTCAACTTCTCTTCTGCATAATGCGCACAAGGTTCATGGAAAGGTAGGCAATAGGGGATAATGCAAGCATGTTGATTTCTTCGCGCTGTAAGGAAATATGGACTTAAGAACCGGGAATGATCGCCGCAAAGCAAACCCGTTCGGAACGAATGGGCCATGGCTGACTACGGGAAAAATGGGTGGACTGGTTCTTACCGATCGCAGAAAAACAATAGACAGGCGAACGACGGACAGGCAACAGGATCGAGGG
>PLBS01000041.1:0-30134 GCA_003134595.1 Gallionella sp. | reverse complement strand
TGCTGTTTCTCGAAATTGTGGTGTTGCTGGTGAATGCCGGGATTGCCTGGCTGCTGTTGCGCGATGTCAAAAATATCATCGGCACGAAGGGACGTTTCAATTACCAGAACGCCATACTGTTAGTGGTAGCGGCTAACCTGACGGTGATTCTGCTNNCAGGGGTTCTACTTCATTTTCATGGCAGGGCCCATGCTCACCATCGTTACGCCGATACTGTATCTGGAGGTGATATTCGTGTTGTTCAACGGTGCCGCGCTATGGCTATTATTTAACCGGGTCAAGGAGCGGGAACTTTCTCCGCAAGAAGCCATGGAGCTGATGCGTAAACTGAGTGGCAAGCAGCACAAATGAAATTCAGAGTTTTTAAAGAGAGAGCTCAGGGAAGTTATCGACGAGGATCAATGCGGGTTCACTGTTATTGTTCCGGCGCTGGTCTTTACGCCCTCCGCAGCACATTGTTATTGCATGAAGAGGGGTATAATCCCAAGCGAGGGCATAACCTGATATTGAGTTTGTCCTTCACTTTGGTTTGTAACGTAGTTCGAAATATGACGGAGGAATCATGAAATCTATTATCGTAAGCATAGCAGCAGCAGGATTGATGGTTGCAGGCAGCGCAATGGCTACCGACATGCCGGATCTGGCCAAGAAGAACGGCTGCGCCGCTTGTCACTCAATTGACAAGAAGGTGGTTGGTCCGGCCTGGATGGACGTTGCTAAAAAATACAAAGGTGATGCGGGAGCCGAAGCCAGGCTGATCATTAAAGTATCCAAGGGTGGCGGTGGCGTGTGGGGTGCTACACCTATGCCTGCACTTGATCCATCCGGCAAGAAACAGGATGCAATCAAAGAATTGGTTCAATTTATTCTGGCTTTGGCCAAGTAACCGAGAAGCGATCTTCGCAAAGGCCGGCGCAAGCCGGCTTTTTTTGTACTGAATTTTGCGTGCACGGAATTCAAATGATAACCGGCGCGCAACCAGAACACCCTGCATGCATAAAAGGTTGCGGATTTATCCGGAGGCAGCGGCTATCGGCTAGAATGTGCCGGGTCAATTATTCGCAGGATATTATGGTCCCCCATCTCACCACCGCACTGACCGGCCCGCTGCTTGATCTGGAGCGGCGCTTTCTGGACGGCATGCCGACCATAGAGCATTGGTTTCGCACGCAATGGCTGGAGCACGCCGTGCCGTTCTACGCCTCGGTGGATTTGCGCAACAGTGGCTTCAAGCTGGCACCGGTGGACACCAACCTGTTTCCCGGCGGCTTCAATAATCTCAACCCCGATTTTCTGCCGCTGTGCGTGCAGGCCATGCAGATCGCGGTGGAGAAAATCTGCCCGGAAGCGCGCGGTGTTTTGCTGATACCGGAGAACCACACGCGCAATTTGTTTTATCTGCAAAACGTCGCGCAGATCGTGATGATCCTCAAGCAAGCCGGGATGATTGTGCGGGTGGGCAGCCTGCTGCCGGAGATCGCCGCAGCCACGCAGATTCAATTACCCAACGGCGGCACGTTGACGCTGGAACCGCTGGTGCGGAACGGCAATCGGCTTGGCCTGGCGGGCTTTGATCCGTGCGTGGTGCTGCTCAACAACGACTTGTCCGGCGGCGTGCCCGACATTCTGAAAAATCTTGAGCAGTCGGTTTTTCCGCCGCTTTCTGCCGGTTGGTACACGCGGCGCAAGTCGCAGCATTTTGCCGCCTATGATCGTGTTTCAGGCGATTTTGCCAAGCTGCTCGATATCGACCCGTGGCTGATCAATCCGTATTTTGCCACTTGCGACCAGGTCAATTTCCAGGAGCGCGTCGGCGAGGAATGTCTCGCCGCTCAGGTGGATGTCGTGCTGCAAAAGATACGCGTCAAATATGCTGAGTACGGCGTGAAACATGATCCTTTCGTCATCGTCAAAGCCGATGCGGGGACGTACGGCATGGGCATCATGACGGTGAAGGATGCCAGCGAAATTACCGGCCTGAACCGCAAGCAGCGCAACAAGATGGCGGTGGTGAAGGAGGGCTTGGCAGTCTCGGATGTGCTGATACAGGAAGGGGTGTACACCTTCGAACAAATCAACGAGGCGGTGGCCGAACCGGTGATATACATGATCGATCATTACGTGGTCGGCGGATTTTATCGCGTGCATACCACCCGTGGCGTGGATGAAAATCTCAACACAGCGGGGATGCATTTCGAGCCGTTGGCGTTCAAAGCCTGTTGCACGATGCCGAATCCTGATTGCGAGCCGGACGACACGCCCAACCGTTTTTATGCATACGGTGTGGTGGCGCGATTGGCATTGCTGGCCGCGGCGCTGGAAATCGAGGCGGCTGAAAATCCATAGATGGCTACGCCGATGCGCTTTTTTGCTATAGTTGCCGCTCTGCTGCTCACTGCTTGTGCAGGCAAAGAACCGCTGTATCAGGAGCAGGGCTATGTGTTCGGCACGCTGGTAGAAATCAGCATCTATGGTGAGGACGAAGTTCGCGCCAAGCAGGCGGTGAGCGGGGTGATGCAAGAGTTTCAACGCTTGCACGACATGTTGCACGCGTGGCAACCAAGTGAACTGAGCGAATTGAACGCGGCGTTCGCAAAGGGCGAAAGTGATGCTATTTCGGCAGAGCTCGTCGCCATACTGCAAGATGCTGCGCAACTTTCGCAGCAGTCGCAAGGCTTGTTCAATCCGTCTATCGGGGGGTTGGTTCAGTTGTGGGGCTTTCACGCCGATGAATTCAAACCTGTGCAACCGGGCGAAAAGCTAGTCGCACAATGGGTCGCGGCCAATCCGCAGATGAGCGACATCTCGATCGTGCGCGGCAGGGCGCAGAGTAAAAATAAATTCGTGCAGGTGGATCTGGGCGGCTATGCCAAAGGCTACGCACTGGATCGCGCCGCCGAGTTGCTGCACAAGCAGGGCATCCACAATGCGCTGATCAACATCGGCGGCAATGTCCTGGCGCTTGGCCAGCATGGCAATCGCCCGTGGCGCGTCGGTATCCAGCATCCGCGCAAGTCCGGAGCGCTGGCGACTCTGGATCTGCACGACGGCGAGGCCATCGGCACTTCGGGTGATTACCAGCGTTACTTCATGCTGGGCAATGTGCGTTACTGCCATCTGATCAATCCGCGCAGCGGTTATCCGATGCAGGGCGTGCAGGCGGTTACTATTTTGACCCAGGGCACACGCGCGGGGGTGTTGTCCGATGCGGCTTCCAAGCCACTGTTCATCGCGGGAGCGCGAGGCTGGCGCGCTGCCGCCACGCAGATGGGCCTGTCCGAGGCGATGCTGGTGGACGGGCAAGGCCATATCCATCTCACAGCCGGGTTGCAGAAAAGGCTAGAATTCACCGACAAGAACATTCATCCGGAGGTCGAACCGTGAATAATCCCGAGCCCACGCAGAGTCCTGAACAAAACATCGTGGAACAAAAAGTGCGCCGCGCGGTGGGTATCAATGCGTTGCGCAAGATCGGCGCGATCGTCGCCGGGGAGCAACAAACTGATACCGAGAAAGCAAATGTGCTGCGCTGGTTCGCCCGCTATGGCTGGATCTTTTTGCTGGGCGCTGCGTTGCTGGTGGCATATGCCATTGGTTTCATATAAAAAGGGGTGACGTGTGACGGGAATTTTATTGGTGACGCACAACGGGCTGGGTGATAGCTTTGTGAATTGCATCAGGCATGTGCTGGGCGAAGTGCCGCCCAATCTTAAAGTGTTATCGGTGTTGGCCGGTGATGATCCGCAACTAAAATTGGCCGAAGGACAGGCACTCATCAAACAACTCGATACGGGCGGTGGCGTGCTGATTTTGGCGGATGTGTATGGCGCCACGCCCAGCAACATCGGACGGCAATTGTGCCGTGCCGAACGCGTGATGGGGGTGGCGGGGTTGAATCTGCCGATGCTGCTGCGCGTGGCGTGTTATCCCGCCACGACGCTGCCGGAGCTGGCGAAGATCGCCGTAGAAGGCGGCCGCGGATGTATAACTTACATCAATCCCGAAAACTAGAATGCAGCAACAAGATGCGCAGATCATCAATAAACTTGGCCTGCACGCGCGCGCCTCTGCCAAGCTCACACAACTTGCTTCCAGCTTCAAATGCGAGGTGAAGATGACGCGCAACAATCGCCGCGTGGATGCCAAAAGTATCATGGGCGTGATGATGCTGGCCGCTGCCAAGGGCACGACGATAGTCATTGAGACCAATGGCGAAGATGAGGCCGAGGCGATGCAGGCGTTGTTGAAATTGATCAATGATTACTTCGGAGAGGGCGAATGATTTCCCCAAATAACCTGCTGCGCAGCCAATCTGCTGCGTCACGTGCTCGCTCACTCCTCGCCTATCCACTCGATATGTCTTGTCGTTCGTTGCGCGGCTCCTTGCATCTTGGCTTGCTCGCTACGGTTCTTTGGGGAAATCGATGAGTTTTACTCTGCACGGCATCGCAGTTTCCAGCGGCATCGCCATCGGCCATGCGCACCTGGTTTCGCACACTTCGCTGGAAGTGGTGCATTACGTGCTGCCCAAACAATTTCTGGCGGAGGAGATCGCGCGCTTCGATGCCGCATTGTTGGCCACGCGCAATGAATTCGCCAGCCTGCGCAGCAATCGTCCGACCTACGCCGCCGCCGAGTTCGATGCATTCCTCGAATTGCACCAGATGATTCTGGACGATCCGCTGTTGAGCGTCGCGCCGCGCGAGATGATCGCCAATGAATATTGCAATGCCGAATGGGCGCTTAAAACGCAGACAGAAACTTTGGTTGCGCAGTTCGACCAGTTTGAAGATGCCTATTTGCGCGAGCGGCAGACCGATGTGACCCAGGTCGCCGAACGGTTGCTCAAGCAATTGCTCGGGCAACCCGGACACCAGCCGCCGCCGGCGCGCCACGATGTCGAGACGATACTGGTGGCGCATGACTTGAGCCCCGCCGATCTGATCCAGTTCAAACCGCATCAATATGCCGCTTTCATTACCGATGTGGGCGGCGCGACATCGCACACCGCGATCGTCGCGCGCAGTCTGAACACGCCGTGCGTGGTGGGTCTGCATCATGCGCGAGAACTGATTCGTGAAGACGATGTGCTGATCCTGGACGGCGAACAGGGCGTGCTGATCGTCAATCCCGACAAGCTGATACTTGCCGAATACAAGCTGCGCCAAAGTGCATGGGAGCTGGAGCGCAAGAAACTCAAGCGGCTGCGTACCGCGCGCGCCAACACTCTGGACGGCACGGTCATCGAGTTGCATGCCAACATTGAGAAGCCGGAGGACATTGTCGAAGTGAAGGAAAATGGCGCGACCGGAATTGGTTTATTTCGCAGCGAATTCCTGTTCCTCAACCGCGACAACTTGCCGGATGAGGAAGAACAGTTCGAGGCGTACCGGGCCGCAGCTGCGGGCATGGAAGGCCAGCCCGTCATCATTCGCACCTTCGATCTGGGCGCAGACAAACAAATCAAAGGCGCGGAGCGCGTCGCCAACAATCCCGCATTGGGGCTGCGCGCGATTCGTTTGTGTCTGGCCGAGCCGCAATTGTTCCGCACTCAGTTGCGCGCGCTGCTGCGCGCCACGCATTACGGCAACGTCAAAATACTGATACCGATGTTGTCCAGCGTATCGGAGCTTAACCAGACTTTGCAGTTCATCGCCGCGACCAAGCAAAACCTGGATGACGAAGGCATCCCGTATGACCGCGAGGTGAAAATCGGCGGCATGATCGAGATACCCGCCGCGGCTTTGGCGCTCAATGTGTTCGCCAGGAAACTGGACTTTCTGTCCATCGGCACCAACGACTTGATTCAATACACCCTGGCGATAGACCGTACCGATGAGGAAGTCGCGCATCTCTATGACCCGCTGCATCCAGCCGTGCTGCACTTGCTGTCGCATGTCATAGTCACATCCAACAAACTGGGCGTGCCGATTTCTGTGTGCGGCGAAATGGCCGGTGAATTGGCTTACACGCGCCTGTTGCTTGGCTTTGGCTTGCGCCAGTTCTCCATGTTCTCGGCGCAAGTGCCGAGCATCAAGCAGCGTGTGCTCACCACCAGCCTGCCGGAAATCGCCTTATTTACACAGAAGATTCTGCGCGCCGATGACCCGATGAAAATTCGCGAGTTGCTTGATCGCCTCAACGCCTAGAGGTGCCCTAGAACTCATACTCGACCTGCATCCTGAAGGTGTGCGTAGGCGCGGCGTTGCTTGCCCCGAGCAGCCATGCGGCGTTGTACCTGATGGCTTGCCGGTTGCCGAACGCGAACTTGCCGAAGATTGCCGGGCCGATGCGGTGGTTCTGGTTGGACTGATTGTTCCAGTCGTTCCATTTTCCCATTTCACCGAAGCCCTGCATGCCGAATTCCAGAACGGGCTGCCAGCGGTATTTGGCTTGCCACTGATAACTGAAGTTGGTGCTATATGGCACGCCACTTTCATCTGCCTTTCCGAACGCGCGCTCAAAAAGCAAGTTACCGTTCAACTGGAGCTTGCCGAATTCGGTCTGCAGCAATGGGCCGAGCTTGAACTCCCACGGTGCATTAGCGCTTAACGGCGCTTCCAGTTCGGTGATGAGTCCGGCATCGACCGGGTATTGCCCGGTGTCGGTGAACTGGAATTTGTTTTCCCATTCGGCCAGGTTGGCGTCAGCGCTTCCGCTACGCTCCTGTTTCAGATAGACCTCGGTGAACCAGTATTCCTTTGCGCCGTAACCGTAACCGAGGCTGGCGCCTTGTGCGCGTTTTCCGGCTTGCGGCGTGTTTGCGCCGATCTTGACGTCGATCTCACGCTCGCCGTATTCGACGACGGGGGTATAGATGTAATCCGCAGCGCCGGCAAAAACATCCTGAGCGCAAACAATTCCGGAGAGCAGGACGCCCAGAGAAAGAGAAAGTGAAAATGACAAAGATTTTTTCATAAGCAGTTCATTTCTTTATGGCAACTTGATGGGGGCGGCGGGCAGCCCATTTCATGCCGATGAAAATGGCGACCAGCGCGGTGAGGTAGAAGACGATCTGCATGCCTGCCGGGCGGGAGTCATAGCCGATCAGGCTGTGCAGCAACATGCCGGGCAGTCCGCTTTCCGGCAGCACCGCCGAGGTGTCCCACAGCGGTGCGGCGAGGCTGGGCAGCAAGTCGGCCTGGATCAGGAAATGCGCGGCCTGCGAGGCCATGCCGGCCGCCAGCAGCAATACCAATATGCCGGTCGCGGCAAAGAACCAGCGCATCGGCACGCGCACCAGTCCGGCGTAAAGCGTGTAACCGACCGCGATGCCGAGCAGCATGCCGACCATGCCGCCGAGTATCATTGAGGATTGCCCGCCGTCGTTCGAGGCGGCGATGCCATAGAGGAACAGCACGGTTTCCGATCCTTCCCTGAGCACGGCCAAGCCGACGATGACCAATAGCACCGAACACTCGCTGTTCCCGTCGCGAATGTCACGGCCCACTAATTTTGCGTTGGCCGCCAGCACGGCACCGTGCGACGACATCCAGATGTTGTGCCATGCCAGCATCAGCACCGCGATACCGAGAACGATGGCGTTGAAAATTTCCTGGCCGATTCCGTTGGCCAGCGATCCGATCGCGTCGGTTGAAGCTGCGACCACTCCGGAGCCTGCCAGCCCGGCCAGCAGTCCGGCGACCAGCCAGCGTCTGCTGCCGGGGATACTGCGCGTCGCAGCAGCGAGAATCCCGATGATGATGGATGCTTCCAGTACTTCCCGAAAAACGATGATGGCAGTTCCGAACATGGTGCTCTCCTGATTGTCTTATTGGCCTATTGGGCGACGATGACGCCTTGGGCGGTGGTTGCGTGAAATTCTCCGATGAACGGGTAACGTCCGGGGGTAAGCGGGCCGATGTATATTGTGGCGCTGCTGTGTCCGGCAATCACTTTTTCCCGGTTCAGCGGATAGCTATCGAATTCCTCCGGGGCGGCATCCTGATTCTCGATCAGGAGCTTGATCTTCGTGCCGGACGGAACCGTGAGCTCGGCCGGCTGGAATTGGTGGTCTTTAATTGTCAGCATATAGTCGGCCGCGTAAGCGCTGAATGGAAGTAGTAGTGCGATAAGCAACAAGCGTTTCAAGGCGATCCCCTTAATGATTTATACGAATGATAATCGTTCTTATTTGCAATTGCAACAAGTTTCTGGCATGATGTTTCAAAATAATTGGGAGGTAACGATATGCACCAACCCGAACACCTCAAAAGTGCCGGCCTCAAATCCACCTTGCCACGGCTTAAGGTGCTGGATCTGTTTGAAAACAGCAAAGAACGCCATTTGAGTGCGGAAGACGTTTATAAGCAGTTGCTCAGCAGCGGAGAAGACGTGGGCCTGGCAACGGTGTACCGTGTGCTGACCCAATTCGAACAGGCCGGGCTGCTGGTGCGGCACCATTTTGAGGGCGGCAAATCGGTGTTTGAACTGAACAAGGGCGACCATCACGACCATATCGTTTGTCTGCAATGCGGCCATGTCGAGGAATTCCACGATAAGGCCATCGAGACCCGCCAGGAAAAAGTTGCCACCGAGCTCGGCTTCACTATTCGCGACCACTCGCTTCATATCTACGCGGATTGCACAAAAAAGAAATGTCCGCATAAACGCTGAAGAATGCCGCCCGGAATTCATTGACAGCATTTCACAAAACGCGGAAACTGCGCACCATAACCAGCGACTTAACGAGTGTTGTGTACTCGTTTAGTCGAATGGCTAGTAGTTTCATCAGTGCCGATTTGACATCAGCTTGCGGGGCACTTTAAACATACCAGCTAAAGCGAGGCAACCCGCTCCGCTTTAGCCGAGCGGGTTTTTTGTTTTCAGGGCGACAACTTGAGCGCATCTAATAGCATCGGCATCGTCAGCGCACAGCGCGCAGCGTTCGACACCCCGCTGGTATTCCGCAGCGGTGCGGTGCTGCCGCGCTATGAACTGGTGTATGAGACTTATGGCAAGCTGAATGCCGATAAATCCAACGCGATCCTGATTTGCCACGCGCTATCCGGCCATCATCATGTTGCCGGCTATTACGCCGACGACCCCAAGAACGTGGGCTGGTGGGACACCATGATCGGCCCCGGCAAGCCGATCGATACCGACAAGTTCTTTGTCCTCGGGTTGAACAATCTTGGCGGTTGTCATGGTTCGACCGGCCCGTCCACGATCAATCCCGAAACGGGCCAGGCTTACGGGGCGAGCTTCCCGGTGATTACGGTGGAAGACTGGGTGGAGTCGCAGGCGCGCCTTGCCGACCTGCTCGGCATCCGGCAATTCGCGGCGGTAATCGGCGGCAGTCTGGGCGGGATGCAGGCCTTGCAATGGTCGCTGGCCCATCCCGAACGGGTACGCCACGTCTTTGCGATTGCCGCCGCGCCGCGCCTCACCGCGCAGAACATCGCTTTTAACGACGTGGCGCGCAACGCAATACTGACCGACCCGGATTTTCACGGCGGCGATTTCTACCGGCACAACGTGGTGCCGACGCGCGGGCTGAGACTGGCGCGCATGCTGGGGCATATCACCTATTTGTCCGACGATGCGATGGCGGACAAGTTCGGGCGCGAGTTGCGATCCGGCCGATTCAGTTACAGCTATGACATCGAGTTCGAAATCGAATCCTATCTGCGCTATCAGGGCGACAAGTTCGCAGCTTATTTCGATGCCAACACCTATCTGCTGATGACCAAGGCGCTCGATTATTTTGATCCGGCGCATGAGTTCGGCGGCGATCTGAACAAGGCGTTCTCCCGCGCCAAGGCGGATTTTCTGGTGGTGTCGTTCACTACCGACTGGCGTTTTTCGCCGCAACGCTCGCGCGAAATCGTGCGGCCTTTGTTGCACAATCGGCGCAATGTCAGCTATGCGGAAATCACCTCGACGCACGGGCATGATTCGTTCCTGATGCAGGATAAGTACTACTTTGACGTGATGCGCACTTACCTTGATAAGGTTGCGAGGGAGTTTGCCGCATGAGCCAGATAGATGCCAAATTTATTCTGGAGCGGCCCGATTTCGCCGCGATCGCCGCATGGATACCGAAGGGCGCAACAGTGCTCGACCTCGGTTGCGGCGACGGCAGCCTGCTGCGCTATCTCAAGGAAACCCGCGAGGTGCGCGGTTACGGCGTGGAGATCAGCGATCCCGGCATCGTGTCCTGCATCAGCAACGGCGTGAACGTGATCCAGAATGATCTGGATTCCGGCCTGTCGGATTTCGAGAGCAACTCGTTCGATTACGTGATGCTGTCGCAGACGCTGCAAGCCACGCGCCACACCGAGCCACTGATACAGGAAATGCTGCGCGTCGGGCGCGAGGGTATCGTCAGCTTCCCCAACTTCGGCTATTGGCGCAACCGCCTCAACGTGCTGCGCGGCAACATGCCGGTTTCCAGAGAGCTGCCCTACCAGTGGTACGACACGCCGAACGTGCATTTGTGTACCTTGCATGACTTCGAAACGTTCTGCGGCGATCATCGCGTGGAGATACTCGAGCGCCGCGTGATGACCGGTAAGAATGAAATGAATGTGTTGCCCAATTTGCTTGGCAGCACGGCGGTGTATCGTTTTCAGCGCGGGATATGATTTGATGAATGTCAGAGCCCTCCGCACAACGTTACGAGCGCAGGTCAGACAAGGAGAAATGCGACGAAAAACCGGAATGTATGCGGTATACATGAGGATTTTGAGTCGCATTTCGACGCAGTATCACCAAGCGCAGTAGTTGTGAGGAGGCTTTGTGACCATCTGGCAACAACTCTTCACCCGCCGCATGCTGATCTGCGTGTTCACCGGATTCGCTTCCGGTCTGCCTTTGTATCTGCTGCTCAATCTGGTTCCCGCCTGGCTGCGCACCGAGCACATCGATCTCAAGGTCATCGGCGCGTTCGCGCTGATCCAGTTTCCCTACACCTGGAAATTCCTCTGGTCGCCGCTGCTGGATCGCTATGCGGTACCGATACTGGGACGGCGGCGCGGTTGGATGTTGCTTACGCAAGCCGCGCTGCTGGTGGTGATCGCGTCGCTGGGCGGTTTTTCTCCGCAGAATGATTTGGGCATCATCGTCATGCTCGCCACATTATTGGCTTTCCTGAGCGCCACGCTGGACATCGCGCTGGATGCCTATCGCCGTGAATTGCTGTTCGATAATGAGCTCGGCCTGGGCAACGCGGTGCACGTCAACGCCTATCGCATCTCCGGATTGATCCCCGGCTCGCTGGCGCTGATCCTCGCCGACCATCTGCCGTGGGACATGGTGTTCATGATCACCGCGCTGTTCATGCTGCCCGGCATGGTGATGACGCTGTTGGTCAACGAGCCGCTGGTGGTCATGGCACCCAAGACGCTGCGCGATGCAGTGGTCGAGCCGTTCCACGAATTCATCACTCGCAAGGGCTGGCAAAGCGCGTTGCTGATCCTGGCGTTTCTGTTCTTCTACAAACTCGGCGATAGTCTGTGTACTGCGCTGGTCACGCCGTTCTACCTCGACATGGGGTTCTCCAAATCACAGATTGGCCTGATCGCCAAGAACGCCGGGCTGTGGCCGGCGGTGATCGGTGCGCTGCTCGGCGGCATCTGGATGTTGAAGATTGGCATCAATCGCGCGCTGTGGCTGTTCGGCGCGGTGCAAGTAGTATCCATCCTCGGCTTTTACTGGCTGGCGATACAGGGAGCGCAGGTGGAAGTGACAGCGCTGCACCTCACCCAACTCGCGTTCGTGATCGGCCTGGAAGCATTAGGCGTCGGGCTGGGCACGGCGGCCTTCGTCGCCTACATCGCGCACACCACCCATCCCGCCTACACCGCCACCCAGTTCGCGTTATTCACCAGCCTCGCCGCCGTGCCGCGAACTTTCGTCAACGCCACGGCGGGCTGGCTGGTGGAACAACTGGGCTGGAGCGGCTTCTTCCTGCTGTGTGCGGCATTGGCGATACCGGGGATGCTGTTGTTGTTGAAAGTGGCGCCTTGGGGTGAAACGCAACCTGTTTCGGAGTGGCGTTAGCACATGTGGCGATTGCCATCTGGTGCATGCGCCCTACGCGAGCTTCACTTTGTTTGATCAATGGAACGACGGGAATAAGCGATGAAGCGTTTCCTGATGTGCGATCCGAAGTTTTTTGAAGTGTGCTATGTGATCAATCCCTGGATGGAAGGCAACCTGGGGAAAGTGAACAAGGAGCTGGCGAAGCAACAGTGGCAAAACCTGCATAACATCGTGGCGGGACTGGCACCAGTCAGCCTGATCGAACCTGTTGCAGGGCTCCCGGACATGGTATTCACCGCAAATGCAGGGTTGGTCCGGGGAAAGGAAGTCATCGTCTCGTCGTTCCGTCATGCCGAAAGGCAGCCTGAAGCAAAATTCTTCGAGAAATTCTTTTCCTCACAGGGCTACACGGTGCAGCACCTTCAGAAAGAAACAATATTCGAAGGCGCGGGAGATGCGCTGTTTGATACACGAGGCAGGCTCTGGGTCGGATCGGGAATCAGGAGCGAGCCCCGGTCGATGGATGAGATCATGGCCGTGCTTGATGTCGAAGCTCATGGGCTGGAACTCGTCGATCCACACTGGTATCACCTCGACACTGCATTCTGTCCGCTGCCGGAAGGCCAGGTCATCGCCTACGAAAAAGCGTTTGCAAGGACAAGCGTGGCAGCCCTTGACGATGAATTCGGTGCAAGCATCATCTGGGTCTCTGAACCGGACGCAAAAAATTTCGCCTGCAATGCGATCTCCATCGACCAGCGCGTTATCATGCACCGGGCATCAGCAGAACTGAAATTCGCACTGGCGCAACGCGGTTTTGAAGTCATCGAAGCAGATGTTTCCGAATTCATCAAAGCCGGTGGAGCATGCAAATGCCTGACCCTGAAGATTTGAAGGGGCATTAGTATTCGCTAGGGTACAAGACTGTGTTGACCCTATTCTGTTGAAATAATTTATTAGTCATGAGGAAGGCTGAAGAGAGAGCGTGTTATTTGGTCAGGCACCCCCTTAAATGCCAAGGCGCTAATTTCCAGGTTCCCAACCACACTATACGTTTTTGAGAACCCGGATCTGTGCAGTGCTGCCAATAGAGATTTCTGTGAAAAGCCGGTTTTGTGGGCAAAAAAATCTTGCTTGCTTCGCTCGATTTCAACGCTATAACCATACAGCACGTCTAGAACCATAATCGGCCCGGCAGGAGATTGGTAAAGTACGTCATCAATATCTAAACCTCGTTCAATGGTAACCCGCATCACTTCGCTGATGTCTGGTACCCGTATTTGTGCAAAACCACCATCCTTAAGAACATGTAAGAACCCGTCAAGTACCCTAGGAACATCATGGCGGTAGTAATGCTCAAGGTTATGTGAGCAATAAACCGCATCATACTGACCGCCTTCCAGTGTCGTGAGCTTGCGTGCATCACATACAATATCGGGCGAACCTCTTGGGTCGATATCAAGTAACAAATGCTCAAAGTCGGCATACTGATGTGGCAGCGGAATTGCCTTATTATTGCCCCCCACGTTCAACACCCTTTTTAATTTCATATATTCACCTAATACCTTAAATGACAGAAACCTGGACTAGCATAGTCTGCTCCCTATTTTCAGATGCTCCGCCATATGTGGCAATACCATCTGGTACAACGCGCTATGCTTCATCTGATCTACAACTGCAAATCAGATTTTCCAATTGTTTTAGATTTTTCTGACAAATACCTTGGATTTCCGCTGATAGTTATACAGCGACTTCTTCTGCGCAGGCAACGCCGAGACGTCGCTTTCGACAAAACCCCGCTCGATGAACCAGTGCGCGGTGCGCGTGGTGAGCACGAACAATTTTTTCAGCTTTTGCGACTTGGCGATGTCTATCATGTGGTTGAGAATGGCCTCGCCGTAGCCGCGATCGCGGCTCGGTGCTTCCACCGCGAGGCAGGCCAATTCTGCAGCGGCTTCGTCGGGGAACGGGTACAGCGCGGCGCAGCCGACGATGCGGTGGTCGTGTTCCAGCACCACGAAGCGTTCGATCTCCTGCTCCAGCAATTCGCGGCTGCGCCGCACCAGGATGCCCTCGGCCTCCAGCGGACGCAGCAGTTTCAATATCCCGCCAACATCTTCGATGCTGGCATCGCGCAGAGTGTTGAGCGTGCTCTCCACCACCATAGTGCCGATGCCTTCGTCACTGAACAGTTCCTGCAACACCGCGCCGTCGGTGTGGCGGCTGATCAGGTGGGTGCGCGCCACGCCCGCTTCGCAGGCGCGTATCGCGCAGGGCAGGAACAGCGTCACGTCGTCCGGCAGTTTGCGTTTAGTGGACAGCACGTCTTGCGCCTGGGCGATGGTGAGTTCCTTGAGCAGCTTGCCTTTCTTGTCCTGCACGCCGTCGGTGTCCATCAGGAACACCAGCTTGTCGGCATCCAGAGCGATGGCGGTGGCGGTGGCGACATCTTCCAGCGTGACGTTGAACACTTCGCCGGTGGGTGAATAGCCGAGTGGTGAGAGCAGCACGACTTCGCCGAATTCCATCCGGTCGTTCAGCGCGGCGACATCCACCTTGCGCACGCTGCCGGTGTGCATCATGTCCACGCCGTTGATGATGCCGATAGGTTGCGCGGTGATGAAGTTGCCGCCCGCCACGCGGATGTCGGCATTGGCCATCGGCGAATTCGCCAAGCCCATCGACAGCAGCGCCTCGATTTCGACACGCACCCGCCCCACCGCTTCCTTCACGCACTGCATCGTTTCCGCATCGGTGAGGCGGATGCCGTGATGGTAAGTGTCGCCGAGATTGTTCTTCGCCAGATGCTGCTCGATCTGCGGGCGCGCGCCATGCACCAGCACCAGCCGGATGCCCAGACTGGCGAGCAGATTGAAGTCGTGCGTCAGTTCGACGAACTTGCCGTCCGCGACCACTTCGCCGCCAAAGGCGATCACAAAGGTGCGTCCGCGAAACGCGTTGATGTAGGGCGCGACGGAACGGAACCAGGCAACGAAGTCAGCGGATGTGGCGGTGATTGGCATTTGAATCTCCCTGATGCAATGTGCGGATAATGCCGCGCTATGACTCATCTAGCAACTGTCCGGCAATCGCCCAGTTCTCTTCGGGCAGCTCATCGAATGCAATATTAGGTGTAAGACCTGGGCTTGAGCGCGATGCGCTCCAGCGTGTCGGTGATCTCGGCGGCGATCTGTTTTTTCTGTTCGCGGCTCAAGGTTCCCGCGATGCGGATATTGACGTAAGGCATATGATGCTCCAGGTAAAATAGTTACGTTGGCCATAAAGTATATAGCCATTTCCGCCCATTGCCATTGTAAGAAGAGGGATACACAATTGATCCGCCTCGAATTCGTTATTTTTCTCATGAACGGCCGATTAATGAGACAAGTGGAAGCTAACCTTTTGCGGCGCGATTTGTGAGGCCGGACCTTGCAAGGCTGACTTATGCAATGCGATTTTCAACTGCCTGATAAGTCATGAGATAATGGCCAGCAGTTCTACAGCTCGCATTTGGCCGCTTACTTGTCTAAGTGTGACTTGCGCCCGAGATTGGAAGATGATCAAAGGATAATAAAAATGGATCGGTTGCAAAGACAAGTGTTGCTGGGTTGTGTGTTTTTGTTTGCCTTGGCAAGTCAGGTAATGGCCGGTTCGCTATCGGATGCAGAGCGTGCCTACTCTGCGGGCGATTATGAAAAATCTGCAAAGTTATATCTGCCTCTGGCAAAACAGGGGAACGCTAAAGCGCAGTTGAGCCTTGGAGTGATATATTATCTGGGACAAGGAGTTCCCCAGGATTACCAGGAAGCAGCCAAGTGGTTACGACTCGCGGCAAAACAAGGACATGCTCTGGCACAGGTTATTCTCGGGGCGATATATGACTTGGGGCTGGGTGTTCCCCAGGATTACAAAGAAGCCGCCAAGTGGTATCGACTTGCGGCGGAACAAGGTGATGCTGACGGACAATATAATCTCGGCATCATGTATGCCAGAGAGTTGGGTGTTCCGCAAGATTACCTGCGGGCGCATATGTGGATGAGTCTTGCCGGAAAGTATCCGGATGAGCTTGCTTTTGTGGCAAAGCAAATGAGCGGCGACCAAATTGCCAAAGCGCGGGAACTTGCCAGAAAATGCGTGATTAAAAAATTCAAGGGATGCTAGCGGGTTCAGGCGAGGGCTGAATGTTTGGTAGAATGCCCCTTGTCTTGCGGCCCACAATCGGGGGAGTTCTGGTTGGGTTGCCTGAACCCAAAAAATTTGAATATATTCGTGTTGCGGTTTGCTAAAGTGAGAGCAACACGACCACATCGAGGGATTAGCCGGGTGCTAGTCCCTTTTCTTTTGCGAGGAGTTCTTGATCGTTAATACCGTGTTGTCAGCGAGTGCCTTGCGCCGCAAAGCGCGGCTCGACTCCCTTGCTGCTATTGAGTTTCCCGCCGATTTGCCGGTGGTACAAAAGCGCGAGGATTTGGCGCGCGCCATTGCGGATAACCAGGTGGTGATCGTGTGCGGCGAAACCGGCTCGGGCAAGACCACACAGTTGCCGAAAATCTGTTTGACGCTGGGGCGCGGCGTGCTGGGCGTCATCGGCCATACCCAGCCGCGCCGTGTGGCGGCGCGCACCGTGGCGACACGCATCGCGTTTGAATTGAAAACCGAGCTGGGCGGCGCGGTCGGTTACAAGGTGCGCTTCAATGACAAGGTATCGCCCGACACCAGCATCAAGCTGATGACAGACGGTATTCTGCTTGCCGAGATCCACAGTGATCCGCTGCTGAAAAAGTACGACACACTGATCATCGACGAGGCGCACGAGCGCAGCCTGAACATCGATTTCCTGCTCGGCTACCTCAAGCAATTGCTGCCGCGCCGCCCCGACCTCAAGCTCATCATCACCTCCGCCACGCTGGATGCCGACCGCTTCGCCAGACATTTTGGCGCGCTGGTGGTCGAGGTATCCGGGCGCAGTTACCCGGTCGAGACACGCTATCGCCCGTTGCAGGTGAGCGATGAAGGAGAAGCGCAGGATGTTCCGCAAGCGGTGAGTTCTGCGCTGGATGAACTGGCGGCAGGCGGTTTGCGCGGCGATGTGCTGGTGTTCCTGCCCGGCGAGCGCGAGATACGCGACACCGCGGAAGTCTTGCGCAAACATCATCCAAAAGGCATAGAAGTGCTGCCGCTGTTCGCGCGGCTGTCGGCGGCCGAACAGGACAAGGTGTTCAAGACCGGCGCGCAGCGTCGCGTGGTGCTGGCGACCAACGTGGCGGAAACCTCGCTGACCGTGCCCAACATCGGTTACGTGATCGACTGCGGGCTGGCGCGGGTGAATCGCTACAGCATCCGCCAGAAAGTCGAGCAGTTGCACATCGAGAAGATCTCGCGTGCCGCCGCCAACCAGCGCGCTGGACGTTGCGGGCGGGTGATGAGCGGCGTGTGCGTACGCTTGTACGACGAAGCGGACTTTTTGCAGCGCGTGGAATTCACCGATCCGGAAATCTTCCGCGTGTCGCTGGCGACCGTCATCCTGCGCATGAGCGCGCTGGAGCTGGGCGACATCGCCGAATTCCCGTTCATCGAGCCGCCCACCCCGCGCATGATCGCGGACGGCTATCAACTGCTCGCCGAGTTGGGTGCGATTGATGAAGCGCGGCAACTCACCAGTCTTGGAAACGAACTTGCCAAGCTGCCGCTAGACCCGAAGATTGCGCGGCTGCTGCTGGCGGGGCGGCAATATCACTGCCTGACCGAGATACTGATCATCGCCAGCGCACTGTCGGTGCAAGACCCGCGCGAACGCCCGCTGGACAGGCAGGAAGCGGCGGATGCGGCGCACAAGCGCTTTGCCGACGAGCGTTCTGATTTTCTCGCCTACCTGAAGATATGGGCGTGGTTCGAACAGGCGCTAGCGGATAAAAAATCCAATCGCCTGCTGGCAGAAGAGTGCCGCAAGAATTTCCTGTCGCCGTTGCGCTTGCGTGAGTGGCGTGAGTTGCATCAGCAGCTGCACGCGCAGGTTGCGGAGATGGGGATGCTAAAAGCTACCCCCGACTCCCCCTCCCCAGCCCTCCCCCGGTGGGAGAGGGAGCCGTCTGGCAGAGCGCGCGGTTTTAGTCCCTCTCCCACCGGGGGAGGGGTTGGGGAGGGGGTGTCGGTAGAGCAACCCGCCACCTATGAACAAATCCACAAAGCCCTGCTGTGCGGGCTGCTCGGCAACATCGGCATGAAGAGTCTGGAGAGCAATGAATATCTGGGCGCGCGCGGCATCAAGTTTTTCATTGCGCCGAATTCGGTGCTGGCGAAAAAAGGGACGAAGTGGGTGATGGCGGGCGAGCTGATTGAGACGCACCGTTTGTATGCGCGCTGCGTGGCGCGCATCGAGCCGGAGTGGCTGGAGGAAACCGGCGCGCATCTGATCAAGCGGCATTATTACGATCCGCATTGGGAGAAGAAGGCCGCGCAAGTCACCGCCTACGAGCGTAGCACGCTGCATGGCTTGCTGCTGAACGCGAAGAAGCGCGTGCATTACGGGCCGATGAATGTGCCGGAATCGCGCGAGGTGTTCATACGCCAAGCGCTGGTCGGCGGCGAGTTCGAGACACGCGCGCCGTTCTTCGCGCACAACCAGAAACTGATCGCCGACATCGAAGCGCTGGAACACAAGGCGCGCCGCCCCGACGTGCTGGTGGACGACGAGCTGATCTTCGCGTTCTACGATGACCTTGTACCCAAGCACATCCACAACGGCGCGACCTTTGAATCGTGGCGCAAGGAGGCGGAGCGCGCCGATCCAAAACTGCTCTACCTGAAAAAAGACGATCTGATGCGCCACGAAGCGGCGGGCATCACCACCGACCAGTTCCCGCCGCAGTTGAAAATTGACAACGTCAGCTTTGCGTTGAGCTACAACTTTTCGCCGGGCAAGAACGATGACGGCATCACGCTCACCGTGCCGCTGGCGCTGATCAATCAAGTGGTCGCGGCGCGCTGCGAATGGCTGATTCCGGGCATCCTGGCGGAGAAGGTCGTGCAACTGATCAAGACGCTGCCGCAAAAGCTGCGCCGCAATCTGGTGCCGGTGCCGGAATTCGCCGCGGCATTCTGCCGTGAAGTACCTGCCTCCAATACTCCGTTGTTGCAAGCGCTGGCGCGCTACATCCGCGAGCAGAAGCAGCTTGATGTGCCGCTGGATGCGTTCCGCCTCGAACAGTTGCCGCCGCACTTGCTGATGAATTTCCGCGTCGTGGATGAGTATGGCCGGCAATTCGGCATGTCTCGCAACTTCGCCCAACTGCACGGCGAGCTTGCGCCGCGCGCCGCACCCGCGATTGTTGCGGCGACTGCGGCGACCGGGGAAAAAGGCGAGGCCGTTTCAGAGCAACGCTATATCTCGTGGAGTTTCGGAGCGTTTACCGAGACACGTGTAGTGAAGCGCGCCGGACAGAACGTCACGCTGTTCAACGCGCTGGTGGATGAGAATGATGCGGTGGTGCTGCGCGCCTTCGATACCCGAGATGCCGCGCAAGCCGCGCATCGCGGCGGGCTGCGCCGCCTGTTCATGTTGCTGTTGAAAGAACAGGTGAAGTATCTGGAAAAAAACCTGCCCGATGCGCAACGGCTGGGCATGCTATTCATGATGCCCAACTCTCCGTTTGGTGGAACGCAGCAGGAATTGCAGCAACAGATACTGGCGATGACCTTCGAGCGTTGTTGCCTCAACGATCCCTTGCCCGCGAACGAAGTGGAATTCACCGCGCGCGGCAAGGAGGCGAAGAACCGCCTGCTGCTGATCGCACAGGAACTCGCGCGGCTGGTCGGCAATGTGCTCACCGAATATCAGGCGGTGCAAAAAAATCTTCCGCAACTCAAGGCGCATACCCAAGCGAATCAGGATGTGCGCGCCCAGCTCGAATGGCTGCTGCACAAGCGCTTCATCGCCGATACGCCGTATGAACGTTTGCAGCATGTGCCGCGCTATCTCAAGGCGATCAATCTGCGCATCGAAAAACTGCGCAGCAATCCGGCACGCGACGCGCAGTGCATGACGCAGATGCAGCCGCTGACCCAGGCATGGCAAAAGCTGCGCCAGGCACAGCAGGGCAACGACGATCCGCGCGTGAACGAGTTCGCCTGGCTCATGCAGGAACTGCGCGTATCGCTGTTCGCGCAGGAACTGAAAACGCCGGTGATTGTGTCGGTGAAACGGCTGGAAAAAATGCTGGCGGGGATCAGAAGCTAGCTTTGTTCTCGATGATGATTGTGCCTATAATCTGGCACACGCTTTTATAGTCCCCGTGTTACTTGGACGGGGGAAAGATAAGGCTCCGCCTTTTAACTTTTAAATCATATCTAACCTCTTGATCAACACGGGCCTAGCTCACTCATGGACAGCAATATCGGAATACTTGGCATGATAGTCGCAATCATTGGTTGTGTGATTGCCGCTAAAAGCTACAAGAAATCTAAACGGCTTGAATTCTTTCAGAGACGAGACCAACTGTTCGCGAAAATATCGGACTTGAGCGCCAAGAATTCTGAAGCCCACCTGATTTCAGCCAGATATGAGCTTGTTGCGTTTACGATGGATTCACTAGGACTGCGCGGGGAACAAGCCGAAAAAATAGCGTCCACGATTGCTGCCATTAAAGAGTTCCCGAAGAACATTGAGAAGGAGATAAAGAACTGGGATGAAAACATCAAACAGCTTCACTCCATATGTAGTAGCCTTACACCGAAAACTGACACGGTTCGTGTTGAGAATCTTATAGCTTTGGTCCAAATGGCTTCGGATGACCTTAAAAAATATAACGATATTTCCATGTCTAGATTGCATGTACTCGAAAATATCAACTCAATATCCGATGAAAATGTAAGACGAATTGACGCCGAATTTGAAAAAGATGTAAGACGAATTAACGCCGAATTCGATGAAAAGGCAAGACTAATTGACGCCAAATTCAATAAAAAGGCAAGACGGATTGACCTCGATTTGGAAAAGGCAATAAGGGAGTTTAACGAAAAAAGCCCCGAATAGAGGCTTGGATTACCTCAGGGGTCAGAGTGAATTGTTTTTCAGCTTGCTGATTCTTGCAGCGCGGTAGTTTCGGAGCAGCTAAAGGGGTCAGCATCGCAATAGTTTTGCCAAAAGCAATCCCAGTTACCTAGCTCAAGGATCAGAGTGAATTGTTTTTCAGCTTGCTGATTTTGGCAGCGCGGAAGCCTCTGCCCACCCTGCAAAACTACCCGAATCTAAATGACAAGTGAAGCAATGATGGTCAGCAAACCCCCGAGAGCGGCCGCTGGCAAAACGTTGTGTTTGAATAGCGTTAGCTTGTCCAGATAAATGGCAGTGGCTGTGATGAGGATGCCGATAACGGTGATAGTCATGTGCAAGCTCTCCTGTTTAGTAATTGATACAAACTGATTTTCCTGTCTTGCCGGCCGTGGCAGTGCGGAAGTTTCTACCCGCTGCCGCGTAACCAGGTTCCGTTCAGGGTGGGCTGCAAGCAAGAACCTTAGCCCACCGGCTGTTCACGCCAAATCCAAATCAACCAGTAGACGCCTTACCTTGGCAAAAGAGAGCAGCCCGCGCAAGCGTTGCTCATTGTTCTCGGTCGTCTCCATCACCGGCAAGTGGGTCACCCCGGTTTCATTGAACACTTCCAATAGGTCGCCCACGGTCGATTGCTCGACGTCCTTGATGTCGGCCACGCGCCAATCGGTGATCTTTTGCATGATGTCCTTTACCAACACATCGTCATGGCTGATTCCGGTAAAACGCATGTGCTGCTGCGGCTTCTCGCCCAATATATCGTAGGCGGTGAGCATTCCGACGACAGCGCTCTTTTTTTCGTCGACGACGAAGGCGCATCTGACGCCGGTGTGCTTCATGTGCCCAAGCGCCTCATTCAGGGGTGCTGTTTCGGACACGGTCACAGAGGAGCGTGATCGAAAATCGATCATTACCGACAATGCCGGATCTGTCGCGCGCACATACCAGGACTCGACGCCGGGGATGGGCAGGCTGTCGCTTTGAATGGATTTTAATTGCAACATCGTGGTTGGCATCAATTTCAGCATGGTGTTCGGCATATCATTTTCCTTCTCGTAGTTACAGTGAACCTTAAGTGAGGGGGCGGCAAAGCTGCCCCTGGTCCACTGACTTCGCGCCCCTGCCTTTCAGCAGGTTTGCCAAGTTGCACACAGATTATTGCCGGGCATGGACAGGGTCAACGGATACAGGACGAATGGCGGGGCGTTTCGATGAAGCGTGAATTTTTGGCGGATGAATGGTTGAATTTGCGGATGAGCGGCAGCCGGATCTGGTCGCGGATTTGATAGAAATGCATGGCTTTATGGGAGCCTTATGTGTGAGGCCGCCTGGCTGCCTACGGTATAATCCGCGCAATTCTGTCTGGCAAGGAAAGTAAAAACAATGGACGAGCAATTGCGCGAAGCCGCGCTGCAATATCACCGCCAAGCCCCGGCGGGCAAGATTACCGTTACCCCGAGCAAGCCGATGATCACCCAGCGCGATCTCGCACTGGCCTATTCGCCGGGGGTGGCAGCGGCTTGCGAGGCCATCGTGGCAAACCCTTCCGAGGCGCGCAACCTGACCGCGCGCGGCAATCTGGTCGCGGTGATCACCAATGGCACGGCGGTGCTGGGATTGGGCGCGATCGGCCCGCTGGCCGCCAAGCCGGTGATGGAAGGCAAGGGGATGCTGTTCAAGAAATTTGCCGGCATCGATGTGTTCGATCTGGAGATCGCCGAGCGCGATCCCGACAAACTGGTGGACATTATCGCCGCGCTGGAACCGACTTTTGGCGGCATCAACTTGGAAGACATCAAGGCGCCGGAATGTTTTTACATCGAGCGCAAGCTGCGCGAGCGGATGAAGATCCCGGTATTTCACGACGATCAGCACGGTACGGCGATCATCGTCGGCGCGGCTTTGCTGAACGGCCTCAAGGTGGTCGGCAAGGACATCGCAAAAATAAAACTGGTGGTGTCCGGCGCGGGCGCGGCGGCGCTGGCCTGTCTGGATATGCTGGTCAGCCTCGGTGTGAAGATGGAGAACATCATCGTCACCGACATCAAGGGCGTGGTCTACAAAGGGCGCGTCGAGGAAATGGACGACAACAAGGCGCGCTATGCGGTGCAGACTTCCGCGCGCACCTTGGCCGAAGTGATCGCCGGGGCGGATGTGTTCTTGGGACTGTCCGCAGGCGGCGTGTTGAAGCCGGAGATGGTCAAACAAATGGGTAATACGCCGCTGATCTTCGCGCTGGCCAATCCCACACCGGAAATCTTGCCGGATCTGGCCAAGGCGGCGCGCCCCGATGCGATTCTGGCGACCGGGCGTTCTGATTATCCGAATCAGGTCAATAACGCGCTGTGCTTCCCGTATATTTTCAGGGGCGCGCTGGATGTGGGTGCCTCCACCATCAACGAAGCGATGAAGCGTGCGGCGGTGTATGCCATCGCCGAATTGGCGCAAGCCGAACAATCGGATGCGGTGGAAGCGGTGTATGGCGAAGAAAATCTGAGTTTCGGCGCGGATCATCTGATTCCCAAGCCGTTCGATCCGCGTTTGATCACGCGCATCGCGCCAGCAGTGGCGCAAGCAGCGATGGACAGTGGTGTGGCTGAACGACCGATTGCCGATATGGATGGCTATCGTGACCAGTTGGCGAGTTTTGTGTATCTGTCCAACATGCTGATGAAGCCGGTATTCGAGGCTGCCAAGCGTGCGCCACAACGACTGGTATATGCGGAAGGCGAAGAATCTCGCGTGCTGCACGCGGTGCAGACAGTGGTGGATGAAGGTATCGCCCATCCGATCCTGGTGGGACGCCCGGCAGTGATTGAGCAACGCATCGCCAAGCTGGGCTTGCGCATCCGTGCGGGCGAGCATTTCGAGTTGGTGAATCCTGAAAGTGATTCTCGCTTTCGCGAATACTGGAGCGAATATCATCGTCTGATGCAGCGCCATGGTGTCACGCCGGATTCGGCCAAGCGCGAGATGCGCAGGCGTAATACCCTGATCGCGGCGATGCTGGTGCATAAGGGCGCGGCGGATGCGATGCTGTGCGGGACGGTTTCGCTGCCGCTCAGGCATCTGCGTTATATCGACGAGGTGATCGGGCACAGGCCGGGCGTGAGCGTGTACGCGGCGATGAATATCCTGATGCTGCCCAGGCACACCCTCTTCATTTGCGATACCCACGTCAATCTCGATCCGAGTGCCGAGCAGATCGCCGAGATGACGATGCTGGCAGCGGAGGAGTTGCGCCGTTTCGGCTTGGCGCCGAAAGTCGCGCTGTTGTCGCATTCGAATTTCGGCAGCCACGACAATGCCTCGGCGCGCAAGATGAGCCGGGCGCGCGAGTTGCTCGAACAGCTTGCGCCGGAACTGGAAGTGGAAGGCGAGATGCACGGCGATGCCGCGCTGTCGGAAAGTCTGCGCGTGGAAACTTTCCCCGCCGCACGATTGAAGGGCGTTGCGAATCTGCTTATCATGCCGAATCTGGATGCGGCCAATATTGCCTATAATCTGCTGAAGATGGCGGCGGGCGAGGGCATTACCATAGGCTCGATTTTGTTGGGCGCCAACAAGTCGGTGCATATATTGACTACAACTGCCACGGTGCGGCGCATCGTGAATATGAGTGCGCTGGCGGTGGCCGGCGTGAAGACACACTAACGGGTATGGCAATGTTGCCACCCTAATTTAATCGCCATGCCCATTTCCCTCTCCCCAACCCTGATGGAACAACTAGCCATCCGACTAAGCCCGCAAGCGGGCAAGTCGCTGGTTATCTCCCGCAGGCGGGGAGAGCGAAGCGAGGGGGGCGAAGCCGGGCAAACGAATCGCTACGCGAGTTTCACGTTATAAGGAGAGAACGATGACTATGAATAAACAGGAAGTCGCCATGTTGCGCGAAGAAGTCGAGATGTTGATGCAAGAGCGCACCAGGTTGCTCAAGGTGGTGGGTGCGGCGGCGGTATTGGTCGCAAACACCGATCCGGAATCTGTGCAGGTTGAGGCGATGGATGCCGCGGAGATGCTGTCGGAAACCCTGAATGCCTTGCCGGAAGAAACGTTGAAAGACGCGCTTGAATCGGTGCGGGCTGAAGCCGAGTAAAATACGAATGGAGAAACGCATAGGTTTGATACTCACCGGTGGCGGCGCGCGTGCCGCTTATCAGGTGGGCGTGCTCAAGGCAATTGCGGAATTTTTGCCGCGCCGCGCGCACAGTCCCTTTCCGATAATCTGCGGCACATCCGCAGGATCGCTTAATGCCGTCACGCTCGCGGTGAATGCGGGTAATTTCAGCATGGGCGTGCAGTATCTGGTCAATACCTGGAAGAATTTTCACGCCAACCAGATCTATCGCACCGATGTGCTCGGCGTGTTCAACAACACCATGCTATGGCTTGCAGGGGTGATCTTCAGTGCGGTCGGGATCAACAAGCTCCATCGGGTTTCGCTGCTCGATAATTCGCCGCTGGTCGAGTTATTGGAAGAGATGCTGCCCTGCGAAAAGATCCAGGAAAGCATAGATGCAGGGACTCTGCACGCGCTGAGCATCACCGCATCCGGCTATGGTTCCGGGCAATCGGTGACTTTTTATCAGGGCGTGAAACAGCTGGTTCCATGGCGGCGCACCGGGCGGGTGGGTGTTGCGATGGAGATCAATATCCAGCACCTGTTGGCCTCCGCAGCGCTGCCCTTTATATTTCCGGCGACTTTGATCCACCGTGAATATTTCGGCGATGGCTCGATGCGCCAGACCGCGCCGATCAGCCCCGCACTGCATCTGGGCGCAACTAGTGTGTTGGTGATCGGCGTTACGGCGAATGGAAATATCGAACAGTCCGAGCGCAGTGATATCGGCGAATATCCCTCTTTAGCGCGGATCGCCGGACACGCCATGAACAGTATTTTTCTCGACAGCATGGAAGTGGATCTGGAGCGGGTGAAAAAGATCAACGATCTGGTCGCGATCATGCCGGACGAGATGCGCGAGCGTGCCAATCTCAGGCATGTTGACGTATTGGTTGTGTCACCCAGCCAGCCAATCGAAAAAATTGCCGAGCGGCACGCAGCGGAATTACCCTGGACGATACGCCTGTTGCTGCGCTTGTTCGGCGCAAGACAACACAGCGGCGGGACGCTGGTGAGCTATTTGCTGACCGAAAGAAAATTCTGCCGGGCGTTGATCGATCTGGGTTATCAGGATGCATTAAAACGGCGCGACGAAATCATGGGCTTTCTTGATTTGAAACCACGTCGGGATGTCGATATGCCACAATGACGACCGGGATAGTTAGCAGCCGAACCTGGCAATTGCTGAACTTATTGGCGGACGGTGAATTTCATTCCGGCGAGATTTTAGCGGGTCAACTGGGTGTGTCGCGTGCCAGTGTATTCAATGCGCTGGCCGACGTTGCGGACTTCGGCGTGCTGCTGCAACGGATTCGCGGCCGCGGTTATCGCCTGGCACGCCCGTGGCAACGATTGGAACGGGATGAAATATTGCGCTGGCTGGGCTACGAAAACCTTTTGATGGAACCACTAGCCATTCGACTAGGCGAGCAAACAACACTCGCCAAGTCGCTGGTTATGTCCGGGCACCCGAAGGATGCCGGACAGTTCGATATCGAGATATTGCCGCAAGCCGATTCCAGCAATACCTTGCTGTTACAACGTGCCGGGCCAAGTGTCGTAAACGGTGTTGCAAACGGGGGCGCGCCCGGCGGTAGCGTGCTGGCGGTGGAGTTGCAGACCGCCGGGCGCGGCCGGATGGGGCGGACTTGGCATTCCGGTCTGGGAAATTCACTGACTTTTTCGTTGTTGTGGCGTTTTGATTGCGGGTTGAATGCCTTGTCGGGATTGAGTTTGGCGGTGGGCGTGGCTATTGTGCGCGCACTGAACAATCTGGGTGCGCAAGGCGTGCAGTTGAAGTGGCCGAATGATATTTTGACCCCGAAGGGAAAGTTAGGCGGGGTGCTTATCGAGGCACAAGGCGATATGCTTGGGCCCAGCGCGGTGGTGATCGGCATCGGCCTGAATTGCACTTTGCCCGCCAGTCTGGTGCCGCAGATCGGTCAACCTGCATGTGCGCTGGATGAAATATGTGCGGCGATGCCCACACGCAATCAGTTGCTGGCCGTCCTGTTACAGGAGTTGGCGCGCGTGTTGCAGCAGTTTGCGCAGGGTGGGTTTGCCGCATTGCGCGAGGAATGGGAGCGATATCATATCTATCAGGACGGGCCGATCCAGTTGCAAACGGCGGATGGACAGACTGTGAACGGCATTGCGCGCGGGGTCAGCACAAGCGGAGAGTTATGCCTGGAAACCACACAGGGGATGCTGCGTTTCAATTCCGGAGAAGTTGGGGTGCGGCGATGAAGTTGTTGATCGATGCTGGCAACACTTGCATCAAGTGGGCTTTGGTAAAAGAAGCCGACTGGCTGCGCAATGGCGTTGTGCCTATTGCCCAGGCAAGCGAATTGTCGCATCACTTTGCCGCCATAAAAAACATACAACAAATCTGGGTGAGTAATGTTGCCGGTGAAGAGATCGCGCAGCATATTCGCAATATCGGTACCGACAAGTCCGGGCGGCTTCATTTTGTCGTTGCACGGCAGGCGCAGTGCGGCGTGCGCAATGGATATGCCAACGCATCCCAACTTGGCAGTGACCGGTGGGCGGCATTGATTGCGGCATGGCATCTGGTACAAGGAAAATGCCTGGTGGTGAACAGCGGCACAGCGACGACGATAGATACCTTGTCCGGACAGGGCGAATTTCTCGGTGGATTGATTCTGCCCGGGGTGGAGCTGATGCAGCGCAGTTTGGTTGCCGCAGCAGTTCAGTTGAAATCAGCGCAGGGCGAGTATGTGCCGTTCCCGCTGAATAGCGCCGACGCGCTATACAGCGGCGCGATTCAAGCCAGTTGCGGCGCGATAGAGCGGCAATATACTTTGCTTAACGATGACAGCGCGCCGGTGGTATTGAGTGGCGGGGCGGCAGGGCTATTGCAGCCATACCTTAATCAAAAACTCTTCAGTGTGCCGCCGCGCATAGTGGACAATCTGGTGCTGCAAGGGCTGTTGTTGATGGCTCAGGAAGCGAACCCCTTATGAGAAATTTATTCTGGTTATTATTGTTGGGGAATGTGATTTTATTCGCGGTGATGCAGCGTGGCGGGTTAGTCTGGGGCGAACCAGGGGTACAAGCGCAACCTTATCTGCACGGGGAAATGATCCGCCTGATGCCTGCGCCGCAAGGCGCGCCGGCCAAAGCTTTGCCCGCGCCTGTGTCTGCGCCGGTTCCGGTATTAGCTGCGCCAGTTCCGGTTGCGGTGTCGCCTGCGCCGGTTCCGGCATCGTCCCCGTCCCCATCGAACCTGCAGCTCTCGCTGAATATGGCTACGCCGGCGGCAGCGAAACCGGGTACGCCGGTCTGTCTGGAGTGGGGTGATTTTTCAGGTCCGGATTTGACGCGTGCTACAGCTGCGTTGTCCGCCTTGCAACTAGCCGATAAATTAAGCCAGCGCCAGATCGAGCGCGACATAGGTTATTGGGTGTATATCCCGCCGCTCAGGAGCAAGGCTGCGGTCAACCGGAAAATCGCCGAGCTCAAGGCGCTGGGTGTCAGGGAATATTTTGTGGTGCAAGTTTCAGGCCATTGGCTGAATGCAATTTCGCTGGGGATATTCAAGACGCGCGATGCGGCACAGAACTTTCTCCAAGACTTGCATACCAAAGGCGTGCGCACCGCGCGGGTCGGGGAGCGGGCCAGCAAGCTTAAAGCCACCCTGTTCATGCTGAACGGGGTGGATGCTGCGACTGAGTTTAAATTGACCGCAATGCAGAAGGATTTTGCCGGAAGCGAGTTGAACAAGGTTCCCTGCGCATTGACAAGGTAGGGTGAAATCTGGAGAATGCCGCGCTCTTCGCGGTGATATAGCTCAGGTGGTTAGAGCGCAGCACTCATAACGCTGAGGTCGGTGGTTCAAATCCACCTATCACCACCAACGCAATCGGTGCCACAGTGTGCCCCCAAAGTAGCGTGCCAGGAAAATTCCACATTAAAACTTTCGGCTGCCAGATGAACGAGTATGACTCGGACAAGATGGCGGATCTGTTGCGCGCCTGGGAAGGCATGGAGGCGACCGACAAGCCGGAACAGGCCGATGTCATTCTGTTCAATACCTGCTCGATACGCGAGAAGGCCGAAGAAAAGGTGTTCTCGGATCTGGGGCGGATTCGCCCGTTCAAACTGGCCAATCCCGATCTGCTGATCGGCGTGGGCGGTTGTGTGGCCAGCCAGGAAGGCGCGGCGATATTGCAGCGTGCGCCTTATGTTGATGTGGTATTCGGCCCGCAGACCTTGCATCGCTTGCCGCAATTGTTGCAGGCGCGCCGGGATACCGGCCGTCCGCAAGTGGATATCAGCTTCCCCGAAATCGAAAAATTCGATTATCTGCCAGCGCCCAAAACAACCACCGGCACAGCTTATGTGTCCATCATGGAAGGCTGCAGCAAATACTGCACATTTTGCGTCGTGCCCTATACTCGCGGCGAAGAAGTGTCGCGTCCGTTGGCTGACGTGATGCGTGATGTGCAAGAGCTGGTCGCGCAAGGCGTAAAAGAGGTGACGCTACTGGGCCAAAATGTGAATGCCTACTGCGGCGCCGGCGACGATGGCGAAACCGTGGATTTCGCTTTTTTGCTGAAGGCCATTGCTGCGCTGGAGGGCATAACCCGCTTGCGCTACAGCACTTCACATCCAAAGGAAATGACGCAGCGGCTGATTGATGTGTATGCGACCACGCCCAAGCTGGTCAGCCATTTGCATCTGCCGGTGCAGTCCGGATCGGATCGGATTCTGGCGGCGATGAAGCGCGGCCACACCGTGCTGGAATATAAATCCATCATCCGCAGAGTGCGCGCGGCACGTCCCGATATTTGCATCACCTCGGATTTTATCGTGGGATTTCCCGGCGAGACCGAGCAGGATTTTGAGGCGACCATGAAGCTGATCGACGAGGTGGGTTTCGATAACAGCTTCAGTTATCTGTATAGCCCGCGTCCCGGCACACCGGCTGCCGAACTGCGCGACGACACACCGCACGAG
>PLBS01000024.1 GCA_003134595.1 Gallionella sp. | reverse complement strand
GATGTGCGCCTGCTTGGCCGCATTCTCGGCGACACGCTGCGCGAACAAGAGGGCGAAGCATCCTACCAGTTGATCGAGAACGTGCGCCGCGCCGCGGTGCGTTTCCGCAAGACGCAGGACGACCGCGACCGCGTGCAACTCGAGCAAACGCTGGACGCGCTGTCGCCCAGTGAAACGCTGGTGGTGGTGCGCGCTTTCAGCTACTTCTCGCAGTTGTCCAACATCGCCGAAGACCTGCATCACAACCGCCGTCATCGTGCCCACCTCAAAGCGGGAACCGCGCCAAAAGACGGCAGCCTGCTGCTGGCACTGGAGCGCATCGGGGAGAAACACATCAGCAAGGAAACGCTGCAATCATTTTTGAACAGCGCGCTGATCTCACCGGTATTGACCGCGCATCCCACCGAAGTGCAGCGCAAAAGCATCCTCGATTGCCAGTTGATCATTTCGCGCCTGCTGTCCGATCGTGATCGCGTGGACATGACGCCGGATGATCTGGCCGACAACGAGGAGACCCTGCATCGCTTCGTACTGATTTTGTGGCAAACACGCATGTTGCGCACCACCAAGTTAACCGTGCGTGACGAGATCAAGAACGGCCTGGAGTTCTACCGCTACACCTTCCTCAGCGAAATCCCCAAGATTTACGCCAACATGGAAAAGCAACTGGAAGCGCGCTTCGACAAGAACATCCGCATTCCGCCGTTGTTGCGCGTGGGCAGTTGGATCGGCGGCGATCGCGACGGCAACCCCTTCGTCACCCACGATGTGATGCTGGACGCGGTGCAGCAGCATTCATCGCTAGCCTTTGAGCATTACTTGGGTGAGACGCACCTGCTGGGCACCCGCCTGAGCCTGACCGATCGTTTGGTGGAGGTCAGCGATGAGTTGCGCAAGCTTTCCGATGAATCGCCGGATAAGTCCGCCGGTCGCGCTGATGAACCTTATCGCCGCGCGCTGATTCTGATTTATTCGCGCCTGATGGCCACCGCCCAACAACTGGGTCACAAAATTTCGCATCTGCCGCCGGTGGACAAACATGCGCAGCCTTATGCCACACCGCAAGATTTCATCAACGATATGGATGTGCTGATCGACTCGCTATTCAAGCATGGGGCGGTGTATCTGGCACGCGGACGTCTCGCCTATTTGCGCCGCGCCGTGGAAGTATTCGGTTTTCATCTTGCCCCGCTGGACATGCGCCAGCACAGCGCGATCCACGAACAAACTGTAACAGAGCTTTTCTCCCATAACAGCGGCCAAGCCCACTATAAAGACTTGGACGAAGCCGCGCGCCGCGAAGTATTGCTGGCCGCATTGCAAGCTGGCAAACCGTTACTGAGCGACGCTTTATCATCTGATAGCCTTGGGCAATACTCCGACTTGGCGCAAAGCGAGTTGCGCATCATGCAAGCCGCTGCGGAAATTCATCAGCGCTTTGGCCGCGCCGCACTGCCCAACCACATCATCTCCAAGACTGATGCCGTCAGCGACATGCTGGAGCTCGCCCTGATGCTGCAACAGGTAGGCCTGCTTGAAAGTGGCAAAAATCCTGTGCTGCACGTCAACATCATCCCTTTGTTCGAGACCATCGAAGACCTGCGCGGTTGCGGGACGATCATGGGCGAGTTGTTCTCGATCCCCTACTACCGCAAACTGCTGAGCAGTCGCGGCAATACGCAGGAAGTGATGCTCGGCTATTCCGACAGCAACAAGGACGGCGGCTATCTCACCGCCAATTGGGAACTGTACAAAGCCGAGGTCGAGCTGGTGAAAGTGTTTGCCAAGCACGGCATCGAGCTGCGCCTGTTCCACGGCCGCGGCGGCACCGTCGGGCGCGGTGGCGGCCCCAGCTACGACGCGATTCTGGCGCAACCGCCGGGCAGCGTGAACGGACAAATCCGCATCACCGAACAGGGCGAAGTCATTTCCAGCAAATATTCCAATCCCGAGATCGGCCGGCGCAATCTGGAGACACTGATCGCCGCCACCATGGAAGCCACCCTGCTGCATCATCACGGCGCGGACAGCACCATGCCGGAGTACCATCGCATCATGGAAGCATTAAGCCGCGATGCCTTCGCCGCCTACCGCAAGCTGGTATATGAAACTCCCGGCTTCACCGAATATTTTTTCTCCGCCACACCGATACGCGAAATCGCCGAACTCAACATCGGCAGCCGCCCTTCGGCGCGCAAGGCATCCGACCGCATCGAGGATTTGCGCGCGATTCCCTGGGTGTTCAGCTGGGGCTTGAACCGCACGCTGTTGCCGGGCTGGTTCGGCTTCGGCAGTGCGGTAAAACAATTCATCGCTCGCGAGGGCGATACCGGTTTGGCCCAACTTCAAGCGATGTACAAGAACTGGGCATTCTTCCGCGGTTTGATGTCCAACATGGATATGGTGCTTTCCAAAACCGACATGGGCATCGCCTCGAGCTATGCCGAGCTGGTGGATGACGTCGCGATGCGCGAGCGGATCTTCGGCGCGATCAATGGCGAATGGGAAAGCACCGTGGAAATGCTGTTCGCGGTAACCGGCAACACCACGCTGTTGCAGGACAACCCGGCATTTGCGCGCAGCCTGCTGACCCGCACACCCTACATTGATCCGCTCAACCATTTGCAGGTCGCGCTGCTGCAACGCCATCGCGCCGGAGACAATGACGAACTGGTGAAGCGCGCCATTCATCTCACCATCAACGGCATCGCCACTGGATTGCGCAACAGCGGATAATCTCTGCGCGGATAACTTATCGATCTGCTTTTTGATTTTAACCAAATCAGGTTGCCAGCATATAAAGCATGCCATGAAGATAATCCTGTTTGCTTTACCCGTGCTTCTACTGCTTTCCTCCTGCGCTTCGCAGAATGGGAGCGTGAAGTTGGATAGCTTGCTGGATGTCGCAAACAGCAGCAGTGGCAAAAACCTTATTGCGCTTGCCGCCAGCAACGACCCCAAAACCGCGGCAAAAGCGATGCTCGATTACAAGCGCGACCAGTGGGAACGCGACCCCATGCAACTGGCCAGGGACTTGCGCGATGCAAAGCGCGACTTCGACAAGCTGATGGACGCCCTGTCCGGCAATGTGAAAAAGAAGTGGGGCAAAAAGGAAACGCGGCTGCCGGAACGCAAAACCTACGTCAAATACAGCAAGCAATACAAGAGTCGCGCCATAGTGGATTTTGAGCGCGGCGAGATCAGCGTGGAAACTCTGGACGAGAATGCCGAAGCAAGCCTGAAAAATGCCATTGTCACCACACTGCTCACACCGGAAGACCCCGCCTCGGTGGATGTGTTTTCCGACAGCGCCGTCAATCTGAACAGCAAAAGCAGCCCATTTTTGTTGGGGCTGGTATTGAACGAAGCAGGACAGGAGATTAAAACCCAAGAATCAGCGTCCAGTTTTGCCGATAAGATATTGGCTCAGGCCAGAACGCGCAAAATCCAAACCGATAGCGGCGAAAAATCAGTGCGCTTCATCACCATCAAAATGGTGGCGAACTTCGAGGATCAAAAGGCGCAGAAGTATCTTCAAACTGTACGTAAATTTTCAAAACAGTACAACGTCAGTCCCAGTCTGGTGCTTGGTGTCATACGCACCGAGAGCAGTTTCAACCCTCATGCAGTCAGCGGGGCTCCGGCTTACGGGCTGATGCAGCTGGTGCCCACCAGCGGCGGGCGCGAGGCTTACCGTCGCGCCAAGCACCAGGACATCGTTCCTTCCACAGATTACCTGTTCGACGCAGAAAACAACATCGAGCTGGGTGCCGCCTATCTGAGTGTCCTTACTTATGACCAACTGGATGGAGTGGACGACCGGATGTCGCGTGATTACTGCGTCATTTCTGCCTACAACACCGGCCCGAGCAATGTGATGCGAGCCTTTACCGACGCCAAAGGCAAGCAACGTTTTGCGGACGGCTTGCAGCGGATCAATAGCCTTAGCCCATCACAGGTATTTCAGACACTGCACGAAAAACTGCCTTATGAAGAGACCCGGAATTATTTGCCCACAGTCAACACCAACCGCAAACGTTATTACAGCGTGGATAAGACCGTTGTGGCGGACGACAACAAACCGTCAGCTGCGCCTTAAAGATGCGGGGCGAACCCGGTTGGCTCAGCCCGCCGATATTACAACCCCGCTGCGCAAAACAGATAGTCCATGCTGCGTATTGACACTACAACTCTTTGTAGGGAAACTGCCAGACAGTTTTGGTTTGGTGAGTATGGGTAGTTTGACCTTTTCATGGGCAAGCAGAAATCGTTGTTTAGGGCGCCTCTAAAAATTCAGAGTTCGCCCAAATGCAAGGCGTGGAAAAAATTTGGCAGCGCCGCATATGATTTATATGTTAGCAAGAAATTTTTTGCGAGCATTCGCTACGCGGCTTGCCTGCTTACCCTCTGCCGCAACGCAGCATAACCAGCCACTTGGTTGTCGTTCTTTGACAACCTAGTGGAATGGCAAGTAGTTTTATCAGTCAGATGGCTATAACCAACCACTTGGCAACCGTCTTCTGGTTGCTTAGTGGAATGGCTAGTTGTTTCACCAGTAGTCTCACCAGTAGTTCCATCAATCGGGATGAAATCTGGATTTTTAGGGGTGTCCTTTACCTCACATTACGAACAATTTGATGGCAAGCACTTTCAATAGGAGCAGCACTATGCACGCGCAAAAACATCATGCTTGGGTATTTATTTTCGGCGGTTTGCTCAGTTTGCTACTGGCGGGCTGCGCGGCCAACGTGGGTAAAACCATCAAGGTTTCTGATGAGCAATTGGCCAAGTATGGCACCCTCTCAGCGACTGACGCCATTGCCGCGCTTGAAAAGCGCGTTAACGAGGCGAAGAGTGCCAACATGCCTTTTCTTGCGCCCGATTATTTTCGCGGAGCATCCGAGATTTTGAGCGATGCTCAGAAATCGTCGGCAAAAAAGTCAAAAAATGACCTGATTAGCGACATCGCCAAGGCTGATGCCATCCTCGATAAAGGCCAAACCATGATGGCCATCGTGCAAAACCGCCTTGCCAATGAACTTGAACTGAAAAGTTTGTTGGATAAAGATAACGCCGCCAAGGTTTACCCCAAGGAATATGAAAAATCCGTCAACGAACTTTCAAGCCTGATTAAAAAAGTGGAGCTCGAGAAGGCGGATAAAATCGACAAGGACAAGATCGAGTTACTTAAAACCATGCAGATGCTGGATATCAAAGCCGTTCAGTACACCGCGCTGCATGAAAGCGAAGTGATCAACGAAGACACGCAGAGCAAGCATGGCGAGAAACAGGCACCCGCCACTTTGGCCGAGGCACTGCGTGTTTACCAGGATGCCGGGAATCGGATCGCCCAAGCCCCGCATGATGAGGCATCAGTGCAACGCGCCGGAGCCGACGCATTGTTTGCGGCACGCCATGCGCGCTATGTGAGCGAGCGTGTGTTGGCCTTGCAAAACAAATTCAAAGTATCAGTAGAACCTATTGTGCTGGAGGAAGAAAAGCGCTTGCTCGATATTTCCACTGCATTGGGCCACAATGACCTGCGTGATCTGCCCATAGAGAAACAGGCCGAAAAGATTGCACAGGTCGCCGGAGAGATCGTGCAAGGACAGCAGAAATCCAAACAGGCAATCGGGACTGTGAATGACCAAAGCAAAGTTATGGAGAAGCGCCTGAAAGAGGCCAATGACGCCATGCAGCAGGCCAATGCGCAACTCGCTGAAAAAGACGCACAGCTTTCGGGGAAAGATGCGCAGCTAAAGATCCTGAACGATCAGATCGCGCAATTAGAGGAGCAAAATAAATCACTGGTCGAAGCGAAAGCCGCCAAGGCCAAGACAAGCAAGGCCCAACGAAAAAACTCCGCCAAGTGAAGCCCGCGCAGGGTACGGGAGAGCCATCGAACCCCGGGGTAAATTTCACCCAGCGTAAATAAGATCATTGTGCCGGAAGTTCATAACCAGTCATCCGCACCTTAAATTCCGTATGCCGCGCGTTCACTGTTTCGCCCCGATTGAGGACACTGCCGCAAGAATACTTATCCTGGGGAGTATGCCAGGGAAGGCCTCTCTTGCAGCGGGCGAGTACTATGCCCATCCGCGAAATGTTTTCTGGACTATCATGGGCGAACTCATCGGTGCTCATCCTGATCTTCCCTACGAAGACCGGCTTAAAATTCTACGATCTTCTGGAATCGCGTTATGGGACGTACTTGGGTCATGCGTTCGCAAAAGCAGTCTCGATTCTCACATTGAGGTGAACTCGGCAGTCCCGAACGATTTTAAGTCTTTCTTCTTGCGGCATCCAAATATCACGCGTGTATTCTTTAATGGAGCCAAAGCTGAGCAGTGTTTTTTAAAGTATGTCCAGCCTTCGCTCAAATCGGCCTCGTTGCAATATCAGCGGCTGCCATCAACGAGCCCGGCTAATGCAGGAATACCGTATGGGCAAAAACTGCTTGCCTGGCAGTCCGTTATACGACGGGGCTCCTGAAAGGCAATAAAAACCTGACGAGAAGGTGCAAGAGACAGGCCGCAGTTTTTCGTCCCGCTATGACCAGGCTTAACTGAACTCCTTGACAATATGCTGCTGACGGCGGCTAATTGCGAGCAGCTCGTCCAGGCCTTTTAGCTTCACCATCCAGCCGCTTTCACCTTCGTCGCCGCCCTTTTCAAAGCCCGCAATCGCATCTTTTGCGATCAGGCTGTTGCGGTGGATGCGCACGAAGCGTGTGGCGAATTCTTTTTCCAATTCAGTGAGCGATTCCTCGATCAGGTATTCGCGTTCGGCGGTGCGCAC
>PLBS01000176.1 GCA_003134595.1 Gallionella sp. | reverse complement strand
AGCAGGATGGCGTGATGTTCACCGAGAGGATTCTGGCTGTGCAGCGGCGCGAGGAAATCCGCCGGTATCATCCGCGTGCCTTGGTGGATGAGTTGATAGAAGGCGTGCTGGCCATTGGTGCCGGGTTCGCCCCACACCACCATGCCGGTATCGTAATCCACCGCATTGCCGTCGCGATCCACACCTTTGCCGTTGCTCTCCATATCCAGTTGTTGCAGATAGGCGGCGAAGCGGTGCAGGTATTGGTCGTAAGGGAACACGGCATTCGAGCCGGCACCGAAGAAGTTGCCATACCAGATGCCGAGCAGCCCCATCAACACCGGAATGTTTCTCTCCAACGGTGCGTTGCGGAAGTGTTCATCCATCGCGTATGCACCGCCCAGCAATTCCTCGAACTTGTCCATGCCCACATACAGCGCGATGGGCAGCCCGATGGCTGACCATAGCGAATAACGTCCGCCGACCCAATCCCAAAACTCGAAGACGTTTTGCGGATTGATGCCGAATTTTGCGGTGGCTTCAAGATTGGTGGAGACGGCTGCAAAATGTTTTGCCACGGCCTGCTCGTCACCCAATTTCTCGACCAGCCAGGCACGCGCAGAGCGAGCATTGGTCAAGGTTTCCTGCGTGGTGAAAGTTTTCGAGCTGACGATGAACAGAGTGGTTTCCGCATCCAGATTTTTCAGCGTTTCGCTCAAGTGTGAGCTGTCGATATTGGAAACAAAATGCGCGCGCAGATTCTGACTGGCATAAGGCTTGAGTGCTTCACATACCATTAGCGAGCCGAGATCGGAACCGCCGATGCCGATATTGACGATGTCGCGGATTGCTTTGCCGGTGTGTCCGGCATGCTGGCCATTGCGCACCGCATCGGAGAAGCGGCGCATCAGTCCCAACACGCGCTGTACATCCGGCATGACGTTCTTGCCGTCCACATTGACTGGCTGATCGGAACGGTTGCGCAACGCAGTGTGCAACGCGGCCCGCTGCTCGGTGGAATTAATTTTTTCGCCACTGAACATGCGTTCGATGTAAGCGGGCAACCCGGCTTGTTCTGCGAGTGCCACCAGCAGCTTGACAGTTTCGGCGTTGATGCGATTCTTCGAGTAATCGAAAAACAGGCTGCCGAGTNNGCCGCATCTTCCTGAAACATCTGGCGCATCTGGAGTGGTTTGATGAAAGCGTAATGCGCGCTGAGCGCTTGCCATGCGGCAGATCGAATAAGTTTTGACATGATAGTTAATTCAAAGCAACAGCGAACGATTATGCCTCCGGCACGAGAATAACACCGGCCAATGGCGGCAAAGCAATCTCGGCGGAGTAGGGCAGACCCATCCACGGAATAGCTTCCGCATTTATCAAACCGGCATTGCCCATATTGCTGCCCGCGTAATACTGCGAATCACTATTCAGCACTTCACGATACTGTGCTTTCATAGGCAGGCCGATGCGATAGTGGTTGCGTGGTACGGGCGTCAGATTCAAGGCGATAATGGCACTGGAGCCATCGCGCGCGCGACGCTGGTAGGACAACACCGATTTTTCCGCATCGTTGCAGTCTATCCACGAGAATCCCTCGTGCTGGAAATCCAGATCGTACAGCGCCGGCAGCCTGCGATAGAGTTGATTAAGGTCATGCGTCAGATTTTGCATACCGCGATGCAACTCTTCACCCAACTGCCACCATTCCAATTCCCACTTGGCTTGCCACTCGCGTCCCTGAGCGATTTCGTTGCCCATGAAGTTGAGTTTCTTGCCCGGGCTGGTCATTTGATAAGTCAGCAGCAAACGCAGGTTGGCGAATTTCTGCCAGGCATCGCCGGGCATTTTGGACAACAGCGAACCCTTGCCATGCACGACTTCATCATGCGAGAAAGGCATGACGAAGTTTTCGGTATAGGCGTAAAGTTGGCCGAAGGTGAGTTGGTTGTGGTGATAGCGGCGATGTACCGGCTCGTGGTGGAAATAACTCAGCGTGTCGTTCATCCAGCCCATGTTCCACTTTATCGAGAATCCCAACCCGCCAAGATAGACGGGGCGAGACACACCCGGCCATGCGGTGGACTCTTCAGCCATGGTCAAGGCACCGGGAAACTCATCATGCACCATCACGTTCAACTCGCGCAGGAAATCCACCGCTTCAAGGTTTTCTCGGCCGCCATATTTGTTGGGTATCCATTCATCTGCCTTGCGCGAATAATCCAGATACAACATTGAAGCGACAGCATCCACGCGCAGGCCGTCGAAGTGGAATTCGGACAACCAGAAGTGCGCGCTGGACATCAGGAAGCATTTAATTTCGTTGCGTCCGTAGTTGAAAATGTGCGTTCCCCAATCCTGATGGAAGCCAAGGCGCGGGTCTTGGTGTTCATACAGCGCCGTGCCATCAAAACGCGCCAGTGCCCAGCTATCTTGCGGGAAATGTGCCGGTACCCAATCGAGGATCACACCGATGCCCGCCTGGTGGCAGGTGTCGATGAGATTACGCAACTCGTCGGGAGAACCAAAGCGGCTGGTCGCCGCAAAATAACCGGTGGCTTGATAGCCCCATGATTCATCCAGAGGGTGTTCGGAAATCGGCATTAGTTCAATGTGCGTGTAGCCCATGTTTTTGACGTAAGGCACGAGGTCGATCGCCAATTCGCTATAGGAATAGAAACGTCCATCGGGGTGGCGCTTCCACGAACCAACATGCATCTCGTAAATATTGATCGCTCCATGCAGCCAGTCCCATTTGCCGCGTTGCAGCATCCATTCCGAATCCTGCCAGTGATGCTGGTTGGCTGCGGCGGCGAGTGCTGCGGTGCCGGGACGCAATTCGTAACCTTGCGCGTAAGGGTCGGTTTTGGTCAGCACTTGGCCTGTGTCGCGATTGCGGATTTCAAAGCGGTATAGCGCGTGTTGCTGAATTTCAGGAATGAATAATTCCCACACACCGGTGGAACCAAGCGAACGCATCGGATGTACGCGACCATCCCACTGATTAAATTCGCCCACTACGCTGACCCGTTCTGCGGTCGGAGCCCAAACGGCAAACCTGATACCCTTCACGCCATTTATTTCGACGGCATGCGAGCCGAGCATCCGATAGCCTTGGCGCAACTTGCCTTCGCTGAATAAATACAAATCCTGCTGGGAAATAAGTGAAGGGAATTGGTAGGGATCAAAGATTTCGTGGGTCGCGCTGCCATAGTTCATGCGCAGACGGTAGGGGCGGGCCGGTTCTGTTTTGCCGCGCCACTCAAATACCCCTGTCGGGTGAATGCGCATGAGTGGCTCGCTATCGCCCTTGGTGAGCAGTGCAACTTGCGTGGCATAAGGCTCGTATACGCGGATGACCCACTCAGTGTCTTCATGATGCAGACCGAGTAAACCAAACGGGTCGTAGAGACGGGCTTGCAGCAGCGATTCGATCAGCGTATCCACCTAAATTCCTCATTTATCTTGTCTAGTGGGGCAATTGTAAACGATAATGACGGCATTCTATAAGGTTTATCAGGAGTGTTAAAATGAACACTGAATTTGGTTACCTTCAAAAAAAGTATCATGTAGCGGTAGGTGATCCGGCACCGCGTTTCGTCAGTCGCATCACCAAAAACACTTATGCGATGGTGTTGGCAGGCGGTCGTGGTAGCCGTCTGCATCAACTCACTGATTGGCGTGCCAAGCCGGCGGTTCCATTCGGCGGCAAGTTCCGCATCATTGATTTCGTGTTGTCCAATTGCGTAAATTCCGGTATTCGCCGCATCGGTGTGGCGACGCAGTACAAATCGCACAGCCTGATTCAACACATTCAGCGCGGCTGGTCATTCTTGAATGGTCAATTCGGCGAGTTCGTTGACTTGTTGCCCGCGCAGCAGCGTGTCAGCGAAGACCACTGGTACAAAGGTACCGCAGATGCGGTGTTCCAGAATCTTGACATCTTGCGTGCATCGAATCCCGACTTTGTATTGATACTGGCCGGTGACCATGTGTACAAAATGGACTATGGCAAGTTGTTGGCTTTCCATGTGGATAATAAAGCCGATATGACAGTAGCCTGCCTGGAAGTACCCATTGCCGAGGCGACTGCGTTTGGCGTGATGGGCGTGGATGAAAATTCCCGGGTCGTCGAATTCGCCGAGAAGCCCGCCAACCCGGCATCCATGCCCGGCAAGCCCGGCAAATCGCTGGCCAGCATGGGCATCTATGTGTTCAATACCAAGTTCCTTTTCGAACAATTGATTCGCGATTCCGACGATAAGCATTCCAGCCATGATTTTGGCAAAAACTTGATCCCTTACATGATTGAAAAATATCATGTGTTTGCGCAAAGTTTTGAGCAAAGTTGTGTCGGGATGGGCGCTGACAACCTGCCTTATTGGCGCGATGTAGGAACCATCGATTCCTATTGGGAAGCCAACATGGAATTGACCAAGGTGATTCCCGATTTGAATATGTATGATCAGGAATGGCCGATTTGGACGCATCAGGAACAATTGCCCCCGGCAAAATTTGTATTTGACGAAGATGATCGTCGCGGCATGGCAGTTGACTCGCTGGTTTCCGGCGGCTGCATCGTGAGCGGTTCGACAGTGCGTCGCTCATTGCTGTTTTCTGATGTGCGCGTGAATAGTTATTGCAACATCGAAGATTCGGTATTATTGCCGAACGCGGATGTGGGTCGCGACGTCACATTGAAGCGCGTCATTGTGGACAAGAACTGCAAGATTCCGGACGGTTTGGTAGTCGGGGTCAATCCGGAAGAAGATCGCAAGCGTTTCCATGTCAGCCCGAACGGTGTGACGCTCATTACCCCGGAGATGCTTGGGCAAATGATACATCGCTTCCGCTGATTTTAATTTCCCTGCCACCGAAGGCGGGGTTTCCTACGATGAAAAAAACCGTTGATTTAGTTTTTCTCTGGCACATGCACCAGCCGGATTACCGCGATTATGCCAGCGGCGATTTTGTGTTGCCGTGGACCTATTTGCACGCCATCAAGGATTACACCGATATGGCTTATCACCTTGAGAGACATCCCAAAGTCCGCGCCGTGGTGAATTTCGTGCCAATCTTGCTCGACCAACTGGATGATTACACGGATCAGTTTACCACTGGACAGTTGCGCGATCCGTTGTTGCGCCTATTGATACATGAAAATTCCGTTAATCTCTCTGCAGAACATCGGAAATTGGCCTTCAACGCGTGCTTCCGTAGCAATCACATCAGGATGATTTCACCCTATCCGGCTTACAAACGCCTATGGGAATTGTTCAAACTTTTGCAAGCCGAAAGTGAAACCGCGTTGTCTTATATGTCGGGACAGTATGTGGCTGATTTGCTGACCTGGTATCACTTGGCCTGGTGCGGCGAAAGCGTACGTCGCGAACATGCCTTGATAGCGCGTTTGATGAGTAAGGCTGAAGGCTTCAGTTACGAAGACCGCAAACAATTGTTCGACCTGATCGGTGAACTAATCGGTGGCATCATTCCGCGCTATCGCAAGCTGGCCGAATCCGGGCAAATCGAGATATCCGCTACTCCGCATTACCATCCACTCGCTCCGCTGTTGATTGATTTCGCCAGTGCCAAAGAAGCTATGCCGGACGCTCCTATGCCTAACTCCCCGCATTACCCCAAGGGCAGGCAGCGCGTAACAGCGCACATTCAGTCAGCCCAGAATAGCCATCGCGCACGTTTTGGCTCCGAGCCACAGGGAATGTGGCCAGCCGAAGGGTCGATTTCATCAGAAACTCTGGAGGTGTTTGCGTCCGAGGGTTGTCGCTGGGTAGCCAGCGGGGAGGGCGTATTAGTCAATAGTTTGCATCACATGCAGCAACCCGTTCCGGAGCATGCGCAATACTTGTACCGCCCTTATCAATTGGAAAAGGGTGCGGATGGCTTGAGTTGCTTTTTCCGTGATGACCGTTTGTCTGATTTGATTGGTTTTGAGTATTCGCGCTGGCACGGCAAAGATGCGGCAATTCATTTTGTCGACCAGATCGAAGCGATTGCCCAACACGCACCAAGTGATGAAACGCCTGTCGTCAGCGTCATTCTGGATGGTGAAAACGCGTGGGAATATTATCCCTACAATGGTTTTTACTTTCTTGACGAACTCTATGCCGAGCTTGAGGCGCACGCCCAGATTCACACCAGCACTTATAGCGGCTATCTGAAGCTAAGCACGGCAGGTGTCGGCAGTGCCAAGCCGCACAGCTTGCCCGGTATTGTTGCGGGGAGCTGGGTGTATGGTAACTTTTCAACCTGGATAGGCTCCAAGGACAAAAATCACGCTTGGGATTTGCTGTGTGTCGCAAAGCAGAGTTTCGACATGATCATGTCTAGTGGTCGACTCAACCAAGCTGAACAAGATGCAGCCGAAAAGCAGCTTTCTTCTTGCGAAAGTTCGGACTGGTTCTGGTGGTTTGGGGACTATAACCCCTCGCACTCGGTTGCCAGCTTTGATCGGCTGTTCCGCCACAATTTGACCGAGTTGTATCACCTTTTGAAATTGCCGGCCCCACTGAATTTGTCAGAACCTATCAGCCAAGGAAGTGCAGGGGAGACCGAAGCGGGCGGTGCAATGCGCCGCGCCACCGAATAGTATGCCTGCGTTACGTTTATGTTAACGGATCGTGGCAGCGGCATATTGCTACACCCGACATCGCTACCCGGTGCGTTCGGCGCTGGCGACTTCGGCTCTGATGCATACTTGTTTGTCGACTGGCTGGTAAGCGCCGGTCAAACCTATTGGCAGGTTCTGCCGCTTGGCGAAATCGGTCCAGGAAACTCTCCTTACATGAGCAGTTCTGCTTTCGCCGGCAGCATCCTTCTTATTGACCTCGCTGAATTGTCCAGTCATGGTTGGCTCAGTTCCGAGGATCTAACGCCCCATCCCGATTTCCGACCTGAACAGGTAGATTTCACACTCTTGCGACCATTCCGCATGGAGCGACTGCACCGCGCCGCCAAGAATTTCTTTGCGAATGGTCACGATGATACGCACCGGGCGTATACCGAGTTCTGTATTGCAGAACACGAATGGCTTGATGACTATGCGTTATTCATGACGATCGCGGAACGCGAAAATTGGCGTGAGTGGAGTCACTGGCCCAAGAAGCTCGCGCACAGGGAACCGCAGGCACTCCGCCGGATGGAAAAAACCTGTGCTGACGAAGTTGGTTTCTGGAAATTCTGCCAATGGTGCTTTGACCGCCAATGGTCAAGCTTGAGGCTATATGCCAATGAGCGTGGAGTTAGAATCATTGGCGACGTGCCGATATTTGTGGCCTATCAAAGTGCCGATGTATGGTCACATCAGGAACTGTTCGAACTGGACGAAAATGGCCGTCCATCAGTCGTAGCCGGTGTGCCGCCCGATTACTTCAGCAAGACCGGACAGCTCTGGGGGAATCCGCTCTACCGCTGGGACATCCACGAAAAGACCGGCTACTCCTGGTGGGTAACACGCCTCAGACATGCACTGCAACTGGCTGATCTGGTGCGCATCGATCATTTTCGAGGCTTTGCCGCCTATTGGGAAGTACCGGCAGATGCACCCAATGCTATTAATGGGAAGTGGGTAGCCGGCCCCGGGGGAAAGCTGTTTGAAGCATTCGAAAAAGCTTTTCCACACCTGCCCATCATCGCCGAAGATTTGGGTTTAATCACGCCCGACGTAGTGAAACTTCGCGACAAATTCAAGCTGCCAGGTATGCGTATCCTGCAGTTCGCCTTTGCCGAAGGACAGAGCAGCCACTTCTTACCGCACCACTATGTACCTAACACGGTGGCCTACACGGGAACACACGACAACGACACTACCACCGGCTGGTGGAACTCAGTGTCCGGTCAGGAAAAGATTTTTGCCCAGCACTATCTGGACAGTGACGGGCATGAGATTCAGTGGGATATGATGCGCGCCCTTTCCAACTCAGTGGCGAATATAGTCATCTTCCCCATGCAGGATGTGCTCGGGCTATCCGGCGATCATCGCATGAACTTTCCCGGTCAGCCGACTGGAAACTGGGAGTGGCGTTTTTCCTGGGATCAGGTTCAACCGAGGCATACTCAATCATTAGCAAAAATGTCATTAGAACATGATCGCAGTCCTCTATGACTGTTTGGTTTTTTTCTGGTCAGTTAAAATTTGACATTCTTAATTCCCACTTGGCTGACAAAATGCGGGAGGTAGATGTCAGCGGCTGGGGGTGACGTGGCAAGTAGCGGATAGCGGAGGGACAGCAGGAAAGGCAGCAGCAGGAGCCACAAGTAGGACAACCATTGTATTTGACATAATATACATTATGCGTATAACGGAGAGGGTATGCGGAGTACCTCGCGAACAACATCGCATATATACACCCTTATAGTTAACGGTCATCCACGGACGTCTTGGTGAGAACCGGTCTGTCACGTCGCAATGATCACCACGATCTAGCTACACTACGACTAAACGATCTGTCCAAAGTCATTTGAACACGTCGACCATCTCCACACTTACACACTTCATGGACGACATTTATATAGTCTGTCCGATATGTCTACATTGGCTATTTTTAGCATGACTTCGACTGAACGCAGAGGGAATCCCATAAAGAATTAATCGTCCTAGAAATTCTCCTGATAATCAAAAAGTGGCATAGATATTCATGGAAGCTTTAGCTGTGTGAAATATTGCTATACAAGGTATCCAGCATGTAATTAGACTGTCCAATAGTGATTAATTGGACAGTCCATCTAGCTAGCGGCATTAACTAAGGTAGGTTGATAATATAAATACTTATTATTAACAATATGTATACCAGCAAAAGTAATAATTAACTTTATCGCCTAATACACTTGACATGGACTGTCTAATAGTTATAATGTGGACAGTCTAACGAATAATCTAACGGATAAAAGGACTGTCCAAATGATGCTAACTAGTTTTGAAGTCATGCAGGCGGCGAACATTTCCCGTGCAACACTGAACAATTACATCTCGCAAGGACTATTGCCGCGACCGCTGGTAAAAAATCCGGAACCTGGCGCTCCGACCAGCGCACGCCAGATCGGCTATTTCCCCAAAGAGGTATTGGCCCGCCTAGAACGCATTAGTCAATTGAAGAAGGACGGTTATGCGATGGCAGATATCGCCAAGCAACTAGAGTTGGACGGTTTCCCGGTGCCAGGGAAAACACCCGCGCAAGAAATCAGGGGAGCGCACGCGCCATTCACAGAGCCTTCTGTACAGTCAGCAACAGTAGGTATAAAGAACGCGCCTCAGACTGTCACGGCAGCCAGGTCCAATGTTCTCCGGCTCACGATTGATCGTATCCCCTTCCCGGCCTACATGGTCAACTACAACTTCGAGATCACATGGTTCAACGAAGAGGCGCGCACCGATCTGCTGGGGGCATTTGATCACCTGCCTGCAGACATCAAGGAGCGTAACGCGCTGGCATACTTGCTCAAGGGCCGGCTGGGCAGGAACGGTGCCAATCGTGAAGAATTGCTTCAATTTTATCTTCTGCTGGGTAAAGGGCGTTTTTCGCGAAATGATCTGATGAATATCCTCAGTGGCCAGTCTGACGCTACACCCAAGCAACCGGAAGAATCTTTGGCCGAATTACGCCCTAACGGCACCCTGGTGCAACTGCCGCTCACCCTGCGCCTGGAAAACGATGAGATTGCCCACTACAACGTCTATGCCTCTTATTACCGCGAAGGAATCCTTTTCATCCATTTGCCCTGCCACGCCGAGAGCGACAGTTTGCTGGGGCTACTGGAACGACGCGATGAGGTGATCCGCAACTTGCTGAAAAAACACCTGCCGGTACTGACGGATGTTGCCGTGCTGGTAGCAGACTTGCAGAGTTCAGTGCGTATTTGCACCGAACTACCGCCAGAGGAATACTTCGAACTCATCAATCAAATATGGGCCACCATGGAACCCATCTTTCGCAAGTACTACGGCACTCACGGCAAGCATGTCGGTGACGGTATGGTTTACTATTTTTTTCCACAGCCTGACTGCAACTACATCTTCAACGCCCTGATGTGCGCGCAGGAAATGAAAGCCACCATGCGCAGGATCAGCAAGGAATGGCAGTTGCGCAAGAACTGGGTGAATGAGTTGTATCTCAATACCGGCCTTAACGAGGGGCATGAATGGCTGGGCATCTTCCACATAGAAACCAAGGTGGAATTCACTGTTCTGGGCGATACCATAAACCATGCCGCGCGGTTGTCCGACTTTGCGCGTGGCGGCGCCATCTGGGCTACCAAGAGCCTGCTCGGTAAGCTACCCACGAAAGAGCGGCAACGCGTTAAGTTCGGCATCCGTCGCCAGGATGCCGAGGGACATGAGGTGTTCGTTAGCGCATGTTATTCCCGGATCACTGAACTGGCTCATCTCAATGACACAAAGCGCAATGAAAAGCTGAACGACATCGCGGCGCTGCCGGTGACGGAAATTATGGAAATCGAGGCCTAACTATGGAATTCACTGCAATCACTACTATGGTAAACACAATGGAATTCACAACCGAAGTTGAAGAAGCGCTAAGAATCTCGGAAGTGGTCTTTGAAACCAATGAAGCCATTATGATTACTGATGCCCATGCCAATATCATTCGGGTCAATCAGGCATTTTTGGATACTACCGGCTACAACTCAATAGAGGTTATAGGCAGAAATCCGCGCATGATGAACTCTGGGCGACACGATAAGGCTTTTTATATCGAGATGTGGCAACAATTGCTTCACACGGGTTTATGGTCTGGTGAAATTCTGGACAAGCGCAAAAATGGTGAGATTTATCCTAAATTGGCGAAAATTACTGCCGTAAAAAATGAACAGCAGCAAACCACCCATTATGTCGCCGTTTTCAGCGACCTCAGTGAGCGCAAAAGAAGCGAGGAAGAAATTCGCCATCTGGCTTTCTATGACGCACTCACCAATCTGCCGAACCGGCATTTGTTTCTCGATCGCTTCCGTGCGGCATTGTCTAATGCTTCTCGCCTGAATAACTTTGGCGCGATATTGTTCATTGATCTGGACCGATTCAAAATAATTAACGACACGCTTGGGCATGATTACGGCGATTTAGTGTTAATCGAAGTGGCTGCCCGGCTGAAGTCCTGCGTGCGCGAAATGGATACAGTGGCAAGATTGGGCGACGACGAGTTTGTCGTGATGATCGAAAATGTCAGTGAGAACGAGGATGATACTTCACGCAAGGTTGGGTTGGTTGCCGAAAAAATTCGCGCGTTATTGGCGAGTCCATACCATTTCAATGGGAATCGGTATCTTAGCTCGACAAGCATCGGTGTCAGCTTGTATGGCGGCAATGAAAAGTCGGTAGATGTATTACTTCAACATGCCGACATGGCGATGTATCAAGCCAAGAGTGCCGGACGCAATTCGATCCGTTTTTTTGATCCTGTCATGCAAAACAAGGTTGCAGCACACGCTGCGCTGGAGAGCGATTTACGCCAAGCCATCGCTCAGCAGCAATTGCATTTGCATTACCAGTTGCAGGTGGATAGCAATCATCGCCCAATGGGAGCAGAAGCTTTATTGCGCTGGGATCATCCAGAACGTGGTTTGGTTCTTCCTGACGTATTTATTCCGATTGCCGAAGAAAGTACGTTGATTCTCGAGATCGGCCACTGGGTGATGGATACCGCCTGCAAGCAACTTGCATTATGGGCTGAAAACAATCAAACGCGTAACTTGACGCTGGCAGTTAATGTCAGCGCCAAACAATTTGCTATTCCCAGTTTTGTGGATAGTGTAGCCGATGTTCTAAAAGCGCATCAGGTCAATCCCTCACGCTTGAAATTGGAATTAACCGAGAGCGTGATGCTGGAAGATATGACGGCCACGGTTGAAAAAATGCACGCACTGAAAGCACTTGGAGTCGGTTTGGCCATGGACGATTTCGGCATCGGATATTCGTCACTGTCCTATTTGAAACAGCTGCCGCTGGATCAACTTAAAATCGATCAAAGTTTTGTGCAAGGAATTACGAAGGATGGCAGTGATGCGATGTTGGTGCAGACCATTATCGATTTGGCTGCAAATTTCAACTTGAACGTGATAGCCGAAGGGGTAGAAACACAGGCTCAACTGACTTTTCTAAAGCATCACGAATGCATGTCATTCCAAGGATTCTTGTTCGGAAAGGCATTGCCCCTGAATGAATTTGAACGATTATTTCATCGAATCGTCAACGAGTTAACAGGCGCATTTCGTATCTTGAAACCTGGGATTTAATATAAGCATCATGAATAATCGGCCAACCGTCGGAATTGGTTGGTATTAATTGGGGCGACTATATAAATTTGAGGATACTTTGCTGGTTCAGGACGAATAAGCTAGTACTTGTTTCATCATATATGGAACCGGAAGCTTGAATGGGTGATAGTGCGCTTGTTTAGAAGGGGGAAGAAGTATGTTTTGGCGTTTCGTGTTAGTAGTAACAGAAATACTAACCATCACATTTTGGAATTACAAGATGTCCGGATCGTATTATTCCCTGGACGTACTATATTGCCTGCCGATCATTCAAGCTGCGCGTATAGGCACAATCCGTACCCAACGCCACTCTGACACCCATATGGCCGCATTGGTGGGAGTCATTGCTGCTGTTGTCTGGAGCATTGCCGAGGCAGCCGTCGTTTGGCCTAGTTATCCTCTGGGCGCTTTTGCAATGAATATTTTTACACGTAGCGTCACTTTTACAGTTCTTGGCCGGGTGTTGACCAAGCTTTGGAAGGAAAGGGATTTTTTCCGCAAGGATTTGTTGACTGGTTTGGCTAATCGTTTTGAATTTGACGAGAGATTTGCGGCCGAACAATTGCGCAGTGAATGGTCAAAAAGGCCTTACTCCTTGCTATTTGTAGAAATTGACCAATTCAAGATATTGAATAACAACCATAAATATCATGTCGTCCAGGCTGTCGTGAAAGCTGTGGCCGGCATATTAATGGATAATTCCAGATGCATTGATACGGTTGCGCGCATTGGCGAGAATAAGTTCGGGTTATTGCTCCCTGAAACAGATGAATATATCTGTAGCATATTGGAAATGAGGATCAAAGCGGCATCAGCGAAGAAATTTCAAATCGAATGTTGGTCAACATCCTTATTAATTGGTCATGTAACCGTGACCGGCAGCGCGCGGAGTTTTGATGAGATATTGCATGAAGCAAATGAAAAAATGTATTTGACCAAAACGCAGAAACAAGCGCAGTGGGGTGAATATAGCACTGCTACCCTCGCTAAATGCTAATTCTATTAATTAAATCATCTTGGCAACACTACCCCCCAAATAAAAATGAGTTAGATTTCTCTAACTCATTTTTATTTGGGGTGACTGATGGGGCTCGAACCCACGACAACCGGAATCACAATCCGAGTTTCTGGAATCAGAATACACTGTATTGACGTGGCTTACAAGCTGTCTTAGTATGCCGTCCTAGACTTATTGGGACAAATTTGGGACAGTGAGGGCAAAATGGCAACGATAAGCAGGCGGGGTGATTTGCAATGGCAGGCCAAGGTGAGGGTGAAGGGATATGCACCGGCAAGCAAGACTTTCAACACTCGCGATGATGCGGAGCTGTGGGCAAAAACCGTGGAAAGCGAGATGGGGCGCGGCATTTTTGTCGATAGGTCAGAAGCTGAGGGCACAACACTATATGAGGCGCTAGAGCGATACGAGCGCGAAGTCAGCAAGGCAAAGAAGGGACATGAGCAAGAGAAGTGGCGCATCAAGGCATGGAAGGCTGATTCGTTGGCGAAGCGTAGCCTCGCTAGCTTGCGCGGTGCTGACTTCTCGAAGTGGCGGGATGCCCGGTTAGAAAGCGTCTCCCCTGCTACCGTCCGGCTTGATCTCGCCCTGCTCTCCCATCTCTTCACCTACGCAGCGAAAGAATGGGGCATCGGCGTCACCAACCCAGTTCAGTCAATCCGAATGCCCAAGGTCAGCAATGCCAGGGAGCGGCGATTCGTAGGGACGGAAGAGAAATATCTGTTGTATGCACTGGCCGATTCAGGGGCTGGTGGACGGGCCAATCATTGGCTGCATCCGATGGTGACGTTGGCGATTGAGACAGCCATGCGGCAATCTGAACTGCTGTCACTTGAGTGGGATAAGGTATATCTTGATAAAGGCTTTTTGCGTGCGCGAGGCGTTGAAGGACGCAGCACGAAAAACGATGACGCATATCGTGACGTGCCACTTTCACAACGCGCCAGGAACGTGTTAGCGGACATGCCGCGCAGTATCGGCGGCAGTGTATTTCCGACAACTCAGAGCGCGGTTAAGCAGGCGTTTGCGCGTGCCTGTGTTCGCGCTGGCATTGAGGATTTTCATTTTCACGATTTACGACATCAAGCGACGACTATGCTGGCCGAAAAGCTGCAATTACACGAATTAATGAAGGTCACTGGACACAAAGACAGCAGGATGCTGGCAAGGTATTACCATCCACGCGCTGAGGATCTGGCGAGGAAGTTGGGCTGATTCGCTTCAGCCATTCGCTATTTTCAGCGCTTTCTTGAATGCTTTCAAATCAGCAGTGGCGAACATCTGATTCCGGCCAACCGTAGAACTCGGGTTTAGCTTACCGCCAGCGACAAATCGCCGGAAGGTTGACATTGAAACCTCCAGATATTCGGCAGCTTCCTGCGCGGTGAAGTTGTCGCTGGCAAGATGTCCAAACAATTGTTCGTGGGTCATGTCGTCATCAC
>PLBS01000030.1 GCA_003134595.1 Gallionella sp. | reverse complement strand
ATGAAAAAGGACCCGCGAGGGTCCTTTTTCTTTTGGTAATACCTAACCAAAAGAAATGGTGGAGACGAGGAGGATCGAACTCCCGACCTTCGCATTGCGAACGCGACACTCTCCCAGCTGAGCTACGTCCCCACGGTGACGGAATGCTAAACAGAAACTTGCCGTTTGGGAAGCGGAAATCCGGCTGCGCGATAGAAGCCGCTCAAATCACTCAGGTCCTCGAACACGGCTGCCGCCCCTTCAAAATTCTGATTGCGTGTGTACTGGTTGATGGTCACAAAAGTTCTGATTCCTGCTGCCAGGCTGGAACGCAGGCCGTTTTCGGAATCTTCCAGCGCGATGCAGTCGGCGGCGGATAAGCGCATTTTTTCCAGTACCCAGAAATAAATATCCGGCGCGGGTTTTTTGTGCGGCACGATGTCGCCGCAGCCGATCACCTCAAACCAGCTTTCGCCGTCCGCGCCCAGTCCTTGCTGCAACAGTGCGGTGACGTTTTCGGGTGTGGTGGTGGTGGCGATGGCAAGGCGGATGCCTTGGCTGCGCGCATCGGCCATAAGTTGTTTTATGCCGGGACGCAGCGGAATATGTCCTTCGCCAAGCATGTTGGTGTAGTGCCTGGTTTTTACCGCATGCAGATTTTTTACGAAGCCGTCGTAGTCGGCGGGCTTGGAAAAGTCCGGCAAACAGGTTTCGACAAAGTGTTTGATGCGTTCCTTGCCGCCAGTCACTTTGAGCAGCTTGTCATATAGCGCGACATCCCAGTTCCAGGCTAGCCCGCTTTCCGCAAAGGCTTTGTTGAATGATTTGCGGTGTCCGTCCTCGGTATCCGCTAGCGTGCCGTCCACGTCGAATATGATGGCTTTGATAGTCATGATGTATTGATTAACGAAATAAAAAATTAACGTAAGCCGGGGAATTTCCCTGCCATACCGCGCATCATCTTGCCCATGCCGCCCTTGCTGAACATTTTCATCATTTTTTGCATTTGTTCAAACTGGTTGAGCAGTTGATTGACGTGCATCACCTGCACGCCCGCGCCCATGGCGATGCGACGCTTGCGCGAGGCCTTGATGAGCTCCGGTTTGCTGCGTTCGAGCGGGGTCATCGAGTTGATGATGCCCTCNNGCCGACATGCCGCCCATCTTGCGCATTTGCACCATCTGCATCTTGAAATCGTTGAGGTCGAAGCCTTTGCCGCTTTGCATCTTCTTGGCGAGTTTTTCGGCCTCGCCGTGATCGACTTCGCGCTGAGCATCTTCGATCAGCGACAGCACATCGCCCATGCCCAGCACGCGCGAGGCCATGCGTTCGGGATGGAAGGCTTCGAGACCGTTGGGCTTTTCACTCACGCCGACGAATTTGATTGGCTTGCCGGTGATCTGGCGCACCGACAGCGCCGCGCCGCCGCGCGCATCGCCATCCAGCTTGGTGAGTATGATGCCGGTCAGCGGCAGGGCATCACCGAACGCTTTGGCGGTATTCACTGCATCCTGCCCGGTCATCGCATCCACCACGAACAGCGTTTCGATCGGCTTGAGCGCGGCGTGCAATTGCTGGATTTCCGCCATCATTGCGGCATCGATGGCCAGTCGTCCGGCGGTATCGACGATCAGCACGTCGTGATAATGTCTGCGTGCGTAGTCCAGCGCGGCCAGCGCGATGTCTTGCGGTTTCTGGCTGATGTTGGAGGAGAAGAAATCAATCTCCATCTGTTGCGCCAGTGTGCGCAATTGCTCGATCGCGGCTGGCCGATACACGTCGCAGCTGACCAGCAGCACTTTTTTCTTTTGTTGATCGCGCAGCAACTTGGCAAGCTTGCCGCTGGTGGTGGTTTTACCCGCACCCTGCAAACCGGCCATCAGGATCACGGCGGGCGGCGTGGCGGCCAGATTGAGCGCGTCGTTGTGCTCGCCCATCAGCTTGGTGAGTTCGCGATGCACCACGCCAATCAGGGCTTGGCCGGGATTCAGGTTGCCGATGACCTCTTGCCCGAGTGCGGCCTGCTTGACTTGGGAGATGAATTCTTTAACGACAGGCAGCGCAACGTCGGCTTCGAGCAAGGCCATGCGCACTTCGCGCAAGGCATCCTGAATGTTGCTTTCGCTGAGGCGTGCCTGGCCGCGCAAACTCTTGATGACACCGGAAAGGCGTTGGGTGAGATTTTCCAGCATGATTGTTTTACAAAAGTTAGTGTAGAATTCGGGAAGTCTAAAACATCTTGATAAAAATGCACAGCCTTCTTATTCCCGCGCTCGCTTTCGTCGCCTACAGTGTTCTTGCCGCCTATTTCTGGCGTGCCCAGGCGCGCGGCGAGGGTGATGTGTTGAGCCACGGGGGGGTCGGGCATCTGGTGCTGGTTCCGCTGGCATTGCACGGCTATTTGCTCGGCCAGAATATTTTCCCCGAGGGTGGTATTGACTTGGGCGTACTGAACGCGCTGTCGCTGATCGTATGGCTGACCTTGCTGGTGTATTGGGTGGCGCGTTTCTTTTACCCGATAGGCGGATTTCAAGCGCTGGTGTTGCCCCTGGCGGCGGTGACCATGCTGTTGCCCGAGCTGTTCCCATCCGAACATCCGTTGACGAATACCAATTTGTTTGCCTTCAAGGCGCACTTTACAGTAGCCATGCTGGCGTATAGCTTGTTCACCATCGCCATGTTGCATGCGGTGTTGATATCTCAGGTGGAGAAACGGCTGCATCATCCGACCTTGCCGCGTATTCTGCGCAGTCTGCCCCCGCTGCTGACCATGGAAACTTTGTTGTTCCGCATGATAGCTATTGGTTTCGTGTTGCTGACGCTGACGCTGGCATCCGGTGTGTTGTTTTCCGAAGAGATTTTCGGTAAAGCTTGGCAGTTCAATCACAAAGTGCTGTTTGGCTTTATCTCCTGGGGGGTGTTCGCGGTATTGCTGTGGGGCCATCATTTTTACGGCTGGCGCGGGCGTGTCGCGGTGCACTGGACCATGAGCGGCTTCGTATTCCTGCTATTGGCTTACTTGGGTAGCAAGTTCGTCCTTGAGGTGTTGCTGCACAGATAAAAACCCATTGATTCCTTCCGGGTTGCAAGAAGTACTCAAAATGTCGTAGAATCCGCGCCCTTTCGCTGGGCTAATAAACTTTAGATAGGTTTTTATATGGTAATCATTCGTCTTTCCCGTGGCGGTTCAAAGAATCGTCCGTTTTTCAATGTGGTGGTAGCGGATTCGCGCAATCGTCGCGATGGTCGTTTCATCGAACGCGTCGGCTTCTACAATCCGCTGGTAGCGGAAGGTCAAGAAGCGCTACGTCTGCAACTGGAGCGCGTAAGCCATTGGCAAAGCAAGGGCGCGCAATTGAGCGACACCGTTGCCAAGCTGGTTAAGCGCGCCGGTGCCACAGCTGCCACCTAACGACTTAGGTTCCATGGTGATCATGGGGCGCATTGCAGCTGCACACGGTATTCGCGGTTGGGTCAAGATTCAGCCGTACACCGAGTACCTCAATAGTCTGTTGGATTATGGGACTTGGTGGATCGGCCATGAGCAGGGTCCGTGGCGCGAGGTGGAAGTCAAGCAGTGCGAGGTGCATAACAAAACACTGGCCGCGCAATTGCCGGACTGCCCGGATCGCACCGCTGCCGAAAAGCTGAAGGGCTTGTTGATCGCCGTGCCGCGCAGCAGTCTGCCGCAGCAAACGGGAGATGAATACTACTGGTCCGATTTGATCGGGCTCGCGGTGGTGAATGAAGCGGGCGTACAACTGGGAACGGTGGCAAACTTGCTGGAAACCGGTGCGAATCAGGTGTTGAGCGTGACCCCAGTGTTGAGCACGGCAGAGGACAGCGGCGAGATCCTGATCCCGTTCGTGTCTAGCGCTATCAAGCAAGTGGATGTGAAGAACAAGATCATCCGAGTGGATTGGGCTTTGGATTATTAAGTGGATTACTAAGCGATGATCTTCGATGTCATCACCTTGTTTCCGCAAATGTTCGATGCGCTGACGCAATATGGCATCACGCGGCGCGCGGCAGAACAAGGACGCTATGTCCTGAAGACGTGGAATCCCAGAGATTTCACCACGGATAATTATCACACCATCGATGATCGCCCATACGGCGGCGGTCCTGGAATGGTGATGCTGGGCGAACCGCTGGCCGCCGCGATCAACGCAGCCAGGCAGCGGCAAACGGCAAGCGGTGTAAAAAAAAGTCGGGTGGTGTATCTCTCACCACAAGGCAGATTGCTTACCCACTCGGTGGTTAAAGAGTTGGTGGCACAGGCAGATGGCTTGATCCTGCTCGCGGGACGATATGAAGGCATTGATGAACGCCTGATCCGCCAGTATGTGGATGAAGAGATTTCCATCGGCGATTATGTATTGTCCGGTGGCGAGTTGGCGGCGATGGTGTTGATAGACAGTTTGGTGCGGCAACTGCCCGGTGTGCTGGGCGATGCCGAATCGGCCGAGCAGGAATCATTCGTGCAGGGCTTGCTGGATTGTCCGCACTACACCCGCCCGGAACAGTTTAATGGTGAAGCCGTGCCCCCGGTGTTGTTGTCTGGCAATCATGCGGACATACAGCGCTGGCGGCTTCAGCAGTCGTTGGGCAGGACGTGGTTGCGCCGGCCGGATCTATTGGCCAAGCGTGATTTGACAAAAGAGGAGTCTCGGCTTCTGGCAGCGTTCCAGAAGGAACAAGATCCGATAACCAAGGAGTAGTAAAGTGAATTTAATCGAAACATTGGAACAAGAGGAAATCGCCCGTTTGGGTAAGACCATCCCTAATTTTGCGCCCGGCGACACCGTTGTTGTCAACGTGAACGTGGTCGAAGGCGAACGCAAACGCGTTCAGGCTTTTGAAGGTGTCGTGATCGCCAAGCGCAATCGCGGCCTGAATTCCGGCTTCATCGTGCGCAAGATTTCAGCCGGTGAAGGCGTGGAACGTACCTTCCAAACTTACTCGCCTATCATCGCCAGCATCGAAGTGAAGCGTCGCGGCTCTGTGCGCCGCGCCAAGCTCTATTACCTGCGCGATCGCTCCGGCAAGTCGGCACGTATCAAAGAAAAACTCGCAATCCGGGCTTAATCGCGAGCAGGTTTTTTTGCGGGACAAAAACGGGAGCTTTGGCTCCCGTTTTTTATTGCTCGTACTCCGTCATTCCGGCGAAGGCCGGAATCCAGTGCTTCTATCTATAATGCCTTTGGGTTTTGTCCCGCGAGGTGGGGTGCTTATGTTATGACTGGATTCCGGCCTTCGCCGGAATGACGGGGATTTTTGAGTATGGCGCGTGTATTATCGCGTCTAATATCTGGAGCAATTTATGGACTATCAGGCAAAACTAACCGTCCCCTTCGGCGTGCTCGGCATACGTTGCACAGAAGATGCGCTGACGGGCATCGACTTTCTGCCGGCAAGCGAAAAGCCGCAGCAAGCGACCAGCGCATTTGCCAAAATCGTGTGCGAACAATTGCTGCGTTACTTTGAAAATCCAGACGCGCAATTTACCGTGCCGCTCAAACCAGTCGGAACACCGCACCAGCAAAAAGTCTGGCAAGCCCTGATAGCCATTCCGCGCGGAGAAACACGCAGCTATGGCGGATTGGCGGCTGAATTGAAATCCGGCTCACAAGCCATCGGCCAAGCCTGCGGCGCAAACCCGGTCCCCATCATCATTCCCTGTCATCGCGTGGTAAGCAGATCCGGCCTGGGTGGGTTCATGCGCCACGCAAACGGCACATCACTCGACATCAAGTGTTGGCTGCTGGCGCATGAAGCCATTACTCCCTCTCCCTCGATGGGAGAGGGTTTGGGAGAGGGTGAAATTGCTGAGCACACCCCCTCTCCCCCGCCGGCTTCGCCCCCCTCGCTGCGCTCTCCCCGCAAGGGGCGAGGGGAGTAAGGTGAACAACGCCGAACTTCTCGACGAATTCTGCGACAACCTGTGGCTGGAAGACGGCCTGTCACGCAACACGCTGGACAGCTACCGGCGTGACCTGACCAAGTTCTCAACGTGGCTGAAGAAGCAGCGCGATGCCTCCATCCTGCAAACCACGCACGGCGATATTCAAGGCTACCTCGCCCATCTGGTGGTCGTGCAAAAAGCCAAACCCAGCAGCACCGGGCGCAACATCTCCAGCCTCAAGCGGCTGTTCCGCTATCTGCTCAGACAAGGCAAAATTTCCACCGATCCCACGCTGCAAATAGACACGCCCAAGCTGCCGCGCAACCTGCCCAAGAGTTTGACCGAGCAGGATGTCGAACAACTGCTCAACGCGCCTGATGTACAAACGCCATTGGGCTTGCGCGACCGCACGATGTTCGAAGTGCTGTACGCCACCGGCCTGCGCGTGTCGGAACTTGTGACCTTGCGCATCACGCAGGTGAGCATGGACATGGGCGTGGTGCGCGTGATGGGCAAGGGCAGCAAGGAGCGTCTGGTGCCCTTGGGCGAGGAAGCGCTGGACTGGTTGCGCCGCTATCTGGCGGATGGGCGCGGCGTGTTGCTGGACAAACAGATGACCGATGCGTTGTTCGTGACGGCCAGATGCGAAGGTATGACGCGCCAGATGTTCTGGTATCTGATCAAGAAGCACGCCAAGCATGG
>PLBS01000050.1:6917-14693 GCA_003134595.1 Gallionella sp. | reverse complement strand
CCAAGGCAGTTGGTGATATGGTTGCGCTGCGGATGGGCGCGTGCTTCATCGGCAGAGAGCTTGCCCGACTCGACCCACTGCTGCACCAATGAGTGATCGTTCGTCCTGGCTAATACCGCGCCGTCGCGCAGCAAGTACAGGCGCGAGTCTCCGGCGTGACCCCAATACATCTGGCCATCTTGTATCAGCACAGCGACACAGGTCGTCCCGGGAAAACCGCCCATGTCTTTGTCGTGTGGAAACTTCATGATGAGCTCGTGGGCGTAGCGCATGGTTCCCAGGAGGAATTCGTTTGGATCAGCAATACGCGGCTGTGCATGCCGGCCAAACGATTCAACAAAAGTCTCGATGGTCAAGCCCGCCGCCAGCTCCCCGTGCAGATGCCCGCCCATGCCGTCCGCCAGCGCCAATAACAACGCATCGTTGGTGTAGGAATACGCAACGCGATCCTGATTGAATCTGCGACTGCCGATATTGCTGGCTTGGTGTATCGAGAAGTTCATGAGCGCACGAGGGGCCTCTAAAAATCTACTGCGCGATTCGATAGCTGCGTTGCGCGGTGCTCGCTCCTCGCCTATCAATCTGATATGTCTCGTTCGCTGCGCTCCGTGCGCCTTGCTCTCGAACCGCTCGCTACGATTTTTAGAGGCCCCAAAAAATTTCACGGGATGTTATCGTAATATAATGCGCCGCTTCAGCACAGCCTTTTATTCGAAAGCCTCTTGCCATGATTCTCAGTATGACCGGCTACGCCACCGCCAGCGCGGAACTTGACAGCGGATCATTGACACTTGAACTGCGCGCGGTCAACCATCGTTATCTGGACATTCAGTTGCGCATGCCGGATGAATTGCGCGGCTTCGAGGGCGTGCTGCGCGAAGCGATCACCGCGCAATTGCAGCGCGGCAAGGTGGAGTGCCGCATCAACTATGCGGCGCGATCCGCGCAAAGCGGCGCTGCACTGAATCGCGGACTGCTGCAACAACTCGCTGCATGGAACAAGGAAGTACAAGCCGCACTGCCCGATGCGCGCAGCCTGAGCGTGGCCGATGTGCTGCGCTGGAACGGCGTGATGGAAACACCCACCGCCTCGGCGGACGAATTGCGCGCCACCCTGCTCGACTTGCTGCAAATTTCATTGCAGGAGTTCTCTGCTTCACGCGCACGGGAAGGCGAGAAACTCAAGGATTTCTTGTTGCAGCGCCTGGAAAAAATCGAGGCGCTGCGCAATAGCGTGATGCCGCATGTGCCCGCCGCGATCGCCGCCTACGAACAAAAGCTCATCACCCGCTTGCGCGAGGCGATGCAAAACGCCCCGATACAGGAAGCCGGGGACGAGCGCATCCGTCAGGAGATCGCATTGTTCGCCAGCAAGATAGACGTGGATGAAGAGCTGTCGCGGCTTGCCAGCCATCTCACCGAAATGCGCCGCATCCTTTCATTNNCGCGAAGCCAACACGCTCGGCTCGAAGTCGGTAGATGCGGAAGTGTCGCGCAGCGCGATGGAGATGAAGATACTCATCGAGCAGATGCGCGAACAAATTCAGAATCTGGAGTAACGTTTCGCCCTGTCGCACAACATCGCAGAAACCCAATAAAAGCCGCTAACCATGCGGCTTTTTCATGTCATTCTGTTGCTTGTCATATCACAAAAGCGCACAATAGGGTCAAGTAAAAATATCGCAATATAAAGTTTTCCGAAACATTCTTCTCTTAAGTCTTGTCCAGCGCTTTAATAACTGACCTGCTTACGCATCGACAACCTTCTTCATATCCAGGCCACGTCCATTTGCCATCGAGATACATGCCTTCGATTACTTTGTAGCGCTTACCGTTTGCATCCTTGTGCGCTGCATTTTGATGGCCTGTTGGATTTTTTGGATATAATTCACAAGGTGCTCCTGAGTATAGCCAGACTGCTTCGGCAATTCTCAATTCTAGTTGATGCGCACGGACGGCCAATGATCTTTCACGTGCGCGCTGACTAAGTATTTTTAATTGCTCTTCTTTTCCTAAGGCGCGCCATTCTTTACGAATTTGAGCGGCGGCTGTTTTTCTGGCGGAAAACTCTTCCTCAGATATTTCGGAAGTTATAACTTTAAACTCAATGGCAATGGGTACGGTATTTTTCGCACTAAACAATTTACCCAATGCTTTTTTGATAATACCAAGCATCACAAATTAAAAGCGATCTACTTTTGTAATTAAATCACATTAACTAGCCATGTTAATTTTTGCCGCGTTTTTTCGTTAGAGTTGGTGTTAAGTTAGCTTCATTGTTATTCAATTGAATTGAATCAAATCTAACTGAAATATCTGGATGTTCTAACGATCCACCTTCATCAAGTGGGCTTTCCCAGCTATCCATAATTAGTCTTCCGGAAAATCGAACTAAATCTCCATCTTTTAGATTAGACAACTGCTTATACACTGAGGAACCAGTTGAAATACTACTAACCTCGACATCACAGAGCCAGCAATCTCCTTTATTAATGTAACTGTCTGGCTTGTAAGTAACCCCACTAGGAGTCTCTATTACCACCTCCGCACCTACTATTCCCTCTGTTCTAATGCTATCTATTGTGCCAACCCAGTTTCTTAGATACGAACCATATGTGGCGACAATCTTCTTGTCTTCTTTATTAGTTTGATTATAAATCATTGATGCCTGCACTTCATTCTGAGCTGAGGTGTATGCAGCAAATTTGGCAGTACGGGCTAGTTCGAATTTCTGTTGCATATTTTCTCCGCTAGCCACAATAGTATTGGAGGCTGGGACTGGTGCAGGTGTAACCATGCTTTTTGTCGAGGCAGATGATGCGTCACCGGTAGGTGAAGTGCCCTGTTTTGAGAGAGATCCAATAAACAAAAGTCCGAGGAAGATAGTGACGATCCAAGTGAAGAGGGCAGTCTTCTTCTTTATTGGCGCACCGCACTTTGGGCAGCTGCTCGCTTTCTGACTTATTTCCTGACTGACCTTGCCCCTGAATTCCGTATCTCTTAACGCGCTCATTATGCGGCATCCTTCAACTGTGCCGCAAACCAGTTTTGCTCGAACTGCATCGGGCTGATGTAACCCAGCGTCGAGTGAAGTCTTTTGTGGTTGTAGTACGTCAGCCAATCAATCACCTCGTCCATCGCCTGACGCCGTGTTTCAAACCGCATACCGTACAACCTACCCACCTTCAGTGAGCCCCACAAGCTTTCGGTGGGCGCATTGTCCCAGCAGTTTCCTTTGCGGCTCATTGAGCTTTGCATGCCGTATTCAACCAGTGTCTGCTGGAATGCGTGGCTGCAATACTGGCTGCCACGATCCGAGTGGAAGATCAGTCCTGGCGCAGGCCTTCTCCTGAACCATGCCATACGCAGCGCATCCGTCACCAGGCTGGTCTGCATGTGTGGTTGCATGCTCCAGCCGACTACCTGACGGCTATACAGATCAAGGACGACCGCCAAATACAACCAGCCCTCATCGGTCTGTATGTACGTGATGTCGCTTGTCCACACGCAGTTGGGCGCATCAGGCTGGAAGTTGCGGTTGAGCAGGTTCGGTGCGATCGGCAGGTTGTGCTTGCTGTCGGTGGTAACGACAAATTTACGTTTCCCCCGGGCTTTGACGCCGTGCTGCTTCATGAGTCGCCGAACCCGTTCTTTGCCCACCCGCACGCCATTGGCACGGAGTTCTTGCCAGATTCGCGGCCAACCGTATTCGCCTTTGCTGGCGGCATGCGCTGCCTTGATGTGAACCAGCAGGGCTTCATCACTGACGCGCTTACCGGGTTTTATTGGCTCGCCAAATGTTTTGCGCCGCTGATGTTCAAAGTATCCGCTGGCGCTGACATTCAGCACTTCGCATTGCAGGGTGATCGGCCACCGCTTTTTATGGCGCTCAATCCAGGCATACTTCACGCTGACTCCCGCGCAAAGTACGCCGTCGCTTTTTTTAAGATGTCACGCTCCATCTTGACCCGCGCAAGCTCGGCTCTCAAGCGCGCCAGTTCCATTTGTTCTGCGCTCACCGGCTTGGCGCCCGCACCGGCCAGCTTGCCTTTCGCTGCCTGCCTTACCCAATTCTCCAGTGTCTGCTTGGGAATGCCCAGCACCTTGGCGGTCACCGCACAGGCTTGTCCACCCCGAACCAACCGTACTGCCTCCAATTTATACTCCAGCGTGTATGCCGCTCTCTTGCCTTTTTCTGCTATCATTTTTGCATCTCCTTAACTTGAATTTTAACCTCAGTTAAGAAATACGTTTTTCGCGGGCAAGGTCAGACCGCATTCTTTGCATTTGACTAAAGCCACAAATCCTCCATGTTTAAGGTTGACGCACAAAGAGACTGTAGGAAAATGTGACTCTCTACCTTAGCCACCGCTGTTATTTAAGTGGTTTGAATGTATTTCCTAAGCAAATGTCCCTCATCTGGTAGTTTAGCTTTTCTCCACCAGCATTAACAAATCCCGGATCGAAATACACTTGATTTATTATTTTTTTCACAAGTTTTTCAGGAAAAAGTTTTTCCCAATAACTTCCTAGTGCTTTGTACCATTGCTGCGGTGACTCGCCCTGATCTCTGCTTCCTGCCAAAGTCGTATAAAAAATTCCAAGATATGTGCAATAACAGTTTTTGTCTTGCTTGCACCGGCCAACATCTTCAAGCTTGTTTGCTGCTTTATTTATCTCCGGCTCTAGTGATCTCAGATTGTCTTGGCCATCTGCATCACCTTGCTTACCTGGAGCGATAGATGCATCCGATTTTTCTTGTTGAGATTTCGACTTGGATAACAAACTATTTAAGTCGCTGGCACGTAATACGTGCTTGGTATGAGGAGTACAATATTTTTTTGATAACCTGTAGATTTGTTTTTCTGTAATCTTGCTGTTGTATATGGATTCAATTGCCGCGTTCCAATCTGCCATATCCTGTGGTGATGTTGCTACCGCGTTACGCCATTCGACTATATCAGCTTGAGTCATAAATTGAGTCATGACCACAGGAAAGTCTTCGGTTATCTGCCCATCAAGTGTCTCTTTAGTCCTGGCTAATGGGCCTCCGTTATCCCTCATAGACGGCACCACGGAAAGTTCGATAATCAGCACACTGCAATGAAAAGATGCACCATCATTAGGTGGTTCTCCTTGAGCATATGCTATTGCGGACAAGAAAAAAGAAACTATTAAGATTGAAATGGTTCTCATAATGTTTCCCCTAAATGGTAATGCTATGTTGCTTTCATAAGCACATAGGGACTTTGGTTATATTCCTATAGTCATAGGAAGACGTAATGATAGCAGAAAGCTTTAATTCCTCCTTTTATGGGAGGGGTTTTGGACTCGGGGATTGCATTTGGGAAAGTACTACGCAAACTGCGGATAGAGGCTGGGCTAACACAAGAGCAGTTTGGCTTTGCTGCTGACTTGCGCCGCACTTACGTAAGCATTCTTGAGTTAGGACAACAACAACCTTCATTAACAACCATATTCAAGATAGCCCATGCGCTCAACATACCTGCAAGCAAGCTTATAGACTTGGTTGAACGGGAAATAAATACACCAGCACGTCGCCGGGGATAGATGCCGAAGATTTTATTTCGTTTCAAGCCTTCTTGTGCAACGGTATCACATCTGCCCCGGTCTTGAGCTTGTCCAGATAGTCCATTCATTCCTAAAGCCACCCTTCGTCTTTTGAAGTGTACATTCAATAAAGATAAAAAACGGGAAGCACTTCAAGCTATACAACTTTACTTTTCAAGTGACGGCTTCTCATGGGCGGACAATTCAAAATCGGCATCAATAATACTGAAGCTGATTTAGTGTAAAATTTGCACACTGCCTCTAACATGGCACACCCTGTAAAACCGTGTACTAAGGCGTGTACCAATTCAAAAGACATATTAAACAACAATAATATAAATCAGTATGTTATGAGTCTAATATAGATTCAAATTCAACCTGGAGTAATTTATGCCTGGAAATCTGTTCATCATCAGCGCGCCATCCGGCGCAGGCAAGACCAGCTTGGTGCACGCCCTGCTCAACATCAATCCGCACATCGATTTATCGGTCTCTTACACCACGCGCGATCCCCGCCACGGCGAACATGAAGGCAAGGACTATCATTTTGTCAGCCGCGAAACTTTCCTCGCGATGGCGAAGCGCGGCGAGTTTCTGGAAAGCGCGGAAGTCTATGGCAATCTTTACGGGACTTCGCAAACCTGGATCAGCCAAGGAATCGCCAAGGGGCGCGATATCCTGCTGGAGATCGACTGGCAGGGCGCGGCGCAAATTCGCCGCCTGTTTCCGGAAAGCATCAGTATTTTCATACTGCCGCCGTCCATGGAGGCGCTGGAGCAACGCCTGAAGGGGCGCGGCAAGGATAATGATGCGGTGATCGCCAAACGCATGGCAGCGGTGCGCGAGGACGTCGCGCATGTCGCCGAATTCAATTATGTTATTATCAACGACAACCTGAACGTGGCGTTGCGCGAACTCAATGCGGTGGTGCTTTCTGCCGGACTGCGTTGCGCGAAGCAACTGTCTCGCCATCAGGCCTTAATCAATCAGTTACAAAAACCGGAGTAAATCATGGCTCGTATTACCGTCGAAGAATGCCTCACACTAATCCCGAATCGCTTTGAGCTGACGCTGGTCGCCGCTTACCGCGCACGTCAATTGGCCAATGGTGCGGCGCATCTGGTGGAAAACAGCAAGGACAAACCCACCGTCGTCGCACTGCGTGAGATCAGCGAGGGCAAGGTGGGCAAGGAAATTTTGAATCGCGGCCAAGCGTAATCCTAGCTGGACATAATCAACGTGATTTTAAATGGCCGATGCAGATCTATTAATCGAGGAACTCTCCACCTATCTTAAGCCGAAGGATGTCGAACACGTCCGTGTAGCGATTGAATTCAGCCGTGCGGCGCATCAGGGCCAGATGCGCCAATCCGGCGATCCGTATATTTCCCATCCGATTGCCGTTGCCCGCATCCTGACCCCGCTGCACATCGATGCGCAGGCCATCATCGCCGCGCTGCTGCACGATGTGGTGGAGGACACCGACACCACTACCGAACAAGTCGCCGAGAAATTCGGCAAGCCGGTCGCGGAATTGGTCGATGGGCTGAGCAAACTGGACAAGATCCAGTTCGAGACGCGCGAAGACGCCCAGGCGGAAAACTTTCGCAAGATGCTGCTGGCGATGGCGCGCGACGTGCGCGTCATTCTCATCAAGCTGGCCGACCGGCTGCACAACATGCGCACGCTTGATTCCATGGCTCTCGACAAGCGCGAGCGCATCGCGCGCGAGACCATGGAAATCTACGCGCCGATTGCCAACCGGCTCGGCCTGAACGACCTTCACCACGAACTGGAAGATTTAAGCTTCAAGCATTTGCATCCCAATCGCTACGGGGTACTCGCCAAGGCACTGCAAGTTGCGCGCGGCAACCGGCGCGAGGTGGTCGGCAAGATACTTGAAGCGTTACGGCAACGGCTCGCCGAGCATCACATCGAAGCGGATGTCACGGGCAGAGAAAAAGACATCTACAGCATCTACAAAAAGATGCAGAGCAAATCACTGGCTTTTGCCGAGGTGCTGGATATCTATGGCTTTCGCGTGCTGGTGAATGATTTTGCTTCCTGCTATGTGGCGCTGGGCGTGCTGCATGGTTTATACAAACCGATTCCCGGCAAGTTCAAGGATTACATCGCCATCCCCAAAGTGAACGGTTATCAATCGCTGCACACCACGCTGTTCGGGCCTTTTGGCACGCCCATCGA
>PLBS01000050.1:1217-6889 GCA_003134595.1 Gallionella sp. | reverse complement strand
AGCCAGAGCAGCGATTCATCCGAATTTCTGGAGCATCTCAAGGTGGACCTGTTTCCCGATGAAGTGTATGTCTTTACTCCCAAGGGCAAGATACTTTCTCTGCCGCGTGGCGCGACCGGAGTGGACTTTGCTTACAGTGTGCATACCGACATCGGCAATCGCTGTATCGCCGTCAAGGTGAACCATGAACTGGTGCCGTTGCGCACCGAGCTCAAAAATGGTGATCGCGTAGAAGTGATCACCGCTTCGCATGCCAAGCCCAATCCCGCATGGCTGGGTTATGTCGCCACCAGCAAGGCGCGCAGCCAGATTCGTCATTTCCTCAAGACCATGCAGTCAGGCGAATCAGCACAACTCGGCGAGCGGCTTCTCAACCAGGCGCTGCAGGCGCTGGGAGTCAAACCGCAAGACATGGACGAAGCGCGCTGGAACAAGTTGCTAAAGGATACCGGTATAAAATCGCGCCAGGATATTCTTGCCGACATCGGCCTGGGTCGCCGTCTCAATATGGTGGTGGCCCGACAATTGGCCTGCATAGGTGAAAGCTCGTCCAATGAAACCACAGCTAACTCGGTCATCACCATACAAGGCACAGAGGGTATGGCGGTGCAATTCGCCCAATGTTGCCGTCCGATTCCCGGCGACCCGATCGTCGGCGTGATCAAGAGCGGGCAAGGCTTGCTGGTGCATACTCACGATTGCCCGACACTGCGCCGGGGACGCAGCAGCGGCGAACAATGGCTGGATGTGGCATGGGACAAGAACATTACCCGCCCCTTCGATGTCAACATCAAATTGCTGGTCGCCGACCAGCGCGGCGTGTTGGCAAAAGTTTCCGCCGCGATCGCCGAAGCGGAAGCCAACATCGAGAACATCAACTTTACCCATGAAGGCGAATACACCGGACTGCATTTCACCCTGGAAGTGAATAACCGTTTGCACCTCGCCAACATCATGCGAGGTTTGCGCAAGATTCCGGAAGTGGTGCGGATAATCCGGGTGAAGAACGCGACGTGATTTTTTGTCGGATGTTTTTGTCGGATGTTTATGTAGGGTGGGCTCTGCCCACCATGTCGGCGTAGCCCGACATTTAAGGCCGTTCGCCCTGAGGTATCGAAGGGTGAATGTCTGCAAACAAATCAAAACCGCCGGGGGTAGCCCGGCNNAAGGCGACCCCGGTTTGCCGCCGCTTCGCTGTTCCCTGCGTTGCTCGACTGGTCAGGCGGCTGCGGAACTCGCGCTACGCGCTCAGACAGTCCTCGCCGAAATCCCCTGACCAGTCTGCGCTACTCGGCGGCGCACAGGGGATGAAGAGCAAAAAACTAAAACGAAAATCGGGTATGCAACAAGTTGCCCACCCTACTAAGGTAGATGGCTAAAACAATTCGACTCCGGTACATTGGAGTCTTGGCAGCATCCCTTGGAGTAAAGTGATGGCCGAACGCAATCCATCCATGACCTTCGCAACTCGAGCTGGGACGGTCGTGCATATCAATGAAGTCGAGAACGGCCTTGCCTGCGGTTGTTCGTGCCCATCTTGTGGCGAGAGGTTGATGGCCAAGCAAGGAGCGAAAACTGCCCACCACTTCGCCCACGAGGGCGGAAGTGAATGCACGGGAGGCGTTCAAACCGCCCTGCATTTGGCGGCGAAGGTAATCCTCACCCGCGAGAAGCGCATGGTTCTGCCGGCATTGTGCGTCACGGCCTCTGCATCGGATGCAGACGGTATATCTCACAGAGCAACGGCCTCGCTGGCGTCTAAGCAGGTTGTTTTTAACGAGATTTCCGAGGAGGTTCGCTTTGGCAGCGTAATTCCTGACATTTTGGCTAAGGTCGGAGAGCGGATGTTGTTCGTCGAAGTGGCCGTCAGCCACTTCGTTGACGACGAGAAAGTGCGAAGGATTTCAGAAGTTGGCGTTGCAACAATCGAAATCGACTTATCGGGGATAGCGGACGGATGGGACTGGACCAGCCTCGTTGATGCTGTCGTGAAGAAAGCGGACAACAAGATTTGGTTGTTCAATCCGAAGGAAACGGCATTGATCGATGCGGCCCGTAAGGACGCTGAAGTGAAGGCTCGTGAAGCCAACAGACGAGAAGTAAAACGCAAAGCGCGTATCGCACTTTCTCACGAATACCAGCGGGCGAGTGTTCCAGGATACCAAAGTGCAATCAAAATATTGGAAGAACTTTACGACCCGAAAAGAATATCAGAAGAGCGAGCTAGGATGAATGCCGAGGGGTCGCAAATCGGGGCGTGGATTTCGGCAGTCCGATTGCTGGGTATCCAATGGGCTTCGCCCCCATATTTTATCAATATCGAGGTACCTAATGAATCTGGTTTTCTTGTGGACCGGCGCGTTTGGCAAGCTGCCGTGTTCGCTTTGTTCGTGCGAGGGAACAGGAACAAGACCTTCTCAGGTAAAACGGCAGTTCAATGGTGCCTTAACACGTTCCCAAGAAGAACAGGGTTCGAAGTCCTTCAAAAACACCATCACCTTCTAACCTCTGAACAGATGTCAGTCGTGCCTTGGGCATCCAAGGCGGTTTCCGGATACCTGCGTGAGTTGGTTAAACGGGGGTACTTAGAGATCGTCGGTGGCAGGTATAAAATCGTGAGGCATCCCGTTATATAAATCCAAATGTTGCCAATCTTTTCTTATCTTCTGAATTTTCTCGGCGGAGAAGTTGATGAAGCGCCAGCCCGGTAGGGTGGGCACGATTTTGTGCCCACGCGGCAATTCAAAAGATGGTGGGCACAACGTGCCCACCCTACGTTATTTGTTTTTCGCTTTTCATCCCCTGTGCGCCGCCGAGTAGCGGAGGCTGGTCAGGGGATTTCGGCGAGGACTGTCTGAGCGCGTAGCGCGAGTTCCGCAGCCGCCTGACCAGTCGAGCAACGCAGGGCACCGCGTAGCGGCGGCAAACCGGGGTCGCCTTCTTTTTGGTTACTTTTTCTTTGGCGAAGCAAGAAAAAGTGACTAGCTGCCGGTCTACCACCGGCGGTTTTGATTTTGATGTTGGGTTACGCGGTGAAACTGCTAACCCAACCTACGAGCTACCCCAGGCGGGGTTGATTTACCCCATATCAAACAACAACACCTCCGCCTCCCGCGCATCACTCAACTCAACCCCCGCCTCATCCGTGTACATCAAAGCATCCCCCGCAGCAAGCACATAACCATTGGCTTGCAGACTGCCCCGCGCGACATGCAAATAAATTTTACGTCTGGCGGCAATCGGATAATCCAGCGTTTCCGCGCCATCCAAGCGTGCGGCAAACACGCGCGCATCTTGATGGATCAACAACGAGCCTTGCGAAGCATCTGGCGAAGCCAGCAGACACCAACGCGCCAGCTTATCTTCCAGCGGAAAATTCTTTTGCTGATAGCCCGGCGTCAAGCCTTGCCGATCCGGCATAATCCAGATTTGCAGCAGATGCACCGCCTCGTCCGGCGAAGGATTCACCTCGCTGTGCTGAACGCCGGTACCCGCGCTCATCACCTGAACTTCGCCATAACGGATGTCCCCGCTGCTCCCCGTGCTGTCGCGATGACGCAACGCGCCGCTCAGCACATAAGTCAGGATTTCCATATCGCGGTGGCCGTGTGTACCGAAGCCCGTGCCGGGCTGCACGATGTCCTCGTTGATCACGCGCAGCGACCCGAAATGAACATGCGCCGGATCGTTGTAATCGGCAAACGAAAAACTGTGCCAGCTTTCCAGCCAGCCGTGCTGGGCATAGCCTCGTTCACCTGCCTTGCGTAGAACCATCATATTCACCTCCATAGTGTCGCAATAGTTTAAGCATCCCCGCCGCCTTGTCCAGCGTCTCCTGATACTCTGCCGCCACCTCGGAATCCGCCACGATGCCGCCGCCTGCCCAGCAACGAATCTCGTTGTCAGAATACACCAGCGTGCGAATGACGATGTTGCTGTCCATATTGCCGTCGAAGCCGGCATAGCCTATCGCACCGCAGTAAATGCCGCGCCGGTGCGGCTCGAGCTGTTCGATGATTTGCATTGCGCGCTGTTTGGGCGCGCCGGTGACTGAGCCGCCCGGGAAGCAGTCGCGCAGCACGTTCAGTGCATCTCGTCCTTTTGCCAGCTTGCCTTCCACCGTGCTGACCAGATGATGCACGTTGGCAAAACTTTCTACTTCAAATAATTTCGGCACGTGCACCGATCCGGGCGCGCAGCTCTTGCCGAAGTCGTTGCGCAGCAAGTCCACGATCATCAGGTTTTCCGCGCGGTCTTTGGGATGGTTGCGCAGTTCCTCGGCGAGTCGGCGGTCTTGTAGTACATCGCTGCTGCGCGGACGGGTGCCCTTGATCGGTCTGGTTTCCACGTTGCCATTCTGCACGCGCAGGAAGCGTTCAGGCGAGGCGCATAGAATCTGGGCATGCGGCAGTTTTAGAAAAGCTGAATACGGGGCCGGACTCAAACTGCGCAGCGTCAGATAGGCGCCCAGGGCATCGCCCGAGGCGGCGGCACTAAAACGTTGCGCGAGATTGACTTGGTAGCAGTCGCCAGCCTTTAAATAATCTTGCACCTGCTCGAACGCGGCGGCGTATCTGTCAGGCGTAAAATTGGAATTGATTTTCCCGTGTACACGAAAGGTATCCGTTGGAAGTATGGCGTTACTCTGCAAGCGGAGAAGTATCTGCGGCAGCAATTCTGCGGTTTCGGCAAATCGCTGATGCGACACCAGGCGTGCGGTGTGCTGCCGATGATCCAGTACCAACGCCCAGTCGTAGATGCCGACCGCCATATCGGGTAGATGCTCGGCATCCTGTGCGATGCTCGGTAAGGCAATCATTCGCCGCGCCAGGTCATAACCCCAATAGCCCAGCGCGCCACCGGCAAACGGCACACCCGCCATGGGCGCGACTTGTTCACCCAGCTCTTTGCGCAGCAAGGCGAACGGATCGCTACGCGTAGGCTCATCATGCAGCACCAGTGAGCGCTGAGGGGCAGCGGTGAGGATGTCATAGCACCCCATACCGCCGCTATCCAGCCACGCCGCCCAAGGCAAATCAGCCAGCGCGTCGTAGTAGCGCGCGGCATCGGTTCGGTAAGGTAGTTCGACAGAATAGAAGCTCATCGCTTAGTCGTGGATAATGTCAGCACCTCAAAAACAGAACAGCGGCGCTGCCGATCACGTTGTACAACGTTGCGTTGCAAAATTAACGAGTGGTTTTGCTTGTCGCTTCGTGATCGGCTGATATTTCGCACATGCCACTGGCAGAAGTGGCCGTTGCAGAATCAATAAGATAAAAAAGTGCCATGTTCACAAAATTTAGAGGGCACAAAACCCATCGCAAACCATCTCAGTTTGCAATGAGGATAAAAGAACGCACCAACTTTGCGTTGGTGAAATAAAAAGGCGCACGCACCAGTTAGTGCGCCCAAAAAACCAAGTCTACTGTGGTAAGCCCCTTACTGCCGAAACATCAGGGGCTGCCACCACAGCGATACCACCGACTAGTTCGGCTTGCCGATTCCCGGTGTAGGAAAAGGCCATGTTGCAGCCGGACGTACTGGTGCTGGAGCCGAAGGAGCCGGTGCTGCTGGACGAGCTACCGCCGCAGGAGCTGCTGGCTTCTTTGCTGCTACCTTCTTCTTTGCAGCTGGCTTTTTAGCAGCGGCTTTCTTCGCAGCTGGCTTCTTAG
>PLBS01000050.1:0-1144 GCA_003134595.1 Gallionella sp. | reverse complement strand
GCCGCTACTTTTTTCTTCGCAGCCGGCTTTTTGGCTGCTGCTTTTTTTGCTGCTGGTTTGGCTTTCTTCTTTGCTACCATTATGTTTCTCCTTCAGTAATGAAAGTTAAAAAACGTAACACTTACTACTGCACCTCCAGCCCGTGCTCAACTTCGAGCATGGGCCAAAGCCAACACCTTAAGTCCCTCTAATCCCAGGACAACGCGCCACCAGTTTGATATTCGGTGACACGGGTTTCAAAAAAGTTCTTCTCCTTCTTTAGATCGATCATTTCCGCCATCCACGGGAACGGATTCGTCGCTCCCTGGTACAACACATCAACGCCGATCTGCTGGCAGCGGCGGTTGGCGATGAAGCGTAAATACTCTTTGAACATGCTGGAGTTAAGACCCAGCACGCCGCGCGGCATGGTGTCTTCGGCATAGGCATACTCCAGCTCGACACCCTTTTGCATCAAACCGCGTACTTCCTCACGGAATCCGGTCGTCCACAGGTGCGGGTTTTCCATCTTGATCTGGTTGATTACATCCACGCCGAAATTCAGGTGCATGGATTCATCGCGCAGGATGTATTGGTATTGTTCGGCCGCGCCGGTCATCTTGTTCTGGCGGCCCAAGGCGAGAATCTGCACGAAGCCCACGTAGAAAAACAAACCTTCCATGATGCAGGCGAACACGATCAGGCTGCGCAGCAGCTGACGATCCGCCTCAGGGGTGCCGGTCTCAAATGCAGGATTGGTCAGGGTATCGATGAATGGCAGCAGGAATTCGTCCTTGGCGCGAATGCTGGGCACCTCGTGATACATGTTGAAGATTTCGCCTTCGTCCAAGCCCAAACTTTCCACGATGTATTGATAGGCATGAGTATGGATCGCTTCTTCAAACGCTTGGCGCAGCAGGTATTGGCGGCACTCCGGGTTGCTGATGTGGCGATAGGTGCCGAGCACGATATTGTTCGCTGCCAGACTGTCTGCCGTGGTGAAAAAACCGAGGTTGCGCTTGACCAGCAGGCGCTCATCCTCGCTCAGTTTGTCGCCTTTCCATAGCGCAATATCTGCGGTCATGTTCACTTCTTGCGGCATCCAGTGATTGGCACAGGCAGCCAGGTATTTTTCCCACGCCCATTTGTACTTGAACGGCACCAG
>PLBS01000035.1 GCA_003134595.1 Gallionella sp. | reverse complement strand
ATCGCGGTGTTCATCAGCACGCCAGCACAGCCCAACTCCATCGCAATGGCGGCATCGGAAGCCGTGCCCACCCCCGCATCCACGATCACCGGGACTTGCACGCGTTCCATGATGAGTTGCAGGTTCCACGGGTTGAGGATGCCCATGCCCGAGCCGATCAACGAGGCCAGCGGCATGATCGCCACACAGCCGATATCCTCCAGTTGCTTGGCGATGATCGGGTCGTCCGAGGTATAGACCATCACCTCAAAGCCTTCGGCCACCAGCGTTTTGGCGGCAGCGATGGTTTCGATCACGTTGGGATAAAGCGATTGCGGGTCGCCCAACACTTCAAGTTTTACCAGGCTGTGACCGTCCAATAACTCGCGCGCCAGACGCAAGGTGCGCACCGCATCTTCGGCGGAGTAGCAACCGGCGGTGTTGGGCAGCAGCGTATATTTCGACGGCGGCAGGATTTCCAGCAGACTCGGCTCGTTCGGGTTCTGGCCGATGTTGCTGCGGCGAATCGCTATCGTGATGATCTCCGCGCCGCTGGTTTCCACCGCCGCTTTGGTCTCGGTGAAATCCTTGTATTTGCCGGTGCCGACCAGTAGTCGGGAAGAGTAGCTTTTGCCTGCGATAATCAGTTTGTCGTTCATTTCTGTATTCCTGTTCAATTGGTTGCGACCCTACTTCCCTCGCCCTTTGGGGGATAACCAGCGACTTGGCCTTCGTGTTTTGATGGTCTAGTCGAATGGCTAGTGGTTCCATCAGAGGGATTGAGGGAGAGGGGTTTAACCACCGCCCACCGCCACGACCACTTCCAATTTATCGCCGTCCGCCAATTGTTGCGCGGCAAACAAACTGCGCGGCACGATTTTGCCGTTGCGCTCCAAGGCAATGCGCTTGCCGGTCAAGCCCATCTCTTCGATGAGTGCGGCAACGACGGTGGAATCGAGAAGTTGGCGCGTTGCGCCGTTAATGCTGACGGTAATCACTTTTAATTTGGCGCTCAATTAGAATAAGGGGCGATGAAGTTGATGAGCGGGATCAAGCCCTCGTATGCAGCTTGGGAAGCTGCCGTTCTACCATTGAACTACACCCGCAAGTGCGGCGATTTTACGTGGGTTGCCAACATTACTCAACTTCGGTGTGTTGCAGCGGGGCGAAAACCGTGACGACTGTTGCTTAGAAATGTCGGGGACAATGGATGAAGGTGTGGTTAACTTGGGTAAAAATAGACTCTAGATAATTGCCACAGTCTTTTACAGTGCGGCTTCCAAATTGTTTCCACTGTTGTCTGAAATACTCCAAAGCAGTCATTTATAATTGGCCAATATTTCGTTAATCGAACGTCTCAGATCGACGGTCAAAAGGTGTCCTTTACCCTCGCTAATTGCCTGCCTGAAAGCGGAACGTCAAGGCAGTAAGATGACCTCTTCCCAGTGCTCAGATTTATCGCTCCGGGCGCACCAATAATTTAAGCGGTTTCTTTTAGCCTGTTGAGCTGCACAGCAGACTGGGGATGTAATCGCAACGGTTTGCCGACCGGCTCAGTGCTTGGTCGTCAATTAAGTTCCGGATTGTGACGATCGATTTGAACGTTATCTCTGCCAAGCTCTTTTGCCCTGTAGAGAGCGCGGTCAGCGCGCTGAATCAGTGTTTCCAGTCCATCTTCTTCTTCGAATGAAGTGACACCAAAACTTGCGGTGAGTTGACGTCCATGAGAAAAAGGGGAGCTTTTTACATTATCACGTATGGTTTCAGCCAATTGCTGCGCTTGTTCCAGCGTGGTTTTGGGCGTAAACACAATAAACTCTTCGCCTCCCCATCGCACAACAACATCACTGCTGCGCACCGAGGCTCGTAAAATCAAAGCCAGCTCTTTCAATACTGCATCACCGACATTATGGCCATTGGTATCATTCACCGATTTAAAGAAATCAATATCCAATAAAATGATAGAGAGTTTCGTGTTGTGACGGAGCATTTGGCTCTTTTCAAATTCAAATAAATCTTCGAATTTGTAACGATTATAGAGACCTGTTAGCTGGTCAGTCGAGGATAGATCTGTAAGTGATTGTTTTTCGGATTCCAGCGCTTTGTTTGCTTGTTGCAGGGCTCTTGTGCGTTCTTGGATGCGTTCTTGGATTTCTTCTTCCAACACTGATGCCATTGATGCCTCAATTACGACACGCTGCCATTCATTCGGCTTGCTCACGATGTTAAATTTTGGTGCTATAGGCGATTCTCCAATTCGCCAAAGCTCCATCTCCAATGCGAAAAATTCGAAGTCTTCTTTGGAAATGTGGTTCAGCCAGTCGAGTGCTGCACGATGTTCCTCAGTAAATTGTTTGGCAACCCACACAACAGTCTTTGCCCCCAACCCTGCCGCATAAGTAAGAATTTGCCCAAGGTGAGCGTGATTTGTATTTTCAAGTTGGCTTTTAATGATGACATAGTTTTGCGTCAATGAATCCTTGCAAAGAATATCCGCACGAAATGATCCAATATCCCTTTCCTGGCCGACAAGCTCCAGCTTCACGCCAATGGTCTGGCCTAACTCGGCCAAGTTCTCATCCCTCGCCAGCCAGGGAGTAAAGCCCGAAGCTTCATGACCCCAAATATCGCGTAGATCAACGCGCTCAAGCTTTCCAAATGACATAAAATAGCTCCCTCATTCTTGCCCGATAAGTTGCCCGCCCAATAACATTATGTACACATTTATCCCTTGCCGGCAGCCATCTTTCATATCCGTATCCGGTTCCTCCCAAGCAGCCCTCAGGGTACCCTGTGAACTTCATCCGCTTCAGTAGACACTTGATAATGTCGAAACTGAAGAGGGGGTGAAGTCCAAGCGAGCTGTAAACTGACCGTTGATTATTTTAGCTTTTCAATACCCAGCATCTTCAGAATGCTCTTTTCATAGAAAGGTTCGGAAGTGCCTTGCTTCATTTTGCGGATAAAATATTTTTCAAACGCAACCTTGGCAACGTGTACCCACTTGCCTTCCGAAAACCAGTTCACATTGCGCGGCGGAATCTGCGGTATCGCCACGAATGCGACTCCGCTATCGCCGAAATCGGCCAGACAAACCGCATTCCAGGTAGCTTCTTTGTCCGCTGGCAGACCATTCAATTCAGCATGGATGTTATCCACTGTTGCCGTCACCATGGATTCGATCATGTAGCCGGTCTTGGGTGTGCCGGTCGGTATCGGGGTGGCTTCCACCGGAGGGATCGCCACACACACACCGACTGCAAAGATGTTTTTGTACTTGGTGTTGCGCTGATGTTTGTCCACGATGATGAAGCCGCGCGCCTGGGTCAGCCCTTCAATGCCGAACACCGCATCCACACCTTTAAACGCGGGCAGCATCATGCTGTAGACGAACGGCAATTCATGCTTGCGCTTTTCGACACCCATGTCGTCATGCTCGGTGACAAACATCTTGCCCGCTTCGACCCTGGTGACTTTTGCATTGCATATCCACTTGATGTCGTGGTCGCGCATACCCGATTCCAGAATGCCCTTGGAGTCGCCCACGCCGCCCAGCCCGAGGTGGCCGATATAGGGTTCGGCGGTCACGAAAGTCATCGGCACTTTGTTGCGTATCTTGCGGCGGCGCAAATCGGTATCCATGATGAAGGCATATTCGTAAGCCGGTCCGAAGCAGGACGCTCCCTGTACCGCACCTACGACGATAGCACCGGGATTTTTCGTGAAATTTTCCCATGCGTCATGCGACTTCATGGCGTGATCCACAGTGCAAACCGAAAAAGTATGCCCGCCGTGCGGCCCAAGGCCCTCGACTTCGTCGAAGGCCAGCTTGGGCCCGGTGGCAATGATCAGGTAATCGTAATCAACCGTTTGCCCGTCGTTAAGTTCAAGCTGATTCTTTTCCGGGTGCACACGCTTTACCCCGGCCGGGATAAAGTTGATGCCTTTGCGCTCCAGATAGGTGCGCACCGGGAATTCAATATCTTTTCGCTCACGCCATTTCACGGCCACCCAGGGATTGGACGGCGTAAATTGGAAAGTCTCGCCGTTCGTGATGACCGTCACTTTGTCGCCCTTACGGATTTTTTCCTGCATTTCGTAAGCTGCCGGCATACCGCCGAGCCCTGCGCCCATGATTACAATATGTGCCATGATGCCCTCTCGGTTTGGTTGGTCTACAGAATTGCCGCATTCATTCTACGCCTTCACGTTGATATGACAACACGGCTGAAAATAGAGTACTACTCGAACTTTTTACGCAACGAAGCAGTTGGGATGAAATGTGGATTTTTAGGGGTTCCCGTAAGTCATGTTCCGCCGCTCACCCGCTCGATGCCCGACAAATCACGCGCAGAGAATATCCCGGCAAATCCAGCTTGCTGCAACAGCGCGCGTACCTGCGCCGCCTGGTCATAGCCATGCTCGAATAACAGCCAGCCATTGACGTTGAGACGCGCTTTCGCTTGTGCGCAAATGCGCCGGATGTCGTCCAGTCCATCCGCGCCGGAAGCCAAGGCGGAGGGCGGTTCGAAGCGCACATCGCCCTGCGTCAGATGCGCATCGTCAGCGGCGATGTAGGGCGGGTTGGAAACAATAATATCGAAACGTTCATCCTGCAGCGCGCCGAACCAGTCGCTGTGCAACAGGCGCACATTGCCGAGGTTGAGCCGCTGTGCGTTGAATTGCGCCACTTCCAGCGCGGCGGCTGATTCATCTACCGCCACCACTTCCGCATTTGGGCGTGCATGGGCGATGCTCAAGGCGATCGCGCCGCTGCCGGTTCCCAAATCCAGTACACGGAATTTACTCCCTCTCCCGCCTGCGGAAGGGTCGCTGCGAAGCAGCGGGGAACCCACCGGCGTACTCCTTGCGGGTAAAGAGGGAGAGGGTTGGGGAGAGCGCAGCGAGGGGTCGGGGTGCGGGATGCGCTGCAATGCCTGCTCGACCAGCAGTTCGGTTTCGGGACGCGGGATCAATGTGGCGGGAGAAACTTTGAAATTCAGCCCGTAAAACTCGCGTTCGCCAAGCAGATAGGCAATCGGTTCACCGCCCAAGCGTCGCTCAAGCAATGCCATATATCGCGCATGTTGATCTGCGTCGAGCGGCTGTTCCGGGTGAGTGAGCAGGTAGGCGCGATTCACTTGCAGCACGGCTTGCAACAGGCATTGCACCTCGATGCGCGCGCTGCTGGAATCAAGTTTCAGCGCGGCTTCCAGCTGCTTGCTGTCATTACGTAGGATGTCCTGTATGGACAAGCTCATTTGAACACTATGCAGAAGTCGGCGAAGCGGATGCAGTGCAAGGCGCACGGCGCGCAGCGACCGATAGCATATCGAATGGATAGACGAGGGAGCGAGCACCGGGCAACGCCGCGAGCGGATGGGTGGCTGCGTAGCAGCCGGGAACCCACCGGCCTACCCCCTGCGGGTGAATGCGCCGCTGCAGTGACTTATGCGGCATCTTCCGCCATCGCGGCAAGTTGTTCGGCTTGATGTTCAGCCATCAGCGCACTGGTCAGCTCGTTGATGTCACCGTCCATCATCTGATCCATTTTGTACAAGGTCAGGTTGATGCGATGGTCGGTGATGCGGCCCTGAGGGAAATTGTAAGTGCGGATGCGCTCGGAGCGGTCGCCG
>PLBS01000094.1 GCA_003134595.1 Gallionella sp. | reverse complement strand
CAAGTCGGGCGAAACCGAGCAGGATGAAGTGGCTGCCGACATCCTCGGCCAGGCTCCCGCGATGCAGGAAGTTTTCCGGGCCATTGGCAGGTTGTCGCAATCCCACGCCACCGTGCTGATCAACGGAGAATCAGGTACCGGCAAAGAGCTGGTCGCAAGAGCATTGCACCGCCACAGCCCGCGCGCCGACAAGCCGTTCATCGCCATCAACACCGCCGCAATTCCCAAGGATTTGCTCGAATCAGAATTATTCGGTCATGAGCGCGGCGCGTTCACCGGCGCGGCTGCGACCCGGCGCGGACGCTTCGAGCAGGCCGAAGGCGGCACGCTGTTCCTCGATGAAATCGGTGATATGCCCGCCGATTTGCAAACCCGCTTGCTGCGCGTGTTATCGGACGGAAACTTTTATCGCGTTGGCGGACATCAGCCGATCAAGGCCAACGTACGCATCATCACCGCCACGCATCAAAATCTGGACGAGCGGGTCAAACAGGGATTGTTTCGCGAGGACTTGTTCCATCGTCTGAACGTGATAAGGCTGCGCTTGCCGCCGTTGCGCGAACGTCGCGAAGACATTCCGCTGCTGGCAAAATACTTCCTGCAAAAAAGCGCGCGCGAACTGGCGGTTGATCAGAAGCAATTCAGTGATGCGACGCTGCAACATCTCAGCGCGCAGGATTTTCCCGGCAACGTGCGGCAACTGGAAAATCTTTGCCATTGGCTGACCGTGATGACCCCCTCGCAAATAATCGAGATCGCCGACCTGCCGCCAGAGTGGCGCGGCGGACCCGCCAAGAGTGCGTCCATTGGCGATGATTGGAGTGCGGCATTGGCACAGCAAGCTGCGCAAGCCTTGCAGCGCGGCGACGAGCGCATCATGGATACCTTCACCGCGCAATTCGAACGCACCCTGATTCTGCAAGCCTTGCATCACACCGGCGGACGACGCATCGAAGCCGCCACCTTGCTCGGCATCGGGCGCAACACTTTGACACGCAAGGTTCAGGAACTGGGCTTGGAAAATCAGGGCGAGTAGGGTCGCGATTCATCGCGACCTTTTCAGATGAATAAACAAATCAGAGCGCGATGGCGATGCATAGCCATTCCACTAACCCATCAAAAAACGATAGGTAAGTGGCTGGTTAATCGCACCGCTACATCAACTCTGTAATCGTTTAAGCAGCTTTGCGTGTATCCCGCCGAAACCGCCATTGCTCATCACCAGGATGTGATCACCGGGTCGTGCGGCGGCGGCGATCTTCTCGATCAACGCATCAAGATCATCTTCAACAATTGCTTTGCCGCCGAGTGGAGCCAGCGCACCGCGCGCATCCCAGCCGAGGTTGCCGGCGTAGCAAAACACCAGGTCAGCGTCTTTAAGACTGCCGGGTAACGCGTCCTTCATCACGCCGAGTTTCATGGTGTTGGAGCGCGGCTCCAGCACCGCCAGTATCCGTGCGCTGCCGATCTTGTCGCGCAAGCCGCCAACGGTGGTGGCAATGGCGGTGGGATGGTGGGCGAAGTCGTCGTAAACAGTAATACTGTTCACGATGCCGCGCACTTCCATGCGCCGTTTCACATTCTTGAATTTGCCAAGGGCTGCCAAGCCCTGCGCGATGGGTACGCCAGCATGGCGCGCGGCAGCGAGTGCGGCGAGTGCGTTCTGGCGATTATGTTCGCCAAGCAGATCCCAATTTAGTGTGCCTTGCAATTCACCGCGCAGTGTCACGCGGTTGCCGGCATCGATCTGCCAGCCATCATCCGTGCCGAAGTGTTCCACAGGTGTCCAACAACCGCGCTGCAACACACGATCCAGTGAGGTCTCGCGGCCATTGCTGACGATCAGCCCATTGCCCGGCACGGTGCGCACCAGATGATGGAACTGCGTTTCTATCGCAACGAGATCGGCAAAAATGTCGGCATGATCGAACTCAAGATTGTTGAGTATTGCGGTACGCGGATGGTAATGCACGAATTTGGAACGCTTGTCGAAAAACGCGGTGTCGTATTCATCCGCCTCGATGACGAAGAATGGCGATCCCTCTCCCCCATCCCCTCTCCCGCTTGCGGGCGAGGGGTGTCCGCTTAAGCGTGCGGAAATGCCGAAATTTTGCGGCACTCCGCCGATCAAGAAACTGGGACTTAGTCCGGCGTATTCCAGTATCCAGGTCAGCATCGCACCGGTGGTGGTCTTACCGTGCGTACCTGCCACAGCCAGCACCCACCGATCGTGCAGGATGGTTTGTGCCAGCCATTGCGGACCGGAGATGTAGGGCAGGTTGCGATTGAGGATTTCCTCCATCAATGGATTGCCGCGCGATACCACATTGCCGATGATGAACACATCCGGCTTGAGATCAAGCTGTTCCACGCCGAAACCTTCGATCAGTTCTATGCCCTGCGCTTCCAGTTGCGTGCTCATCGGCGGATACACGTTGGCATCACAGCCGGTGACGCGATGTCCCGCTTGCTTGGCGAGTGCCGCGATGCCGCCCATGAACGTGCCGCAAATTCCCAGAATGTGTATTGCCGGTATTTTATCCGTGTTCATAGACGCTCAATCTTCCCGGCGAATCCATTTGGAATGTACGGTCGATTTGGAATACCACAACAATCCAGCCGCTACGATGGTGCCAACGATAAGCGTCAGCCAGGGATAGCCACTTACGCCAAGCCCAGTGAAGGGCAGGATCAGCAGGGGAACCCACAACAGGGCCCATATAAGCGCCAACACCATGCCCACCCAGCCCACGAAAACACCCGCAGTGGTGCGCTGGGTAATCCTGGTGGCTCCACACTTTTCACAAACAACTGCATCGGGGCCGATTTCAGAAGCGCAGAAGGGACATTGCATAAATTCTTTAACTAAAGGTAAAAAAACGAAAGTACTTCCTAAGCACTGCGAAAAATAAAATATACCGCACCCATCAGGCACAGCGCCGCATACAGGTAATCCCACTTCAACGGCTGGTTCATGTACAGCACGGCGAACGGGACGAACACCGACAATGTGATGACCTCTTGCAAAATCTTCAACTGTGCGAGATTCAGCGTGCCGTAGCCGATGCGATTCGCGGGCACTTGCAACAAGTACTCGAACAGCGCGATGCCCCAACTGATCAATGCGGCGATATACCACGGTGACTGGCCGAGATTCTTGAGATGCCCGTACCACGCGAAGGTCATGAACACGTTGGAGCCGATCAGCAATAGCGAAGTCAGCAGCAACGGATTGTTCAGCAAGGCGTTCATTGAGACAGGCTGTTAGCGAACACCCAACAATTCAACATCGAACACCAGTGTCGCGTTAGGCGGAATTGCGCCACCTGCACCGCGCGCGCCATAGCCAAGAGCTGCGGGAATGATCAGTGTGCGCTGCCCGCCCACTTTCATGCCCTCGACACCTTGATCCCAACCCTTGATCACGCGACCCGCGCCGAGCGGGAATTCGAACGGCTCGTTGCGGTCACGAGAGCTATCGAATTTTTTGCCGTGATGGTCGGTGGCCGTTTCGTCGTACAGCCAGCCGGTGTAATGCACCGACACGTCCTTGCCTGCTGTTGCCAGCGCGCCGTTGCCCAGCTTGACATCGGTCTTGATCAGTTCAGTCATGTTGCTTGTCTCCATTTTTGGTGCGGCCTGTCCAGAGCACGCAGTGGTTGAAAAAATGCCGGTAGTCAACAGCAAAGCCAGCGAAAAATACATCGTGTGTTTCATCATGCCTATCTCCGATTGAGTTAATAATTTATTACAGGTGCCAGCCAGCGCTCCGCTTCTTCCAAGCTCCAACCCTTGCGTTTCGCATAGTCTTCCACTTGATCCTTGTCCACCTTGGCGGTGGCGAAATACTGCGACTGCGGATGCGAGAAATAGAAGCCGCTCACCGCTGCGGTGGGCAGCATGGCGTAGCTTTCGGTGATCGTGATGCCTGCGTTTTCCGGTGCCATCAAGAGTTCGAACAGCGGACCCTTTTCGCTGTGTTCCGGGCAGGCAGGATAGCCGGGGGCGGGCCGGATGCCGCGATACTTCTCGGCGATCAGCGCGTCGTTGTCCAAAGCTTCGTCCGCCGCATAACCCCAGAACTCGCGGCGCACGCGGGCGTGCAGCAGTTCTGCGAAGGCTTCGGCCAAGCGGTCGGCTAGCGCCTTGAGCATGATGGCGTTGTAGTCGTCGTTTTGTTTTTCATATTCCGCGACGCGCGCATCGATGCCGATGCCGGTCGTGACAGCAAATCCGCCGATATAGTCCGCTACGCCGGTTTCCTTGGGCGCGATGTAATCGGCGAGGCAATAGTTCGGGATGTCCGCCGGTTTCTTGGTCTGTTGGCGCAGGTTGTGCCAGGTCATCGCCACCTTGCTGCGTGATTCATTGGTGTAGATTTCGATGTCGTCGCTATTGACGGTATTCGCCGGGAACAGGCCGAACACCGCATTCGCGGTGAGCCATTTCTTTGCGATGATTTGCTTGAGCATGGCCTGCGCATCGGCGAACAGTTTGCGCGCTTCTTCGCCAACCACGCTATCCTGCAATATCTTCGGGTAACGCCCGGCCAGTTCCCATGCCTGGAAGAACGGCGTCCAGTCGATGTATTCGGCGATCTTGTCCAGCGGATAAGCTGCAAATTTGTGTACGCCCATGAGCCACGGCTTGGGCGGCGTGTAACTCTTCCAGTCCGTCTTTACGCCATGCGCCCGCGCTTCAGCCAGCGTGACGTGTACCGCCTTGCCCTTCTTGCCTTCGTGCTGTTCGCGCGCCTGCACGTAATTCGCCTTGACGCCCGCGACGTATTCGTCGCGCAGGGTGCCGGAGAGCAGGTTGCTGCACACGCCCACCGCGCGCGAGGCATCGGCGACATACACCACCACGCCATCGGGAAAGTTCGGCGCTATCTTTACTGCGGTGTGCATGCGCGAAGTGGTCGCACCGCCGATCAGCAGCGGAATCTTAATGCCTTGCCGTTGCATCTCTTTGGCGACATGCGCCATCTCTTCCAGCGAAGGCGTGATCAGCCCGGACAGGCCGATGATGTCGGCATTGTGTTCGCGTGCGGTGTCGAGGATCTGCTGGCACGGCACCATCACGCCCATGTTCACCACCTCGAAGTTGTTGCACTGCAACACCACGGTGACGATGTTCTTGCCGATGTCGTGTACGTCGCCCTTGACCGTCGCGATGACGATCTTGCCCTTGGCGCTGGTATTACCGGAGCGTAATTTTTCAGCTTCGATATAAGGCACCAGATGCGCCACCGCCTGTTTCATCACTCGCGCGGATTTCACCACTTGCGGCAGGAACATCTTGCCTGCACCGAACAGGTCGCCGACCACGTTCATGCCCACCATCAACGGACCTTCGATCACCTCGACCGGGAACTTCGCCTGCAGGCGCGCCTCCTCGGTGTCGTCGACGATGTAGTCGGTGATGCCGCGCACCAGCGCGTGGGTGAGACGCTCCTGCACCGTGCCCTTGCGCCACTCCAGATCTGCAACCTGTGCCTTGGCGCCAGTCTTCACCGTCTCGGCCATCTGCACCAGCTTATCGCCCGGGCTTTCTTCACCGCTACGTGGGCTGCGGTTCAGCACCACGTCCTCCACCGCGTCGCGCAGCTCCTTGGGAATTTCTTCGTAAACCCCGAGCTGCCCGGCGTTGACGATGCCCATGGTCATGCCGGCTTTGATCGCGTGGTACAGGAACACGGTATGGATCGCTTCGCGCACCGCATCGTTGCCACGGAACGAGAACGACACGTTGGACACGCCGCCGCTGATCTTGGCGTAAGGCAGGTGCTGTTTTATCCAGGCAGTGGCCTCGATGAAGTCCACCGCGTAGTTGTTGTGCTCTTCGATGCCGGTCGCAATCGCGAAGATGTTCGGATCAAAGATGATGTCTTCCGGCAGGAAGCCGGCTTGCTTCACCAGGATGTCATAGCTGCGCTTGCAGATTTCTGTCTTGCGCTTATATGTATCCGCCTGGCCCTGCTCGTCGAACGCCATCACCACCGCTGCCGCGCCATAGCGCCTGACCAGCCGGGCATGTTTGATAAACGATGCCTCGCCCTCCTTGAGGCTGATGGAATTCACCACTGCCTTGCCCTGCACGCATTTCAGCCCGGCCTCGATCACGTCCCATTTGGACGAGTCGATCATCAACGGCACGCGCGAGATGTCCGGCTCGGAGGCGAGCAGATTGACGAACTTGGTCATCGCGGCCTGCGAATCCAGCATCGCCTCGTCCATGTTGATGTCGATGATCTGCGCGCCGTTCTCGACCTGCTGGCGCGCCACGCTGACCGCCTCGGCGTAGTCGCCGTTCAGGATCAGCCGCGCGAACATCTTCGAGCCGGTGACGTTGGTGCGCTCGCCGACGTTGACGAACAGCGTGTCGTCACCGATGTTGAACGGCTCCAGCCCGGACAGGCGCAGCCTGTGCTCGATGTCCGGAACGCGGCGCGGCGGCACACCTTCGAGCGCCTCGGCGATCGCCTTGATGTGCGCGGGCGTGGTGCCACAGCAGCCGCCGGCGATATTGAGGAAACCGCTGGTGGCGAATTCCCTGATCACCTTGGCGGTGTACTCGGCTGTCTCGTCATAGCCGGTCTCAGATAGCGGATTGGGCAGGCCAGCATTGGGATGTGCGCTGATGTAGCAGCTTGCTACACGCGCCAGTTCCTCAATATACGGGCGCATCAAGTCGCCGCCCAGTGCGCAGTTCAGGCCGATGGACAACGGTTTGGCATGCGCCATGGAATTCCAGAATGCTTCGGTGGTCTGGCCCGACAGCGTGCGTCCGGATGCATCGGTGATGGTGCCGGAAATCATCACCGGCACGCGCACGTTGTGCTGTTCGAAATACTGCTCGATGGCGAACAGCGCGGCCTTGGCGTTGAGCGTATCGAAAATGGTTTCCACCATCAGGATGTCTGCGCCGCCATCCAGCAAGCCGCGTATCGCCTCGGTGTAACCGGCCACCAGTTCATCAAAATTGATATTACGGAAACCCGGGTCGTTCACGTCCGGCGAGATCGACGCGGTCTTTGTGGTCGGCCCCAGCACGCCGGCGACAAAGCGCGGTTTGTCCGCTGTGGCAAATTCATCGCACACCCCGCGCGCCAATTTCGCTCCGGCAAAATTCAGCTCGTAAGCCAGCGCTACCATGCCGTAATCGTCCAGCGATGCCGCTGTGGAATTGAACGTGCAGGTCTCGAGGATGTCCGCACCCGCCGCCAGATATTCGGCGTGAATGCCGCGAATGATGTGCGGCTGGGTCAACAGCAGCAGGTCGTTGTTGCCTTTGACATCGATCGGATGGTCGGCAAAAATCCGGCGCGTGCCCGCATATTCACCGTACAGCGTGATACCGCGATAGTGTTCCTCGGTCAGTTTGTAGCGCTGAATCATCGTGCCCATCGCACCATCCAGAATCAGGATGCGCTTTTTGATAAGTTGTTCGATCGGGTGAGGTGTGCTGGTCATGGCGTGCTGCATAAAAAAACGAGTTTGGATTTTATCATGTAGGGGCACGGCGCGCCGTGCCCCTACATACATCAGAAGTTCAGCCTGCGATACTGCACCGCCTCGGCGATATGTCTGGTTGCGATGTCGTTATTTCCTTCCAGATCGGCGATGGTGCGCGCCACTTTGAGCACGCGGTGATAAGCACGTGCCGAGAGGTTGAGGCGGCTGATAGCTTGTTGCAGCAGCGCGACTTCTTGTTCGTCGGGAGTGCACAATGCATCTATTTCAGTCACTGAAAGTTGTGCGTTGGCCTTGTCCTGGCGCGCGAGCTGGCGTTGCCGCGCGATCTCGACGCGGGCTTGCAGGTCGACACTGGCTTCGCCATCCGCCTTGTTGAGCAGATCATCCTGCGGCACGGCAGTCACCTCGATCTGGATGTCGATACGGTCCAAGCGGGCCGGAGATCTTGCTGCGGTAGCGCGAGATCTGATCCGGCGTGCAGCGGCATTTGCCGTTGAAGTGTCCGTGATAACCGCATGGGCAGAGACGCGTTGCTTTTTTGCCATATGTCCGGGTGTGCCTCAAGTCCTTGAGAAAAAAGCCTTTTGATTTTGAGCCTCAAACTCTGGGTGAGCAGATCAAGAGAAGACGGCTGGAACTCGGCCTCTCCCAGAATGAAGCGGGGAAAGTACTGGGCATCACATCATTCACTGTGTCGAACTGGGAAAAGGGGGAGATGGAGCCGTTGGGAAGGCTTATGCGGAGGATTCTTGACTTCCTGAACCAAGGGTTGGAAGGGGAACGGACGTAGTCTTAAGTTTGTAGTCACAACCCGGTCACGATATTCCGAAGTCCGCACTAAGACGGTCGGTCGACCCAACGTCCGCTATCGGGAAACGCGAACCTCCGCTTTGTGCTGCGGATTCAACCGGTCATTCACGAAATACACAAAATTCGGTTCTGTCGCATTAAATGAAAACCGCAAAAACTGACCACAACAGGTTGTATTCCTGAGCAATAGTTCGATTAGATATAGTAGGTTGCTAATGCTGAAAATAATTAATGCGACAGAATCGGTTAAATGTCGGATAGTGGCTATTCAGTGTTTATAGATTCATAAAATTGAATTCATTGGGCAATACGCTACGGCGCTGGCATATGCGTCGAATACTGCGGCGCGATCCGATACCCCATCATGTCTGGCAAAATGTAACGCGAAATATTGTGCTGTTGCGGGGGCTGGACACAGTGCAAATGGCGCATCTGCGCGA
>PLBS01000078.1 GCA_003134595.1 Gallionella sp. | reverse complement strand
GAGTGCAAATAGAACACGTCGCCTGGATATGCTTCGCGACCAGGAGGACGGCGTAGCAACAGCGATATTTGTCGGTATGCCCAGGCTTGCTTAGTCAAGTCGTCGTAAACGATCAGCGCGTCTTCGCCGCGATCGCGGAAGTATTCGCCCATGGTGCAACCGGCATAAGGCGCCAGAAATTGCATCGCGGCCGAATCCGAAGCGGTCGCGACGACCACGATGGTGTACCCCAGCGCGCCGTGTTCTTCCAGCTTGCGCACCACGTTGACAACGGTCGATGCTTTTTGGCCGATCGCAACGTAGACGCAGGTCATGTTCTGACCTTTTTGATTGATGATGGCATCCACCGCAACGGCGGTCTTGCCGGTTTGGCGATCACCAATGATCAATTCGCGCTGTCCGCGACCCACCGGAACCATGGAGTCGATCGACTTCAAGCCGGTTTGCACCGGTTGGTCAACTGACTTACGCGCGATCACGCCCGGCGCAACTTTTTCAATCTTGTCGGTCATCTTGGCGTTGATCGGACCTTTGCCATCAATCGGCTGGCCCAGCGCATTCACCACCCGACCGCGCAATTCCGGGCCGACCGGTACTTCCAGAATTCGTCCGGTGCACTTGACCGTGTCACCTTCGGTGATGTGTTCATATTCACCCAAGATAACCGCACCTACAGAGTCACGCTCCAGATTCAGCGCCAAACCGAAAGTGTTGCCGGGAAATTCCAGCATTTCACCCTGCATCACGTCGGAAAGTCCGTGTACGCGGACGATGCCGTCGGTGACGCTGACCACGGTACCTTCGGTGCGCGCTTGCGTCAGTGCCTCGAAGTTTTCGATGCGACTGCGTATCAAATTGCTAATTTCGGAAGGGTTGAGCTTCATCTGTATTTCCTCATTGATATATCTTTTATCAGGCCAGAGCGTTAGCCATTTCGCCAAGACGGGTGCGGGCAGAGCCATCGATCACCTTGTCTCCGGCACGAATTACCACACCGCCCAGCAATTCTTTATTGACTTTACAGACCAGCTTGATTTCGCGGCCCATGCGCGCTTTCAGCGAACTAATGATTTTTTCTTGTTGTGCGGCAGACAATTCAAACGCGGAGTCAACCACCACATTTACGGTTTTTTCCGCTTCCGCCCGCAGTGCTTCGAAAATAGCAACAATTTCCGGAAGCAGAAGCAAACGCTGGTTGTCCACCAGCACCCGAACAAAGTTGCGCTGTTGAACTTTTGCCTGTCCACCCAACAAACCCTCCATCAGGCTTTCGACTTTCGATTTGGCAACTCGCGGGCTGGTGATTACTGCGCGAACTTCCGGATGGCAGATTGCCTCGGCTAGAGACACGAGCATCTCCGACCAGCCTTTCAAGTCCGCCAGCTTTTGCGCTTCTTCAAATGCCGCCTGGGCATAGGGTCGTGCAGTAGTAATGGCTTCAGACATGGCGTTTAGATTTCCGAAACCAGTTTATCGAGCAGGTCGTTGTGAGCCTTGGCATCAATTTCACGACCGAGGATTTTACTCGCGCCAGCCAGCGCAATTGCCGACACCTGGGTGCGCAGCTGCTCTTTGGCATGAAACACTTCCTGATCGATTTCCGCCTTGGCACCGGCGATGATGCGATCGCCTTCTACCTTGGCTTGCACCTTGGCTGCTTCGACAATTTCGCTGGCTCGCTTTTCGCCATTGTTCACAATTTCACTGACCTTTTCCTTAGCCTCACGCAAAATTTCTGCGGAACGCTTGGCGGCCAACTCCAGATCATGCTTTGCCCGCTCTGCATCCGCCAAACCGTCGGCGATTTGCTTTTTGCGTTGCTCCAGTGCAGCCATGATGGGAGGCCAGATAAACTTCATGCAGAACCACACAAACAGCGCGAACATGATCGTCTGAGCCAGAAGAGTTGCATTGATATTCATGCAAGCTACCTTTCTTTAGTTATACGTTGTCGTCTGGGAAGACTTAATGCGCAACCGCAAACAGAACGTACATCGCAATACCAACAGCAATCATCGGAACTGCATCAACCAAGCCCATCACTACAAAGAACTGGATACGCAGCATAGGGATAAGCTCTGGTTGGCGTGCAGCACCCTCCAGGAAGCGACCGCCCAGAATACCGATACCAACGGCCGCGCCAAGCGCGCCTAGGCCCATCATCAGGGCTCCAGCGATGTACAGCAGTGCATTTGCCATTTCCATTTTTTATTTCTCCTGTTAAAAAAGTAAAGTTTATAAAACCGATTTTAATGATGTTGATTTAGTGATGTTCTTGGTGCGCCATATCCATGTAGACCACAGTCAACGTCATGAAGATGAACGCCTGCAAAGTAACGATCAGGATATGGAAAATCGCCCAGCCTAGCGACAGCAGTATCTGCGATCCGTACAGGGTAGTGCTGCCCAGCGTCAGCCCCGCCCATGCACCACCCATCAGCGCAATAAGAATAAAGATCATTTCGCCGGCATACATGTTACCGAACAGACGCAGCGCAAGAGAAATCGGCTTGGCGATCAGGTTGACACCTTCCAGCAGCAAATTGACCGGTATACCCCATTTGCCGAATGGTTGCAGCGTCAACTCGCCCACGAATCCGCCCACACCTTTCATCTTGACGCTGTAATAGAGCACCAGCAAAAACACCCCGATCGCCATGCCAAACGTGGCATTCGGGTCAGTGGTAGGCACAACCTTGAAAAATGGAACACCCAGTTCGTGCATCAACAAGGGAACATAGTCTATCGGCAACAAATCCATCAGGTTCATCGAAAAAATCCACAAGAAGATAGTCAACGCCAGGGGCGCAATCATGTTGTTCTTGCCGGAAAACGATCCGCGTACGCTGCTGTCGATAAACTCGACCGCCCATTCGCAAAAATTTTGCAGCCCACTGGGCGTCCCGGTGGTAATACTTTTTGCGACACTGCGGAACACTAACATCAAAACAGTGCCCAGCAATAAGGACATTATGACCGTATCCAGGTTAAGCGCCCAAAAACCCATCGCCTTCGCTTCCTCGGGAGTGTGTGCAACCCCCCAGGCACCGTCGGGCAATTGACCATACGTCAGATTCTGTAAATGATGCCTGATGTATTCTGCTGATGTGTGTGCTTCACTAGACATTTTTAGTCACTATCTCAGTCTTAAAACAACTCAAAAACAATCGGCCCACTGGCAGTGCCACTTGACCCATCACAAAGCCACCCAAAAATGCGAGCGGCGATAATTTCAGCACAGCAATGCACAAGCAAAGCAGCACTACGACCACCAAAAACCTTTCGGCGGCGTAAAAATACATGAGCCGGAGTTGATGATGCACGCCACGGGGATGATGTGCTTCATGGGCAGGATACAAAGCCGCTCGGGTCATTCTCCAAGCCAACAATGCCCCGTTGACAACGGCTACTCCTCCACCGCTTAACACCGCTATCGCAAATTGCGGCGTGCCTTTTATGTTGTAAGCAATGCTTGCGCCAATCAGCGTGACCACTATCTGCAACAAGATCACTTGGTGTGCCATTTTTTTTTCTTTGGCTTCAACATCGTAAAGCGCGGCGATGATAGCGGCGTTTTCCGGGGGTGTCAAACATTGTTGCTGCGCATCACCGACCTCTTTGCTCAAGTTATTTGCCCTTTTTCAGCTTGTTCAGGAATTCATCGAGTTGGTCATGATTCGCATATTCGACCACCAGCTTGCCCCCCCCTTTGTTGCCCGGCTTTATTTCCACACGGGTTCCAAGATACGCGCTCATTTCTTCCTGCAAGCGCTGTGTGTCACGGCTAAGCTTGGTTGTTTTCTTGTGTTTTTCTTTTTCCGGCTCGCTAGTCTGCTTCTGCACAAGCTTTTCCGCTTCGCGTACAGAAAGCTGTTCCATCACAATTTTGTTAGCCAGCAATATCTGCTGCGCACTTTCCAGCGACAATAATGCGCGCGCATGCCCCATATCCAGTTTGTTTTCCATCAGCATGTTCTGCACGGCTTTGGGTAGCTTTAATAGACGCAACAAATTGCTGGTAGCGCTGCGTGAACGTCCTACCGCCTCAGCGGCTACATGATGAGTCATTTTGAATTCATCGATCAAGCGTTGGATACCGACTGCTTCTTCCAGGGGATTCAGATTTTCCCGCTGGATATTTTCAATCAGCGCCATCGCCAGTGCCGCATTATCCGGTACGCTGCGCACCAGCACCGGCACATGTGTCAGCCCCGCCAATTGCGCGGCGCGCCAGCGTCGTTCACCCGCAATGATTTCATAGCTGCTATCGGCAAGTTGCCGCACCAGAATCGGCTGCATGATTCCCTGGGCTTTGATCGAAGCCGCCAGGTCGTTCAGCGATGCCTCATCCATATGCGTACGCGGTTGATATTTGCCCGGCCTGAGAAGCGTGACGTTCAAATCACGCATCACCTCATCTTTTTCGCTTTTGCCTCCTGATAGCAACGCATCCAGTCCGCGTCCCAATCCCTTGTGTAACTTTGCCATAATCGATCCCTTTATGCCGTTGCAGCAGGTTGCGCCGCGTTATTCAATAACTCCCCGGCCAAAGCCAGATATGCCTGTGTTCCCTTGGATAGTTTGTCGTGATACAGCACCGGCACGCCATAACTGGGTGCCTCCGCCAAGCGCACATTGCGTGGAATCACGGTGCGATAAACTTTGCTGCCAAAATGTTCCAGCAATTGATCCGAGACTTGCTGTGCCAGAGCATTACGCGGATCGAACATGGTGCGCAGCAATCCTTCGATTTCCAAATCCGGGTTCAAGTTGGCACGTACCTTTCGGATGGTATTCACGAGATCGCTCAAGCCCTCCAGCGCATAGTATTCGCATTGCATCGGAATCATCACCGACTTGGCCGCGCACAAGCCATTCAGAGTCAACAAATTAAGAGCCGGTGGACAGTCGATCAGCACAAAGTCATATTCTGAGGCAACCAGCTGCACCGCATCGCGCAACCGCGTTTCGCGGTGAGCTAGATCTACTAATTCGATTTCCGCACCGGCCAAGTCTCGATTGGCGGGTAGCAGGTCGTATTTTCCAGCCTCAGAATGTGTCCGCGCTTCAACTATCGTTTTGCTGCCTAACAATACTTCATAGACGCTAGCTCGCAAATCGCGCTTGTCGATGCCGCTGCCCATGGTGGCATTGCCCTGCGGATCAAGGTCGATCAGTAACACGCGCTGTTTGGCAGCGGCAAGACTGGCGGCCAAATTAACGGTGGTTGTGGTCTTCCCCACCCCGCCCTTCTGATTGGTTACAGCTAATATCTTCGTCATGTCGCTTCGCTCCCATTGCATGTAGCAATTACCAGGCTGCGTGCCGCTTGCAAACCCGGCACCTGTAATGGTATGACGCGCTCTACCCTGCATCCGCCCGGCACTCCCGCCAATTCTTGTTCCGGCGACCCCTTCATCGCCGCCCAGCGTCCGTGCTTTGCCACGAGGTGGCGCGTGCTGCGCAAAAAATCACCCAACTCGGCGAACGCCCGAGAAATGATTCCATCAAAGCGTTCTGGCGGCTGCCATACCTCCGCACGCGCGCAGTGTACGCTCGCGTTGGGCAATCCCAGTTCAATGATCGCCTGCTGTACGAAACTGGTTTTTTTGCTGTTGCTATCCAGCAAAGTGAACTGCCAGTCCGGTCGCGCAATTGCCAAGACCACCCCCGGCAAGCCCGCGCCGCATCCCACATCCAACCACCGACTCGGCCATAAATGTGGCATAACGGCAAGGCTGTCGAGTAAGTGATGGCTCACCATCTGTTGCGGATCGCGAATCGCGGTCAAGTTATAGACTTTGTTCCACTTGTGCAGCAACGCCACATAATCCAGCAGTTGGCTTTGCGCCTCCACGCTCAGCGCGATCCCCAGTTGCGCGATGCCGCGCTGTAATTCTTCGGCCAAGTTCATGCGTGTTTCTGCGTTGCTTGAACGTCGCGAAAACCACGTTTCAGGTGCACCAATAGCAAGGAAATCGCCGCAGGTGTGATGCCGGAAATGCGCGCGGCCTGCCCTATCGTTTCTGGCTTGTGCTGATTAAGTTTTTGCTGCACTTCGATAGACAGCCCGCGCACCTCACGATAGTCCAAAACACTTGGTAACCCTAATGTTTCATACTGTTCATTGCGTCCAATTTCATCGCGTTGCCGTTCAATATAGCCGTGATACTTCGCCTGGGTTTCCACCTGCTCTGCGACTTTTTCATCGCACACGCCGACACCCGCGCCGGGCAAGGTTAACATGCTGGCATAGCTCACATCCGGGCGGCGCAACAATTCATGCAGCGCATATTCGCGTTCGATGGGTTTGCCCAACACCCTTATTGCGTCTTCTACCGGTAAGTTACGCGGGCTCACCCAAGTGTTGCGCAAACGCTCTTGCTCCCGGGCGATGGATTCACGCTTTTGTTCGAACGCCTGCCAGCGTGTGTCATCCACAATGCCCAATTTGCGGCCGATTTCAGTCAATCTTAAATCCGCGTTATCCTCGCGCAATTGCAGGCGGTACTCCGCGCGGCTGGTAAACATACGATATGGTTCAGAAACCCCCTGCGTGATCAAATCATCCACCAACACACCCAGATAGGCTTCGTCACGGCGAGGACACCATGCTTCCTGTTCACGCACTTGTAGCGCGGCATTGAGCCCGGCCAGCAAACCTTGCGCGGCGGCCTCCTCGTAACCGGTCGTGCCGTTGATTTGTCCGGCAAAGAACAACCCTTGTATTGCCTTGGTTTCCAGAGAGCTTTTCAAACCGCACGGATCGAAATAGTCATATTCGATCGCATAGCCGGGACGCAAGATATGTGCGTTTTCCAATCCCTTGATGGAACGCACCAAATCCAATTGCACATCAAAGGGCAAACTGGTGGAAATGCCGTTGGGATAAACTTCGTGCGTGGTCAACCCTTCCGGCTCAAGAAAAATCTGATGAGAGGATTTATCGGCAAAGCGGGTGATTTTATCTTCGATAGACGGACAATAGCGTGGACCCACGCCCTCGATCACCCCGGTGAATAAAGGTGATCGATCCAGCCCGCCACGAATGATGTCATGCGTGTGCTGGTTGGTCTCGGTGATCCAGCATGGCAACTGCTTCGGGTGCTGAGCCGCATTGCCCATGAACGAAAACACTGGCACTGGATTGTCGCCTGGCTGCTCTTGCAGGACTGAATAATCAATGGTTCGGCCATCGATGCGAGGTGGCGTGCCGGTCTTCATCCGCCCTACCGGGAGGTTTAGCTCACGCAAGCGATGCGCCAAGCTGATGGATGGAGGGTCTCCTGCGCGACCTGCCTGATAATTTGATTGACCAACATGAATCAGTCCGGACAAGAACGTGCCTGTAGTCAACACCACGGTCTTCGCGCTGAAACGCAAGCCAAGTTGTGTGACCACTCCGCACACACGATCTTGTTCGATAAGCAAGTCATCCACCGCCTGTTGGAACAGCCAGAGACTGGGTTGATTTTCAAGTCGCGCACGTATGGCCTGTTTGTAGAGCAGGCGATCGGCCTGTGCGCGTGTGGCGCGTACCGCCGGACCTTTGCTGGAATTCAGGATGCGGAATTGGATGCCGCCTTCGTCTGTAGCGGCCGCCATTGCGCCGCCGAGCGCATCCACCTCTTTGACCAAATGCCCTTTGCCTATCCCGCCGATGGACGGGTTGCAGGACATCTGCCCCAGCGTTTCGATGTTATGGCTAAGCAACAAAGTCTTGCAACCAGCGCGCGCACTGGCCAAGGCCGCCTCGGTACCGGCGTGTCCCCCACCCACCACAATCACATCGAATACATCAGGAAATTTCATGTCGCTACTGCTTTGAAAAGGACGCGCATCATACAACAGCCAAGCCGCAATCCAAAACGCTGTGTTTCACGTGGAACAATACCGGCTATTTTCCGATGCAGAACCTGCTGAAAATCTCCCCGAGCAAATCATCTGCGGTGAATTCCCCGGTAATTTCATTAAGCGCACGTTGCGCCAGACGCAACTCTTCGGCGAACAACTCCGCGCTAGTCAGTACAGCATGGGCTTGGTTCAGGTGGGTTTGCGCCAGCGCCAAAGCTCGCAAGTGTCGCTCCCGCGCCATGAATGAGCCGCTTTCCTGATCGCGCCATCCCACAGCCTCCAGCAACTTTCCATGCAAGTCCTCCAAACCTTCGCCGGTTTTGGCTGACACACCAACGAAAGGGTTGTTCCCCGCCATCAAAAGGGGTTTGTCCTTCATGAGGTCAATCTTGTTAAACACCAACAGACAAGGTATGTCTGCCGGCAATCCTGCTAATATGGCCTCGTCCTGGGCCGTCAAGCCACGGCATGCATCCAACAGCAACAGTATCAAATCAGCGCGGTGCAGGGTCTGGCGGGTGCGTGCGATGCCCATGTTTTCCACTGCATCTTGTGATTCACGCAGCCCCGCCGTATCCATGATGTGCAATGGCACGCCACGGATCTGGATGGCTTGGCGAATTACATCACGGGTAGTGCCTGGAATATCGCTGACCAAAGCCACCTCTTCACCAGACAACCGATTCAGCAGGCTGGACTTCCCTACGTTTGGCTGTCCTGCAATAGCAACGTGTGCGCCTTCACGCAGCAGACTCCCCTGTTTTGCGATGTCCAGTGTGTGCTGCAATTTCAACCGGATGTTGTTCAGCAACGTATCGCGACGTTCGAAGTCAATGATATCCACCTCTTCTTCCGGGAAATCCAGCATAGCCTCGACCAACATACGCAGATAAATCAGCCCATCGACCAAGCCATGAATAGCGGCGGAAAATTCCCCCCTCAGGGAACGCACCGCGCTACGAACTGCCTCTGTGGTATTGGCATCAATCAGATCAGCAACGCTTTCCGCTTGAGCCAAGTCGAGCTTATTGTTCAGGAAAGCGCGGCGCGTGAATTCGCCGGGTTGCGCCAGTCGCGCACCCAAATCAAGACAGCGCTGTAATAACATTTGTAGCACGGCAGGGCCGCCATGACCTTGCAACTCAAGCACTTCCTCGCCAGTGTAAGAGTTAGGAGCAGGAAAATACAAGACGATACCCTGATCCAGCACATCACCATTTTCGTCCAGGAAATTGCAGTAGGTAGCATGTCGTGCAACAGGCAACTTACCCAAAATCCCGCTGCCTATAATTTTGATATTGCGTCCAGAAACACGTATCACCCCAACCCCACCACGCCCCTGTGCGGTAGCTATGGCGGCAATGGTATCAACGTTTGGTAACAACACCTTTACTCTCTGTTTCAGCCGCTCGGGTGATGTACCACTGCTGGCCAATAGAAAGGAGGTTATTCACAATGGAATACAACACCAACCCGGCGGGAAAAAAGAAGAACATCACGCTGAAAACAATAGGCATGATTTGCATTACCTTGGCCTGCATCGGATCCGGCGGTTTCGGATTAAGGCGCGTCTGAATAATCATGCTCGTCCCCATAATCAACGGCAGAATGTAATATGGATCCGCTGCGGACAAGTCAGTTATCCAGCCGAAAAATGGAGCATTGCGCATCTCGACGCTTGACAAAATAGACCAATACAACGCAATAAAGACCGGGATTTGGATTAACACTGGCAAACACCCTCCCAATGGATTGATTTTTTCTGTTTTATACAATTCCATCATGGCGCGATTTAACTGTTCGCGGTCATCAGCATACTGTTGCTTGATTTTCTCCAGCTTGGGCGCAACCACTCGCATCTTTGCCATAGACCGATAACTTGCCGCCGAGAGAGGAAAAAACAACAGCTTGATCAGGATTGTAAGCAAGATGATGGCAACACCCCAATTGTGTGTCCAATCGTTAAATAACGACATTACCCAGAACAGCGGGACAGCGATGATAGTCAGCCATCCGTAATCCACCGTAAGCCCCAAACCGGGAGCGATTTTATCCAGATTAGCCTCGGTTGGGCCCGCATACAGTGTAGAGTCCACGCGCGCTTTCTGTCCTGGATCAATAACCAAACTGGGTAAAACCATCCCCACGGAATACAGGTCTCCGTCCAGTTTATGCGTGAAAAACTCGCGGTTGGTCTTTTCCTTGGGTAGCCATGCCGCCACAAAGTAATGTTGCAAAATACCTACCCATCCGTCGTGGGATTGCTTGGGATACTCAGTCTTTCCCTTGTCTATGTCCGAGAATTGCACCTTTTTGAGTTTTTCTTTGTCGGTATAGATCGCCGCGCCGGTGTAGGTTGGCAAAAATCGCAAGCTGCCTTCTGGCGCGACACTATCCCGAACCAATTGAAAGTAGCTGCTCACCTTTGCCGTTTGTTGTCCCACATTTTCCAATTCGTAGGCAATGTCAATCAAATAACTGCCTTTGTGGAAGGTGATTACCTTAGTTACCTTCAGCTTGGAATCACCCTCGGCTTCCAGTCTTACCTGCACCTGTTCGGCATTTCCTGAAAGTTCATACTGATCTTGTTCCGAAACAAAAAGACTGTTGTGGTTAGGCAGCCCCGTTCCAATCAGCCCGCTTTGTGCAAAGTAATTGTGTGTCCCTTTACCGCGATTGAAAAGTACCAGCGGCTTATTCTTATCCAAGCTATCCGGATGCTTAAGTAACGCTAAGCGGTTGATATCGCCACCGATGGTACTAATTTCTGCTTCGAGAATGTCAGTTTTGACGTGTATTGTTTTTCCGGTTGTCTGCTGGACAGACTGCTGGGCTATGGTTGCCGGTCCTGTTCCTGACAAAGCAGCCTGCCCCGAATCGGCAGGAAGCGCTGACTGTGGTTTAAGCAATTCCTTGTTTGTTGTTACGCTCTGCTGAATCTGCTGTTCAGGATGTTGGTAGCGTTGCCACCCATCCCAAACCAACATCAGCGAAAAAGCAAAAATTAAAAACAAAAAAAGTCTTTGTAGATCCATGATCAAGCCTAAATGTTAGGGCGCGGGGTCGTATCCGCCGGGATTCCAAGGGTTGCAACGCAGCAATCGTTTAATGCTGAGCCAACCACCCTTTACTACACCGTGTTTCGCTAAGACTTCACAGGCATAATGGGAACAACTGGGGGTAAATCTGCACGTCGGGGGGACAAGCGGACTAATTAGGTATTGATAGCCTCGTATCA
>PLBS01000113.1 GCA_003134595.1 Gallionella sp. | reverse complement strand
CCCAGGCTCAGGGCAAAGGTCGCCACGATACGTTTCATCACGTGGCGGCGTTTGAAATGTCCCAGTTCATGCGCCAATACCGCCTCGACTTCATTGATGCTCAAGCGTTGCAGCAGCGTGTCAAAAAACACGATGCGTTTGGTTTTGCCGAAGCCGGTGAAATAGGCATTGCCGTGAGAGCTGCGCTTCGAGCCGTCCATCACGAACAAGCCTTGCGCGGTAAAGCCGCAACGATTGAGCAAGGATTCGATGCGTGTTTTCATTGCATCGTCCTGCAGCGGCGAGAATTTATTGAACAGCGGCGCGATGAACGATGGGTAGATGAACAGGATGAGCAGGTTAAACGTCACCCACACCAGCCAAACATACAGCCACCAGTATTCGCCCATGCGTTCCATCAGCCACAACGCGCCGAACAGCAGCGGCAGTCCGAGGATCGCACCGATCAATGTGCCTTTCAGCGCGTCCAGCAGATACAGCGTGAAACTCATTTTGTTGAAACCGAAACGCGCTTCGATGACGAAGGTGCGGTACAGGTTGAATGGGGCTTCCAGCAGCGAGTACAGCACCAGCACCGCGACGATGGTCGCCATGCCCTGCATGAGTGGGGAGCTGAACCAGCCGTTGCAAAGTCCGGCGATGAATTGAATGCCGCCCCCCAGCGTAAAGGCCAGCAACAGCGCGGCATCGAACAGCGTTCCCAACATGTCGAAGCGCGTCTTGGCAGAGGTGTAGTCGGCTGCTTTTTGATGATCGCCAAGCTGGACTTTTTCGTGGAACGCCTCCGGCACGGCGGCGCGATGCGCGGCAATATGCCCCAGATGACGGCGCGCCAGCCACAACTTGGCCAGCGTGGTCAGCGCCAAGGCGGCGATGAAAATAAAGGAGAATTGTGTCGCGGTCATTAGGGGTGTTGATTCAGTGTTCGTAAGGGACTTGCTTGTGACACAATACGCGTCTGCGCGTTCAAATCTTTGCTGTACGAATTATGGCACAAAATCAAAATTACCTTATCTGGATAGATATGGAAATGACCGGCTTGAGCCCGGACACCGATCGCGTGATCGAAATTGCGCTGGTGATTACCGATAACAATCTGGAAACTATCGCCGAGGCTCCGGTGCTGGTGGTACATCAACCGGACAGCGTGCTGGATGGCATGGATGCATGGAATAAATCCACCCACGGCAAATCCGGTTTGATCGACAAAGTGAAAGCCTCCACGTTGGACGATGCGGCGGTGGAAGTGCAGATGGTCGAGTTCCTCAAGGAATATGTGCCAACGCGCACCTCACCGATGTGCGGCAACTCCATCTGTCAGGATCGCCGCTTCCTTGCGCGCTGGATGCCGAAGCTCGAAGATTACTTCCATTACCGCAATCTCGACGTGAGCACGCTCAAGGAACTGGCCAAGCGCTGGAAGCCGGAAATGGCGCAGGGGGTAAAAAAGCACGGCAAGCACGAGGCGCTGGCCGATATCTACGAGTCTATCAATGAGATGAAACATTATCGCGAGCATTTTATCAAGCTTTAAAATGGCGTTTAACAGGTTGGTTTGTTTGCACGCCATGCACTGATGAAACCCCTGGCCATTCCACTAGGTCGCCAGCCGAAGAGCTTTTGGCCGGGCACCCGAAAGACGGCAACCAAGTGGCTGGTTATAATTTGGAGGTAACGATGAACACGACTACGCCTATTGCACCAACCCCATCCGAGAACGACCAAACACAGGTGCTTGAACGGCCGGATGGTTTTTATTGGCAGGACAAGCTCACCGAAAAACTGTACGGCCCTTTCCCCACGCGGCTTGAGGCGGTGCAGGACATGGAGGGCCAAAACGACAACGGCTATGAAGAAGGCGAGTCGCTGGAAGACGCAGAAGCGGAAATCGGCATCGCCGACTGGATAGATCCGGAAACCGGTGAACCGGCAGAAGGTGTGTCACCGCACCTTAGCGACGATTAGCCGCACCTCCGACACGTTACTGATAAAACTACTGATGTGACTACTAGCCATCTGACTAACCCAGCNNGGGCAAGTCATTGGTTATAGCCACTCGACTAGGCGAGCCAACTACACTCGCCAAGTCGCTGGTTATGGCGAAGCCAGCCGATTGCGGGAGGAGGTGCGATGCGGCCATTCCCGCCCCGATTGCTCCGGTGACAATTCCACATCCAGCTTGCTGGATATAACCAACCACTTGGCAATCGTCTTTTGGTTGCTTAGTGGGATGGCTAGTTGTTTCATCAGTGGATTGCCTACTTTTAGTGCAACGCCGTGTCATGGCCGCACGTCAAGCGTTAGCGGCTCCAGCTGACGCGCAGCAGGTTCTGATCCGAATTGTGGTGGAATTCCAGTTCGCCTTGATAGGCATGGTGCAACGCTTCACCGATGCCGCGCGCCAGATGGATGTCGGTGGTGGTCACCAGCGTGCCGTGTTTCGTTTTCTCGATGGCCATGATGCGCTGCAACGGGTGTCCCGCCTTTTCTTGCGTTTCCCGATGCTGTATCAGTTGCAGGATTTCCTGTTCGTGAGCTGCGAAAAATTCTCCATCCAACGACACATATCCCGCCGGGAAATGATCGCGTATCCGATGGCAGGCCGGGCAGGTTGTCTGATGCGCATCCTTGGGTTTTGCCAACCATTGCCAGTGGCCGGCGTGGAATACCGCGCCACAGTCCGGGCAGACCGTCGGCTCGGAAAGTTTGCCCTTGGTTTTATAGCTGTCCATTACCGTTTCCAGCGGCAGCCGGTCGCGGCGGATGGGGTGAAAGCCAGCGGGGTGTGATTGCTTAGTCATTGTTGCCTCCTTGAAATGAATGATGCCGCTTCTTCTTCGTTACGCGTTAAGCATAGCAGTTATCCGGGTAGCGGGAAAATTCCTGTTTTTCCCCCTTCCCAACCCTTCCCTCTCCCTGTGGGGGAGAGCTTGCGAGGGGGCAGATTGAGGGAGGGGGTTTGTGGCAACATTGTCATGTATTTTGAAAAGCTTAATAGTTCTTTAAAGTTGCTTCGACAGAGGAGACGTTAACTTGAATGTCGCGAAGCGACACCTCATCACTCTCCCCCTCCGGGGGATAACCAGCGACTTGGCAGTTTTGCCGCCTAGTCGAATGGCTAGTAGTTCCATCAGAGGTAGGAGAGAGGGAACGGACACGGCGAGAAGTGATGTTCATAATTCGGGGCGGTGCTTCTCGCCATGTCCGTTCGACAAGCTCCGCACGTCGATGTCCATCTGCCACAATTGTGAGATGACCTGCTTCGTTTTGTCTGGTGCAGCGCTGGTCCAGAACCGCTCCGTTCCGGCATGTGCCTCGGGTGATAACTGTTTTATGCCGGCAAGCCGGCGCCGGAGTTCCCGTGCGATGGCGGCGGCGGGATCGATGATAGCAACCGTCGGTCCGGCGATTTCCTGTATCAGCGAGGCGAGGAACGGATAGTGCGTGCAACCCAGCACGATGGTGTCGGCTTTCTGCGCCAACAATGGCGAGACATATTGCTTGATCAATGCGCGGGTTTTGTCACCGGACAGATTACCGGCTTCCACTTGTTCAACGAGTCCCGGACACGCCTGCATCAGGATTTTTACATCAGCACCAAACCGGTTGTGCAGTTTCGCAAAGTTGTCGCTGGCAATCGTCATGCTGGTGGCCAGTACGCCGATCACTCCGGATTTGGTGTGAGCCGCCGCCGGTTTGACGGCGGGTTCCATTGCAACGATAGGCACCGAGAATCTTGCGCGCAACGTTTCTATCGCGGCGCTGGTTGCCGTATTGCAAGCCACGACGATGGCCTTGGCGTGTTGGCTCACCAGGAACTCGACAATGGCGATCGATCTTGCCTCGATCAATTGCGCGGATTTATCGCCATACGGCGCATGGCCGGAATCGGCCACATACAGCAGGTCTTCATCCGGCAGCTCACGGCGGATCTCGCGCAGCACCGACAACCCGCCCACGCCGGAATCGAAAACACCTATGGGATTTTTTGCGGGATTTGCTGCATTCATTTTCTTAAACCTGCATGCCCGGTTCAGCGTACACGCTTGTGCCCCGACTTCGTGTGTTCCGGCACATGGTGCCCCGATATTTGGCAGGCGCGGCGATAGGCCAGCAGGGTGCTCTGGGCGTTCCCCAGCACACTGCCGGGCGGATAATCGCCCGCTTCGTCTGCTACGCCAAACGGACATCCGCTGAGCAGTTCCATGCCCTCGCTCGCATGCTCCGCAGTGTGGATATGGAATAAACCATTAGCGACGGCCTCGACGACCTTGCGGTCCAGCATCAGGTGGCGGCGGTTGCGGTGCGGGATCAGCACGCCCTGGCTGCCGTCCAGCCCGGTTGTCGAGCAGATGCGAAAGTAACCCTCAATCTTCTCGTTGATGCCGCCCACCGGCAACACTTCGCCGTGCTGATTGACCGCACCGGTCACCGCGATACCCTGCTTGAGCGGCAGGCCGGACAGGGACGAGAGCAACACATAAAGTTCGGCGCACGAAGCGGAGTCTCCCTCCACGCCGTGATATTCCTGTTCGAACACGACGGATGCGTCAAGCGCGAGCGGCGCGTTATGGGCAAACAGCGCGGACAGGTAGTTTTGCAGAATCAGCACGCCCTTGTCGTGGATCGGCCCGGACATTTCCACTTCGCGATCGATGTTGAGCAGGCCGTCTTCACCGGCAAAGGTGCGCGCCGTGACGCGCACCGGGAAGCCGAAGCGGTAATCCCCCAGGTCTATCTGGGTCAGGGCGTTGAGCTGGCCCACTTTCTCGCCATGCAATGTGATCAGCACATCGCCTTCGGCAATGGATTCCTGCAGGCGCTGGTCGGGGTAATCGTGGCGCAGCGTGCGCGCACGAATTGCAGCCTCGACATCCTGTGCTTCAACTACTGGTGCTTCAACAACTGGCGCCTCGACCAGGCGGCCTGCACGGGCACTGCACAGTGCGGCGCTTTCCATCACCAGCGCCTCGGCGCGGGCGAAGATCGCGCTTTGGCGCGACTGGTCGTCCACTTCACGGTGCCCATCCTCCAGCAGGCACGCCACGGCGGCGGCGGAAAAATGCGGCAGCCCGAGATCGCGGCAGGTGTGGGCGACGAAGATAGCCGAAGCGCGGCGGGTCTCGGTGCTGGACAAAAAGCTTTCGGCAAAATCCACCTTGACCCGGAAGCGGCGTGCGAACTCCGGGTCCTCTTCCTGCAATTCGTAATACTGTTCGCGCGAACCGATCATGATAATCTTGGCATCGACATCCACCGCCTCGGGTTCGAGAGAAACAGCCGCGATCGGCGCGAAGGCCGTGCCCGGCTCTTCGATCTGCAGCCTGCCGCTGCGCAGAAAGCGCCGCAGCTTCTCCCACACCAGAGGGTCGGCCAGCAGGTCGCGCAGATGCAGCATCAGGAAGCCGCCGTGCGCCCGGTGCAGGCTGCCGGCGCGGATGCGGGAAAAATCAGTCACCAGCACATCGTTTTCGGACTGATATTCGATGCTGCCGAACAGCGAACGGAACAAGGGATTGTCTTCAATGATTACCGGCGCGCCGTGCAGGCCGCCATTGTCCACCACCAGATTGACCCGGTAGCGCGACAACACGGTGTTCAATGCCTCGCGCCGGATATCCTCATCGGTATCGGAAACCTTGAACAGCTCCAGATTTTCGAGCACGTCATGCATGACCTGATCCAGATAGGCGCCGAGCTTGACCGAGTCCTTGATCTGTTTCTTCAGTCCGACGCGGATCTCCTGCAATTCGTGATCCAGCAGCGGCTTCACCACCTGGCGCCGCAATGCCGCCAGCGCCTCGTTCATGACCCGTTCCATCGGCCGGGTCTTTTCGAAATAACGGCTGATCTCCGCGCGCAGTTCCTGCTCGGCCAGCGCGATCTCGGCGCGGCGTCCCTTCGGCAACGCAAGCACTTCGTCCTCGGTATAGGCGTGCCCTTTTTTTCCCAGCAGCGTGAAAAGTATGTGTCCGGTTTCGCGGTGCATCGTAAAACTGCGGGCTTCGGCAAAGGCCTCGAGTTCGGTGAATGCCTTGGTTTCTTCTGACTTGTGGGTCTTTTCGATGCGCTCGCTTTCGGCCTTGAAATCCTGCCCGTCCAGGCGCTGCGGTATTTCCGTCTGCAGGGATTTCGTCATCTGCGCCATGAGTTGCCGCAACAGGCGTCCCTGCCCGGCAGGCAGGCGCAGTGCGCGCGGTCTTTCCGGCGCATCGAAATTGTGCAGGTAACATAGATCGGGCGGCACCGCCTTGTTTGCGGCGGTCGCCTGCATCGCCTGCTTGAGCAGCGACGAACGCCCGCTGCCGACCTCGCCCAGCACGAACAGGTTGTAATCCGGCTGACCCATCCCGAGACCAAAGCGGGCGGCCATTTCCGCGCGCTCCTGCCCGATCCACGGCAGCGGATACTCCAGCAATTCGGAAGTATCGGCGAAGCCGAGCGTATCGGGAGCGATGGTGAGGCGAAGCTCAGCGGGAGTCAGGTTTGCTGTCGGCATTTTTTATTATGGGCACACGGAGGGATGCGCGAATTGTAACCATTAATCGGGGGCGGATGTAATTGTGCGGTGCGCACGCTGCGCCGGCTCAAACATCAAATTAGCCTCATCAACCAATGCGTCCTGCATGCATCATAGAGGTAGACCCAGCGAGCGCATGAACGACTCGACGCTGTCGGTGTAGGCACTGGGGAGCCCCAAATCACGATTGATTTTTTTGTGGGACAGATCAACGGGCAGAATGCTGGATCGGGCACCGAGCGAGGAAGCCTTCGCGACAAAGTTGCGCGCTTGCGGGCAAGAGTCGTCACGTTGCGTGGAGCAAACCGCCAGCAGAGGTGCCGTCATGGCGGATAGGCGATGATACGGCGAAGCGGCCTGCCAGCCGGATGGGTCGCTACCGAAGGCCTTGTCGTACAAACGCATGTGTTTCGATTCCATGATCTGCACGACATCCAGTGCCGCGCTGTCGAGCATGACTGTCCCCAGCCACGGATGCACACCGTGCTGTTTGGCGATGTCAGGTGCAGAGGCGATGAGGGCAACGAGGTGCGCGCCGGCAGAGTGTCCCATCAGAATGAAGCGGGTAGGGTCGCCGCCCCATGAGGTTGCGAGTCCCTGAGCTTTGGCCAGAGCCATAGCCACATCGCTGGTCTGCACCAGCGGATTTGCATTGGGCATCAACCGGTAATTGACGGATATGATCACAACACCCTTGGGCAGCCAGCGAGCCACTTTGTTTTCGACCACGTTCGCCGACGCTTTGTCGCCAACAAACCATGCGCCACCGTGAACCATGAACAACACAGGTGCGTTGTGCGCATTCTGCGGAATATAAACATCCATGCGTTGCGCAGAGTCTGTGCCATAGGCAACGTCGCGTTGCACTGTGACACCTGCCGGCATGGAAGCTTTGCCGCTCGCGCCGCTGTCGTCTTCATCGCTTTGGGCATTCGCGATTCGTTCGGCGATTATCCGGTCGCGAATCGGGCCTGCAGATGCGCTCGGGTTCAGCAGTATCAGTAGTGTGATCCCCAGGCAAATAACGAAAGCTCTCAGATCAGACTCCCTCTTGATTTGATCGACCACACTGTCAATGAGTAGTGTTTGCATGACGCCTGAACCCGGGGCTTGCTAACTTGCGGGTAGTCAGTTGCAAAGTTATATTAGCGCGCATTCTTTGTGTTTTCTGCAACCAGGGCGGCCATCGCCGTGGCATCGTGATATCCGCTGTTGCCTAGCCCCTCGATGACGCTCGCCTGATTTTGTGCAGGTTGATTCTGGCTCACTTTCCATTTGCCGGACAACCTGGTGATGACGATCTCGAATCCGACGATTGCCCCGATCAGTTTTTCGGTGTACTCGTGAGGCGCGTCCGATACCAACCACGGGTGGGCAAAGCCGGCTTCATTGTGTGTGGTGAGCGCTTCGATCTGGGCGCGTACCCAGGCCGCATCGTCGATGACGCGCAGGGTGCCATAGGCATGGACGACGGCGTAATTCCATGTTGGTACGACTTTCCCGGTTTCCTGTTTGATGGCATACCAGGACGGGGTGATGTAACTGTCCGGGCCGTGGAATATCGCCAGCACCTCAACGTCTTTTGCATAATCGCTCCACAGCGGATTCGCACTGGCAACGTGTTCGCGCAATGTGCCGAACGGCGCGGGTTGATCTATGAGGTGCAGCGGGATGTGATTCGCAGTTAGCCCGCCGGAAGTCAGTGTTACCAACGTGGCCAGCGGTCGCGCGCGCATCAGTTCGTGCATGACCTCGATGCGCGGCTCTTCGAAATTTTTGGGTGTGTACATGGTTGTTGACAGAGATAACAGTAACTATGCGGACTATTGCTCTGCCCCGGTTGAATGATTTGTTTGGCTTAGAGTTGAATTCTGCGAGCATTATTGTCAGGGTATAGATATTCCATGTGCTTGGCAGTACTTCGTGCAATGGTTTCACCACAATAGCGAGCAACAACCTTGAGCGCCATATCGATGCCAGCAGAAATTCCTGCGGAGGTGAATATCCTCCCATCTTCGACTACATGCTTGTCATACTCAACTGTTACTGATGGAAACGATTCACGCATCCAATCGAGCGAGCGCCAGTGGGTTGTTGCATGACACCCTTCAAGTAAGCCAGCAAACCCGAGAAGCATTGAGCCAGTACAAACCGATGTCAGGGTTTCGACCTCAGCGGCGCGATCACGCAACCAATTGAGCATTGCTGGGTTTTTGAGTTCTTTGCGAGTACCCCAACCACCGGGAACAACAAGAATATCTAACTTTGGGCAGCTCTCAAAAGTGTGGTTTGGAATAACTTGCATACCTCCCGTTGTAAGCACGGGGCCTTCTTTTTCTGCGATCAACAGCACTTCAAATGGCGACGGTTCTTCCTGTCTTCTTTCCTCATTGAGGCGGGTGACGGAGAAGACTTCAAAGGGGCCGCAAAAATCGAGAACCTCGATGTTCTCAAACAATACGATACCGACACGTTTTATTTCCATAGAGTTACTTCTTCGCCCCCATCGCCAGCGCGCGCAACCTGCCTTGTTCCAGCTCCGCAGCACTCGGCTCGTTCAGCCAGCCGTGCAAATTATCCATCACCAGATCGGTCAGCGCGTGCATCCAGTCGTCGCGTTCGTTGAGGCAGGGGATGTAGTGGTATTCGCCGCCGCCCGCGTGTTGGAAATCTTCCTTGCCTTCCATCGCGATCTCTTCCAGCGTTTCCAGGCAGTCGGCGACGAAGCCGGGGCAGACTACATCGATGCGTTTGGTCTTTTGTTTACCCAGCTCCTTAAGCGTGGCCGTGGTGTAGGGCTTGAGCCATTCCGCTTTGCCGAAACGCGACTGGAAGCTGAGGAAGTATTGTTCGGGCTTCAAGCCGAGTTCCTGCGCCAGCAAGCGTCCGGTCTTGTGGCATTCGCAGTGGTAGGGATCGCCTTTGTCCAATGAGAATTGTGGCAGGCCGTGGAAGCTCATCAGCAATTTTTCCGGGCGGCCGTTTTTCATCCAGTAGTCGTTGATGTTGTTCGCCAGTGCCTTGATGTAGCCGGGATTATCGTGAAAGTTCTTGATGGTGCGCAGCGCGGGGGTGTTGCGCATTTGTTGCAGTTCGGCGAACACGATGTCGAAGGCTGTGGCGGTGCTGCTTGCGGCATATTGCGGATACATCGGCACGACCAGAATGCGCTGGCAGTTTTGTTCCTTGAGCTTGCGCAGCACGCTGGGGATGGAGGGACTGCCGTAGCGCATCGCGTAGTCCACCACGAACGGCGCCTTGGTGCGCTCGCCGAGAAAGCCTTGCAGCAGCACAGTTTGTTTCGCGGTATGAACGCGCAATGGCGAACCTTCCGGTAACCACACTGTGGCATATTTTGCGGCGGATTTCTTCGGGCGCGTGTTGAGGATGATGCCGTTCAGGATCAGCCACCACACCGCTTTCGGGATTTCCACGACGCGCGGGTCGCTCAGGAATTCTTCCAGATAAGGACGCACAGCCTGGGCCGTGGGCGCATCGGGTGTGCCGAGGTTGATCAGCAGAATGCCGGTCTTGACGGGTGTGCCATGGGTATAAGTGGGTTCGGTTTTATAGGTCATTTGAAAATATTCCGAGTGATATTGAAATCAGATTATCCATTAGAGCGCTCGCGTAATTTGCCTTGGTGAGTCATCAGGGCTTTCACCCCCATCCCAACCTTCCCCCTCAAGGGGAAAGGAGCCGATTCCCTCCCCTTTGAGGGGGAGGGCTAGGGTGGGGGTGAAAACGTTGAAAGTTCTTACCATTCAATTTTGTGAAAGCGCATTGCCCAGCAATCGCGCGGTTATGTTCACGATAGGAATGACACGCTCATAGTCCATGCGTTTCGGGCCGACCACGGCGAGTGTGCCGACCACTTGTCCGTCGGCAGAGTAGGGCGCGGTGATGACGCTGCATTCGTCCAGCGAGGCCAGCCCGGATTCGCTACCGACAAAAATATGAATGCCTTGTCCCCGGCGGCCGGCATCCAGCAGTTGCAGCAGTTCGGTTTTTTGTTCGAACAAGTTGAACAGGCCGCGCAAGCGGTTCATGTCGGTGGACAGGTCTGAGACATGCAGCAGATTGTGTTCGCCGCTGATGACGTAATCTTCGGATTGTTTCGCCTGCGCCGCATCGCCCGCGGCCAGTGCCGCTGTCATCAGCGCGCTCATATCCTGATGCAATTGCTGTAGATCGCCGCGCAGCCGGTCGCGGATCTGCGAGAAGCTGCAGCCGATGTAATTCTGGTTGAGGAAGTTGCCGGCCTCGGTGAGTTGCGATTGGGGGTAATCGCGCTCCAGCGACAGCACGCGATTCTCCACTTCGCCGTCCGGCATCACGATGATCAGCAGCACGCGCTTTTCGCCCAAGCGCAAAAATTCGATCTGGCGCATGGTGATCGCGCTGCGTTTTACCGTGGCGACCACGCCGGTGAAGTGCGTCAGTTCGGAGAGGATGTTCGAGGCTTGTGCGATCAGCCGCGACGGATTGTCCGGCTGCAGCTTATTTTCCATCTGCTGCACGCGCAGGCTGTCCGGCGGCTTGGTGACGAGCATGGTGTCGATGAATAAACGGTACGCCAAGCCGGTCGGAATGCGGCCTGCCGAGGTGTGCGGGCTGCTCACCAGGCCGATGTCTTCCAGTTCGGACATCACGTTGCGGATAGTCGCCGAGCTGACTTCCAGGCCGGAATACTGAAGCAGCGCGCGCGAACCGACCGGCTGGCCTTCGCTGATATAGCGTTCCACCAGGGTCTTGAGCAGGATTTGTGCGCGGTCGTTGAGCATGGAAGGGATTCTACCATTGGCAATGTGAAGCTCAACCGGCCTTGTAAATAATTGTAATTAATATTCAAGGTTGAACTTCTATCTTGTAAACTACTCAACGGCACTTCAATTATCAGGAGGACATGGATGTTGCGCGTATTTTTTGCATTTGGTTTGGTTGTTACGACCGCCGGGCTGACGGCGAATTCGGCGTTCGCGGAAACACCCGTCGAGGTGCTGGCTGCTATAAAAGCCGAGGCGTCGGCCACGCCGGGTTTTCAGGAATTCTCGGCCGCGCGCGGGGAAAAATTCTTCAAGACCAAGCATAACCACGATTTAAGTTGTTCCACTTGCCATACCGACAATCCTGCCGCGCAGGGCAAACATTCCGAGACCGACAAGATCATCAAGCCGCTTGCTCCGGCCGCCAATGAGGAACGATTCACCGACATGAAAAAGGTGGAGAAATGGTTCAAGCGCAATTGCAACGATGTGCTTGATCGGGAATGCACAGCGCAGGAAAAGGGCGACGTGCTCGCTTACCTGCTAACCGTAAAAAAATAGGAGACTGTCATGTTGTTCAATGTTAAAAATTTCACCCGGATGTTCGCTGTTGTCGTGTTGGTGATGGGTGCCACGATGTCTGTTGCACATATTTCTGATGCCCGCGCCGATGACGACGAAGACGAGGGGCAGGGGCCAACGGTCAGCAATGCAAAATGGCTGGCCGAATGCGGCGCTTGTCATTTTGCCTATCCGCCGCGTTTTCTTCCCGCCGAATCATGGCGCGCGATCATGTCAGGGCTGGACAAGCACTTTGGCAGCAATGCCGGTTTGGATGCCGCAACCGCCAATGAAATAACGGCTTTTCTGGAAAAAAATGCCAGTACAAAAATGCATGAAGTATCGGGTAAACCGCTGCTGCGCATCACCGAAACCCGTTCGTTCAAGTCCGAACACAGTGAAGTGGCAGCGCGCGTCTGGAAAAACCCAAAGGTCAAGAGTCCGGCCAATTGCGGGGCTTGCCATACCAAGGCGGAGAGCGGCGATTTCAACGAAGACGATGTAAAAATACCCAAGTAGGAAGAGTACATCATGATTCGACGTATTATGGTTTGGGACATGCCGACGCGGGTTTTTCACTGGCTACAGGTGTTGTCTTTCGGCGCGGCATATCTGACGGCATTTTCAGAACGTTTGCGCAATTATCATGTGGCACTTGGTTACATCCTGCTGGGCTTGCTCATATTCAGATTGCTGTGGGGTTTTATCGGCACACGCTATGCGCGGTTTCGCTCGTTCCTGTTCAACCCCCGCGAGATCGTCGTTTATCTGCTAACGATGCTCAAACGCAAGCCCATGCATTATCTGGGGCACACCCCGGTGGGAAGCGTGGCGATTTGGTTGCTATTGTCACTTGGCATTTTTATTTGTCTGACTGGAGTGGCCGCGCTTCAGGATGACGCAAGCGATGTCGTGGTTGATATGCATGGTGTTGCGACCAATGTCATGCTGGGTGTGATATTGCTGCACCTCATCGGCGTGGTGATGAGCAGCATCCTGCATCGTGAAAATCTGGTGCGCACCATGATCACCGGTTTAAAACGGGTGCCCGGACAAAAGTCTTTAGTATCCGCCTGGTCGGAGGAAGGTATCCAGCGCGCTTATAACTGGCTGGGTGTGTTGATGGTAGTCGCTGTTGTCGTATTCTGGTTCGCCTATGTCCGGAAACCGCTTGGGTGAAGACCGGTGCATGAAATGCCAACGGGTAAGCTGTTTGTTAAAGGAGTGATGAATGAGTTTTAAAGTTAGAAATATTTTTGTCTGTATCTGCCTGATGGCTTTATCGGGAATGGCGTACGCAGACGATACCGTGGTGAATCTTGCATTGCCGACGGCTGCAAGTTTTTATACCAATAATTTCCAATTATTAAAATCTCAGTCCTACCTGCTGGCAGCGAATGAGGCTGATGCCGTCCAGGGACAGGCGGGCGCCACTTCCGCAATCACCGCGCCTGTAACCCCTGCGGCGGAATTTAAGCCGCCGTTGTTCACCACCAGCAAGGCGCATCAATATCTGGGCTTGGGAACGCTGGCCTTGCTCGGCTTGACGGTGATGACTACACCGGATACCGAACGGAACACCAAGCCGCAGACCTCGGGCACTCACCAATCGCTCGGACGTGCGACGGCAGCGATGGCGGCTGCCACGGTGGCAACCGGGCTCTTGTTTCACTGGGATGACATCAATTTTGAAGACGGTTTTACCGACCCGGATATTCTGCACGCGATGCTGGGAACAGCCGGTGCGCTGGCCATGCTTTACGCTGTGTCGGTAGCGCCGGGCCACGGCCATTCGAGCGCGGGAATTGCAGGCGGTGTCGCCATGGGTGTCGCCATTAAATTGAACTGGTAACGGAGTGGGATGATGAGAAAAAAATTTAAAGTTGCCGCATTTCTGGCTGGTGCGCTGCTGCTGAATAGCGCTTATGCCGTGGCGGAAGAAAACTTTTGGCTTTGGGCGGTTAATTTTAGTCGTCAAAAAGGAGTGAAGCCGGTTACCGACAAGCAGTATCAAGACGAATGCGGGGGATGTCATTTTGCCTATCAACCCGGATTGTTGCCGGCAAAGTCCTGGGAAGTGCTACTGACTGCCGAAGCGTTGCGCAAACATTTCGGTGCAAATGCCGAGCTCGACAATGACACCCTGAAGGTCATTCATGATTACGCGGTGGACAATGCAGCGGATAAATCCTGGTATAAGCGGTCGCGCAAGATCGCTGTTGCCACGGCGGAAGGCCCGGCTCCGCTGCGGATCACCGAGCTGCGCTATATTTCCCGCAAGCACCATGATATCCCCGAGAAAATGATCAAGGGCAACAAGGGTGTGAAGTCGCTGAGCTTCTGTGACAAGTGCCACACTCAATCCGCGAAGGGTGTCTATGATGCGGATACTGTGAATATTCCGAATTATCCGGACTGGGATGATTAGCAGGGTGTTGAAAAACACCATTGACCGTTCGTGTTGAGTCCTTCAACTGCGCTCAGGACAGGCTACACGGCAGGTTATGCCGCGAAGCCTGTCTTGAGTTGACCGCACTGTATGCGGCGTGGTTCAGGGTGAAAGAGGACTGAAAAACCAACCCCTCCCAGCCTCCCCTTGTCAGGGGAGGAGCCGCTATGTTCTCCCCCTGACAAGAGGGAGTTAGAGGGGGTTAAAAGAAAACCGTGGTCTGAGCTAACCCGCCGAATTTTCACCATCAACCCGACGGCTCGTCTTCCGCCTTTTTCCGGACGTCCGACATTTCGACCGCGATGGCCGATGCCTCTTCTGCCGGCATGCCTTCGGTTCTGCGCGTGTATTCGCGCTCGCTGTGCTCGTCTTTTTTTCTGTTCTCCGTGTCCCCGGCCTGCTCCGTCTCGCCGGGCAGCTCGACGCGCAGCTTGTCGATGAGCATCAGGATCGTGGCCGCGACCGGCAGCGCGATCAGCGCACCGATGATCCCGAACAGCGTGGCGCCCGCGATCAGGGAAAAAAGTACCACTGAAGACGGTAGCCGCATCGCGCGTCCGTAGACGATGGGGACCAGCACGCGGCTTTCGAACTCCTCATAGGCGAGCATCAACAGGAAAACCACCAGGGTGATGACCGCACCGAGCGGGAGCGCGGCCGCAACTGCGGGGGCCATGGTGAGAAAGATGCCTATATACGGCAGCACGTCGGCCACGCCGCCGAATACCGCGATCACCATGGCGTTCGGGATACCGCACGCGGTGAGCAGGATGAACATGAACGCAAACATCAGGCCGCAGGTGATTGCCTGACCGCGGATATAGCCGCCGACGATAGTATTCAGATTGACCAGGATGCGCGACAGCCGGATATGGTGCGTGCGCGGCACCACCGCGAACAGCGCTCCGCGCAGCCGGTCGCGGTCCAACATCATGTACAGCGCGAGAAAAATCGCGCCGAACCCGTAGGCGATGCTCTCCACCACGATGGTGAAAAAGGCCAGCACCGACGTAGCGGAAGACTTGATGAGCGCGTCATACTGCACGTTGCGCATCGTGTCCGCGAGGCTCTCCGTGAGCGGATATCTGGCGAACCGCTCCGCCAACTGCTCGCGCAACGCCGGCTCCATGCCGATCAGGCTCTTCACCTGGTTCACCAGCGCCGGAATGGTGAGCGCGAATATCAGCACGGTCGACGCGAACAGCACGGTGAAGACAATGGCGATACCCGCATCCCTGCGCACGCCGCGATGTTCCAGCCAATCCACCGCCGGACCGAGCGAGCCGACGATCATCAGCGCCCCCACGAGCACCAGGACAACCGGCATCAGGCGCATGAAAATCCACAGTCCGGCGATGACCAGCACAATGGAAAAGATCGTCCACGGGGCGATTTCAATGCGGATCACGCGCGTTTGCCGCGACTGTACTTCCTGCTCCGGCTCGATGCTCTTGCCCGGCGCGATAGTCACAGGCGGCCTGACTTCCGGCGCGCTCATTCAGGCCTCACCGTATGCTTCGCATCTGGGTTGATTCGTGCCACCACGTCGTGGGGCGTGCCGGCGGGCGCAAAGATGGCGTACCGGGAAACAGGAATGCAAAAATTCATCATCATCAAGAGTAGGCGCGAAAGATCATAGCAGCGGTAGATATTAATCCTATTCACTCTTCTTTCCAATCAAAAGCAAGCAAAATGTGCCATGGCCGATATCTTTGGGAAGCAGAAAAACAATTCGAACCTGGCACCTTTAATTCGCATTCCAATAGTGTCATGTTAACAATACCTGTAAACTCAACCCGGATTATCAGGGGTCTGAGCGGTAAAAAATTCGCTAAGGAAACGCAGATTAAATCATCCGTTCGCCCTGAGCTTGTCGAAGGGTTAGCAGCATCAATTGATTGTTATAGGTTTAATCCGATCATGGTTCGACAAGGCCTTTAGTCCTGAGCGTAGTCGAAGGGTCACCACGAACGGATTTAATCTGCGTTTCCCTAAGTAAATCGGAGGAATTATGTTCTTGAAGCGTTCAGCAAAGGTGCTCGTGCTTTCCAATCTTTTGCTTGTGGCGGGTTGCTCGTCAATGGGCGGCACGGGCAATTTATTTCCAGCCGCCGGAGACAACCCCATCAAGATCGAATCCGAACCGTCCGGGGCGGAGGTTTACGTGATGGGTGAAAAGGCCGGGGTGACTCCTCTCCAGATCAGCCATAAGAATGTCTTCCCGAACACCTACCCCAAGGGAAAGGAATCCGTGTACGGCAGGATAACCCTCAAGAAAGCGGGATGTTTGGATTTCACCAGGACGGTCAACGCGGAAATAAGCAGCGTTGGGCTGCGCGCGCAGCTCGACTGCGGGGATATGAATCCAGCATCGCCCAGCACATCCGGGGATGCTCCCCGCAGCAGTGAAGCCGTAGAACAGCGGCTGGACAAGATCAAGGATCTTCTGAACAAAGGATTGATCACCGAAGAAGAAGCAAAGAAGGCGAGAGAGCACATCCTCAACGATCTTTGAACTCTCTATGGCAACAAAGCAGATCATTTACGTACCGGGAAAGAATCCCAAGCCTGAAGCAGCGCTGCATCGTGCATTACTCTGGCGTACCCTCGTTGAAGGGGTACGCCGCGCCGATCGCGCTGTGGCAGGCACACTGCAGGACAGCTACCCGCAGTTCCATCTGGTTAGCTGGAACTACCTTTATTACCAGGCGTATAAAGATATCACCAGCGATATTCCATGGATCGATGCCCTGATCAACAAACATGGCCCCACCGAGCAGGACATGCGGGATGCACATTCCTGGAATATATGGCTGAGCCGCTTCGTGTTTACACTGGGAGATCACATTCCATTGCTGATACGATTGCTACCCGAGGAGTTGCGAAGTACCGCCAATGAAATCGACCGTTATTTTAATAATACCGATAATGTGGCCAGCAAAATTCGTGATTTATTAAAGCAGACACTACGCCCCATGCTTGAGAAACAAGATGATGTGTTGTTGATTGGACATAGTCTCGGTTCTGTCGTCGCCTACGATACATTGTGGGAACTTTCACGCCAGGAAGGAGTGAAAGGTAAAGTAGACTTTTTGACTCTCGGCAGCCCCATGGGCATGCATTACATACATCGGCGCTTGCTGGGTATGAATGGCAAAGGAGAAAAAAGTTATCCCGACCTGATCCGCCACTGGATAAATTTGTCAGCCGTGGGCGACGTTACTGCGCTGAATCAAAATTTAAACGAGAGTTTTCACGCTATGCTGGAACAGGGTTTAGTCGAGTCAATTGAAGATCATTGCCATGGAATCTACAACTTCTTTCGCAGCGATGCAGGCCTGAATTGCCATCGCTCCTATGGCTACATGGTCAATCCCGCTGTGGGGAGCATCATTGCAGACTGGTGGAAGCATCGTTGATGCCGTGTGGGTTAAGCAAAGAAGGCGTGAGAGCATGTCCTCAACGATCTTTGATATCTCTTGGATCTATGTGGTATCCCACCCGCGCAATTCGCAAAGAAAAAGGGGGCGGGTCGAGATATTTTAGAAGCAGAAAAACAATAAACCAAGCCCCTTTAATTCCTTGCTAAAAAAGGTTGGGTTGCACAAGATATCGCGAGCGGTACTTCCGCGCCAAAGCATCGGTTAATGCCATTTTTAAAAGTAAGGAAAGACCAGCTCGTATATCCTGCACCTAAAACATGATCCGTTATTCATACAAGCAGCCAAAGATACTTTTTGTGGGCATTAATCCCCATTTCGGATCGTTTGATCGAGGCGTGCCATTTTCCAATAATAAATCGTTTTGGTACCTTCTTTCAGGCGCGGGGATCATCCAGGAAAAAAGAGACGAACTTCGAGATGATGAATCGTTAAGACGGATATACACAAAGAAGTTTAATGCGGTGTATCGATTAGGCTTCGTGAACATTATAGATCGGCCCACGCGCGATGTTTCCGAGCTTAGGAAGGGCGAGGAGTTGCCGGGACGCAAAAAAATTTCACGCATAATCAGGACTGAGATGCCGAAAGTAGTCTGTTTTATCGGAAAAATCACGTACGAGAAATATACCGGATCAAAAGATTTCTCTTTTGGCTGGCAGGACAGCATCAATGGAGCGAAGATCTTCGTTATGCATTTTCCTTTGCGCGGAGAAGCCGTTGTCAGAATTCGCGAGTTAAGAAAAATTGCACAAGCTGCTCATGCTTGATTCGCGGTTAATTTTTTATCTAAAATAACCACATGGAACAAAACAAAAATATATCCACATTAAAACTCATATCCTCGCGCGACGAGGCCGGTAACGTCCGGACATTTATCTTTGAGACGAGTGGCCTTACCTGGATAGCGGGGCAGAACCAGGGTTATACATTGCCGCAAGCGGGCGCGACTGAAGCTGAAAATCAGCGTTGGTTTACCATTGCTTCCGCACCGAGTGAGGGAGTAATCCACATCACAACGAGGGTGTCAGGAAGCAGGTTCAAGCAAGCCCTCAACGCCATGAAGCCGGGTGAGGAGATCATGGCGTACGAACTTGGCGGAGACTTTACCTGGGAAGAGGAATCGGATGAGCCGGTCGTGATGGTTGCCGGCGGAATTGGCGTAACACCGTTTCGCAGTATTTTGCTTGAGCGGCACAAAGCAGGGAAACCACTTAATGCCACTCTTATATATTTTAATCGCACCGAAGAAGTTTCTTTTCAAACCGAACTGCAAAATCTTTCCAATAAGCATCCGGAATTTACTTTGCGTATCCCCATTGGTGAACCTATCACCGCAGATAAAATTCTTGAACTCGCGCCTCAAGCGAGAAAACAAATGCTCTATCTGTCCGGACCCGAGCCGATGGTTGAGAGTATCGGCTCAAAGTTGCATGAACGCGGCATCACTGTCAAACAGGATAGATTCCCAGGCTATGACGACAAGAACTATTAAGCCCAAAGGGGCTAGGGTCGATATATTTTGGAAGCAGAAAAATATTTCGAATCTGGCTCCTTTAATTTCTCGTAGGTCGGGCTCTGCCCGACATTGTATATTTGCGGCGGGTAAAACCCGCCCTACGTTTGCTTCGCATTAAAAGCTGCATAATTGTAGGAGCGGGCCAAAAGTTTTTCGGACAAAGACAAATTCATTTGTCGTTTTTTTACGTATTGAGGCGCTGAAAATGTCCGTTCGTGGTGAGTGTTTTCCGTTCGTTCCTTCGATACACCGCGCAAAGCGCGGCACTCAGGACGAACGGAAAATGTATCGAACCATAGCTGGGACATTTTCAGCGCCTCAATACCCCAACGCCAACCCCGTCCCGCGCCGCATATCATTCGCCCCGTAATAGCGGTTCTTCCCAACCGCCTTGCCGCCCAGCTTCGGCGCGCCAACCAATATCGCCACAATATGATTAGCCTCCTGCGGGTCGCCGAACTTCTGGCCCCAGCCCTCTAAAATCTTGCGCACCTCGGGGCTGAGCGCGTCCGGCTCGACATTCGTCACGTCCGGCAACCATTGCTGGTGGAAGCGCGGCGCATCCACCGCCTCTTGTATGTCCATGCCGTAGTCGATCACGTTGAGTATCGTCAGCAGCACCGTGGTGATGATGCGGCTGCCGCCCGGCGTGCCGAGCACCATCACCGGCTTGCCGTCCCTGGTGACGATGGTCGGGCTCATCGAACTCAGCGGGCGCTTGCCGGGTGCGATCGTGTTCGCCTCGCCCTGCACCAGCCCGAAGCTGTTCGGCACGCCGGTCTTGATCGTGAAGTCGTCCATCTCGTCGTTCAGCAGCACGCCGGTTTTCGCGGCGGTGACCTTGGCGCCGAACCAGTCGTTCAGCGTGTAGGTGACCGACACCGCATTGCCCCACTGGTCGACGATCGAATAGTGCGTGGTGTTGCTGCCCTCGTGTGGAGGGACGCCAGGCTTGATCAACAAGGAAACGCCGGCCATTTCCGGGGCGATCATCGCGCGTATCTTCGCGGCATAATTTTTATCGAGCAAGTGGTCGACCGGATTTTTCACGAAGTCTGGGTCGCCGAGGTAACTGTTGCGATCGACGTACGCGTGGCGCATCGCCTCGATCTGGTACTGCACCGCCTGCGCCGAGCGATAGCCCAGTTCCTGCAGCGGATAGCCTTCCAGGATGTTCAGCATCTCGCACAGCGTCACGCCGCCTGAGCTCGGCGGCGGCGCCGAGACGATGCCGTAGCCGCGATACGTACACTCAATCGGCTTCAACTCGCGCGTGCTGTACTCGTTCAGGTCGGCCTGCGTGATGATGCCGTTGCCCGCGCGCATGCTTGCGACGATCGCGCTGCCCACCGGCCCCAGGTAAAAACCGGCAGCACCTTTTTCGCTGATCAGCTTCAGCGTATGCGCGAGGTCTTTCTGCACGATCTTCTGCCCGGCTTTGTAAGGCGCGCCGTGATTCAAAAAGATCGCCGCCGAGGCCGGGTCACTCTTGAATTTTTCATTCGCGGTCATCAGCATATCGATGTCGCCCTGCTCGAGCACGAAGCCCTCCTGCGCGTATTTGATCGCCGGGGAAATTAGCTTTTCACGTTTCATGGTTCCGTACTTCGCGCGCGCCATCTCCATGCCCGACACCGTGCCCGGGACTCCTACTGCAAGAAAACCATCGGTGCTCGCGCCCTTTACCACATTGCCGTCACTGTCGAGATACATGTCCGCGGTCGCGGCCAGCGGCGCCTTCTCGCGGAAGTCGAGGAAAGTCTTGCGGCCATCGGCCAGCTGTATCGTCATGAAGCCGCCCCCGCCGAGATTGCCCGCCGCCGGGTAGACCACGGCCAGCGCATAGCCCACCGCGACGGCTGCGTCCACCGCATTGCCGCCGGCCTTCAGCACATCGACGCCAACGTGCGTCGCCAGATGCTGCGCCGTGACGACCATGCCGTGCTCGGCGGCGACGGGCGCTTGCGAAGCGGCCTGCGTGTTGAGCTGACAGAGAGCGAGTGCTGCGGCGAGCAGGAATTTGGTGAGCAGATCGAGTTTCATGGTGAAAGTTTTGTAAGGCGATGGTATTGCCATCTCGCCAACTATAAATTATTCAAAGGATACTTTGGAATTTACAAGTTTACGAAAATATATTTGAAGTTTACCCGTTAGTTTTACCACTTGCGCACTTATACAAATACTTATATATTGCATCCATGAAATCGCTCAAGTTCATCGGCGCCAGCGAGGACGATCTATCCGAATTTCCCAAGGAAGCAAAGGGAGCGGCAGGACATGAGCTTTGGCAAGTTCAGCTTGGTTTGATGCCATCGGACTGGAAGCCGATGCTGAATATCGGCGCAGGCGCTTATGAAATCCGTATCCATGTTCTGGGCGAATGGCGCGTGATTTATGTGGCGAAATTTGCCGATGCGGTGTATGTGCTGCACGCCTTCCAGAAATAACGCAACAGACGCGCAAGGAAGACATCGCGTTGGCAACTGCCCGCTATAAGCAACTCAAGGAGATTGCAAAATGAAAAAGGAAAAACTCAAAATCACCGAATCCTGCGGCAACGTATTTCTCGATCTCGGTTTTTCACAGGAAGAAGCCACCATCCTGACGATGCGCGCCCAACTGATGGGTGAACTGCGCATCAAAATCCGCGATAAACATTGGACACAAGCCGAAGCCGCCAAGGTGCTCGGCATCTCGCAATCGCGCGTGTCCGACCTGATACGCGGCAAGTGGGACAAGTTCAGCCTGGACATGCTGATCACCTTGGCAACGCGAGCGGGGAAGAAAGTAGAGTTGAAACTGGCGGCGTGATTCTGAAAAACATTCCGAACCCGACCCTTTTAATCGGTAGGAGCGGGCCATGCGGGTGCCCGGACAAAAGTTTTTCGTACCCGCGACCAAACGATTCGCGGGCATGGCCCGCTCCTACAAATTCAAACTGAGGTTTCTATTTCAAAGCCCCGCATAGCCCGCTTCCTGCCGGCTGCGCACAGCAAGGACAAAAACGGTGTCGATTTCAGCAATGTAACGATACAAAGCCACATAGCCGTGCGAACTGCGCCCGATCACCAGTTCTCGCTTATCGTTATTCGCGGGGCGACCAATCATGGGATTGTGCTCCAACACGTTGAGCGCCTCGATGATCTCCCTGATGCGCAACACCGGATTCTCAACCTGATATTGGGCTAGGTGATCGAGGATGCGATCAAAATCACCCCCCACCTCCGCTGCCAATTCGATGCGCGACAATTTCAGCGCGCCAGTTTGCGAGCTACCGGGCGCTTTACCTTTTTACCGGCGAGCCGCTCTTCCAGATAACCGCGCATTTCCTGCCACGGAACCGTCTTCCCGGAGGAAGCGATACGGGCAAAGCGCTCCTCGGCAACCGCATCAAAATTGGCACGCTGCTCCTCCTGCGCCGTTTTTTCCGCAATGGCCTCAAGAATGAAACCGTGCGTACTCGTGCCTGCACGTTTCGCCGCCGCTGCAACGCGAGCTTTCAGGTCTTCCGGCAAGCGAATGGTAGTTGTGGACATAGCTGTCTCCAAGGGTTAAAGGTATACGCATACTGTAGCACATTAGCGCTACAGCGCACCATGTTTCTCCACGGTCAGCCCTTTTGCCGCTGAAAAAACGGGTAACCGGACGTGCGCAGCCAATGCCGCCCATTGCAGATTGATAGCATATATGCTACCTTTTGTCGTATGACTCAACTCGTTATCGACACCGATGTTTTTGTCGCGGCATTGCTTTCGCGCAACGACAGCAGCGTGGCGCGTGAAGTCATACGCAGATGTTTGCAGGGGCACTACCAGCCGCTGTTCGGCGTGGCGCTATTTACCGAATATGAAACCCTGTTGTCGCGCGACAAATTGTTCGTTGATTGCCAGTTGAGCCGCAAAGAACGCGAAACGGTTTTTGCCGCATTGCTCAAGCAGGCGAGATGGATAGAAATTTATTTCGCATGGCGGCCAAACCTGCAAGATGAGGGCGACAACCACTTGATAGAGTTGGCCGTCGCGAGCGGAGCACAAGCCATTGTATCGCGCAACACCCGTGATTTGAAAAATGCAGAACTACTATTTCCCAACACCAAAATTTTAACCCCGAAACAATGCCTGGAGGTATACAAATGTCCACCATGACCATCAGACTCCCCGACGACAAACACCAGCGCCTGAAACAGCTCGCCAAGTCGCGGCATCTCAGCATCAACAAACTGGTCGAGGAACTCACCACCTCGGTTTTGTCGGCGCACGATGCCGAAGTCCGCTTTCGCGCCCTTGCCCTGAAAGGCAATCCCAAAAAGGCCTTGGCATTGCTCGACAGACTGGATAACAGCACAAAGTAATGAGCGGCTTTATGGTCGCAATTTGCGGCCTTAAAGATCGGTCGCAGCCTGCCCGGATTTATCGTTCCCATGCCATGCTATAAAGCCAGACCTTACCCTGAATTTGGTTGCTTCGCCCATCGTGCACCAAGGCCATACATCCCTGCCCTTGTGTTGAGCCCGGCTGATTAAATGGGTGGTGAGCTCATGGCGCCCCGTTTAATCCGTTATGGAAATCTCAATAATTCCATTGAACGCAATTAACATATTTGTTATTATCCGCGCATGAGTTACACCATCGTCTACTACAGTGAAGCGCTGCAAGCAGAGATCATGACTTTGCCCGCCACGTTACAGGCGCGCTACATCGGGCTGACTGCACGGATGATGGAATAGGCGTGAATCTCGGACAGCCGCACACCGAAGCCTTCGGCAACGGATTATTCGAGTTGCGCCTAAAGGGCTCCGAAGGAATTGCGCGCGTGTTTTATTGCACGCTGGTTGGTCGGCAGATCGTCATGCTGCATTGCTTCGTCAAGAAATCGCAGAAGTCGCCGGTCAAGGAGCGCAAGATTGCAGAAAAACGAATGAAGGAGGTAAAGCCATGAAGACTAAAACCGTGAAGCCCAAAGCCGTGCAAACCAAAACCCTCACCCACCAACAAATGGTCGCCAAGATGTTGAAAGACCCGGCGGTGCGCGCCGAACACGAGCGATTGAACCGCGAAGAATTTGCCATCCTCGACGAAATACTCGCCGCCCGTCGAGAAGCCGGGCTGACACAAGCACAGATCGCCGAACGCATGGGCACCCATGCCCCCGCCATCGCACGACTGGAAAGCGCCCTGGCCAGCGGCAAGCATTCGCCCAGCCTGAGCACCTTGCGCAAATATGCCGCAGCTTTGGGCAAGCGCGTAGAGGTGCATCTGGTCTAGGGATCTGTCGCGCTCGGAAATATTTTATGACCGGGTATTGCTGGACACACTGGGTTTTAGCAAGAAGGAAACACTGAATAAGTCCTCCGTTCGTGGTGAGGTATCGAACCACTTGAGCAAGTCCTTCGATACTTCAGGGCGAACGGATTTTGGGCTAATGGATTATCTGGGTTCAATACTTCAACACTTCGGCTATGACCTTCGCCCATCGGGCACAAAAGCCATACCTGATGCCCTCTCACCCGGATTGCACCACCTCTGCCTTCATGTCGATACACCGGCAGACGTCGCAGCCGTAGCAGCTCAGCTTCGCGGGGCTGGCATAGCAGCAACCGATGCAAAACTCTATCCCATATACGTCCCGGACTATTGGGCAACCTACTTCACCGACCCCGATGGCATCCGCCTAGCAGTGACCAACTACAGGCAAGAGCGTCGCAAGCGCCATGACAATTGGTAATTCGGGGAAACCTGCCTCTTGTGTTGAGTTTGGCTGATTAGAGTAGTGGTCTGTTCCTCATTGTTAGGGAAATCAAAAAGGCTTATGCTTGTGTTGGCCACTTCATTTTGCTGCACAAATAGAGAGCGACTGGAAAAAATATGCCTATTCCTGATTATCAAACAATAATGCTCCCTCTTCTCAAGCTAGCTTCAGATAAGCAAGAACACAAGTTTAGTGATGCTGTTCAGATACTAGCAGAGAAATTTTCACTGACCGATGAAGAAAAGGGCGAGTTGTTGCCGAGTGGAACGCAAGCAGTATTCAATAATCGAGCAGGCTGGGCTCGCTCATACCTAAAGCAAGCTGCGCTTTTGTCATCCACCAAACGGGGCTACTTCAAAATCACAGAACAAGGTCTTAATCTGTTGGCTGAAAAGCCAGAAAAAATAAATTCCGCCTTATTAGAGCGTTACGCTGAATTTCAAGAGTTTAGAAACAGAAAAAAAGATCAATCAAAAATACCTGAGGAAACTGGAGCATCGCTCATACCTGAAAATGAAACTCCAGAAGATTCTTTGGCGGCAGCATACAAATTATTACGCAAGAATCTTGAAGATGAAATACTCGCTTCCGTAAAGGGCGCATCACCAGCATTCTTTGAAAGACTTGTGGTGGACCTTCTCGTAAAAATGGGCTATGGCGGCAATAGACAAGATGCCGGCCGCGCACTTGGTAAAAGTGGAGATGGAGGCATTGACGGAATAATTAATGAAGATCAACTTGGCTTGGATGTAATTTATATTCAGGCCAAGCGATGGGAGGGAGTTGTTGGCCGACCTGAAATTCAGAAATTTGCTGGTGCTCTTCAAGGACAAAGAGCCAGGAAGGGAGTGTTCATTACAACGTCAGGATTTACAAAAGAAGCCATGGAGTATGCGTCTTTAATTGAATCAAAAATAATTCTTATCAGTGGTGAAAAGCTTGCATCACTTATGGCACAACATAATGTTGGCGTAACGGTTGCCGGAAAATATGAAGTTAAAAAAATAGATTCTGATTACTTTGATGAAGAGTAACGTTGAATAGGCCTTAGCGTCGGAGCCTGATTGATTTTGCGAAAAGAATGAGGCTCCTTCCCCGTGTAATTCCTGTATTTGCAGAATAAGCTTCAATCTTGATCACTTCAACTACACCAAACATCCCTATTTATGAATGGAGCAAAAATGAAAACAGCGGTTTTATTTGTCCATGGCTTAGGTGGTAGAAAAGATACTTGGGGTGCCTTTCAAGAATTAATTGATAGCGATGAAGAGTTAAATTGTTCTCCTTTCTTTTATGAATACTCTAGTGCGGTAGTAAGAGTTCTTCCGTTTGTTCAGAATAAATACGGAAATATCCAAGCTCTAAGCAAAGCCCTAAAAACATATATAGAACATATACTTGATAACTATGAAGAAATAGTCTTAGTTGGCCACAGTCTGGGGGGGCTGATCATTAGGCAATATCTATTGGATCAGAAGATATCTTCTTACAAGACAAAGATAAGAAAAGTCATCTTCTATGCTGTACCTCAAGAAGGGTCCGAACTTGCCAATATCGCTTCACTCATTTCCTTTGACCATCGGCACCTAAAACAGTTATGTAAGAACTCTGAATACCTAGACACATTGAATGACCTATGGGCACAAACGAAAATCGAAAATGATTTTGAGTTCAAAGTGGTAGTAGCTGTAGAGGATGCAGTCATTTCTCCTCAAAGCGCTAAAAGCAACTTCAGGCATCTAAGTCCAGCGCACGTTGCAGGGAATCACAGGACGATCGTCAAACCACAGAACAAAGACGATCTAAACTATCTTGTACTAAAAAAATTCTTGTGTGAATCAATCAGAATCACAAAGGATAGACCCAACGGAGCTCTTTTATTTGAAGAATGGATATTAAAAGATGACGTTGGGCCATTTTTTCCAGATGCGAAGAGGGAACAGTTAATTAATGATTTGATTGAGGCCATTCAGAAACCCCAGAGTGCCATTAGACTAGTTGGTCTTTCTGGCTTGGGCAAAACGAGGGCTGCAATTGAAGCTCTTAAACAATTAAGCGAAGAGAAAAAAGATTCCATTGTTTACATCGATGTTGCTTTTGAGCCCAGCGAACTAGTTCAGTCCATAAATAAGTGGGTATCTGATGGCTTTAGCGGAATTTTGGTTGCTGATAACTGCACAGTATCGCTGCATGACCAATTACTTAAAGCTGTGTTAAGGCCGGAAAGCAAATTGGCATTATTAACACTTGATTCAGATCTAGAGCGAAGCGGTAAATGCATGTATGTCGAGCTTGGCCGGCTCGATAATGAAATGATAAAGAAAATGCTGGCGCATACTTTTGGCAATTCGCTACCTGGCATTGACAGAGTGGTGGAGTTTGCGCAAGGGTTCCCCCAAATGGCTATCCTCATCGCTGAAGCAAGAATTAACGAAGAGCCGGATCTTGGAAAGCTTACAGATGACTGGATAGCTCACAAGTTGTTGTGGGGATCAAAACATGAAAAAAACATTAGCGACGAAAAGGTGTTGATCGGCTGTTCTCTTTTTGATCGGTTTGGATTAGAAAACGGAGCATCAGCTGAATTCCAATACATTGCAGATCATGTTGTACACATTGATCAAGGTGAATTTTACGGCTGTGTTAAACGATTTGTAGCAAGAGGATTGATAGATCAACGAGGTAGATATGCTCAACTTGTCCCTAAGCCATTAGCTATTAGACTTGCAGCGCAATGGTGGAGCCAAACTCTTAAGCAAGGCCAAGAAGACTTGATTAATGGCATGCCTAATTCCATGGTAACGAGCTTTTGTGATCAGATAGAAAAATTAGATTTTCTTCCTGAAGTCAAAAATTTTACAGCCAGCTTATGTGGACATAAAGGCCCTTTTGGCCAAGCGGAAGTGATCTTATCTGATCGGGGTTCTAGACTCTTCCGCGCTCTTGTAAATGTGAATCCCGATACAACTTCGTCTGCTTTGTATCAAATTGTCACACAGCTAAGCCACGAACAGATACTTGCAATTAATAGTAATGTTCGGCGAAATTTGGTATGGGCTTTGGAAAAGCTCTGCTTTCATGCAAATCTATTTGAAGAATCAACATGGGTCTTATTTCTATTGGCTATGGATGAAAATGAGACATGGAGTAACAATGCAACTGGCGTATTTTCGCAATTGTTTCGAGTGCAGGGTTCAGGAACAGCAGCAGAACCAAAAATGAGGTTTGATCTCTTGAGAAGGGCTTTGACTTTGCGTGATGAAAAAGCTGATCTTGTAATTCTTAAGGCTCTTGAAAAGGCGATAAATCTCTATGGCGGGTATAGAACTGTTGGAGCTGAATATCAAGGAACAAAAGCTCCTCTTGAAGAATGGAGACCAACCATTTGGCAGGAAATTTTCGATTATTGGCATGAAGCTTTTAGTATGCTTATAGAAATGTTGGATAGGGGTTCAGTTCAGAACGAGAAATCGATGAGTGCCATTGGTCATTCAATTCGAGGGTTTGTAAATCACGGACGCCTAGAAATGCTTGATGCAGCAATAAGGCATGTTATTAGTCGCAATGGTCGATATTGGCCATCAGCTTTAGACAACATCAAGACTGCACTCGAGTTTGATGCGAAAGAAATGAAGCCAGAAGGATTGAAAGCTTTGAATACATGGCTGGTACTGCTCGAACCTGATAAAGCCAATTTAGAAGAAAGGTTAAAGATTATCGTAATTCATCCTCCTTGGGAGCATCGACAAGACGAAGAGGGTCATTACATTGATGTTGCAGCAGAGAATGCTGAACAATTGGCTATAGAGTTAAGCACAAATATTCAACAGTTAATCGAATATATCCCCTTGCTACTTTCAGGTGAACAAAATCAGACTTTTGTTTTCGGTAGAAGACTGGCCATTGAATCTCATAAAACTGACGATTTTATAGAATTGGCTATTGCCGAACTTGGGAGCATCGACAATCCAAACCGGAGTCTTGTAATGGGGTTGCTAAGCGGTACTCATGCCAAATCTATTGAGGTTTGGAATTCCTATCTTGCAGAATTTTCATCGCGAGATGAGTTAATCAAATTTTATCCAGACGTTCTTTGCACTGGAGAAATGCAGAGCTCACATCTTTCCATATTATTGGAGCTTATTAGGCAAGGAAGATTGCAATCTATTAGCGCCAGCGTTTTTAACTATGGTAGGGTTACAGCTCATCTAAGTGGGCCTGCAATCGCCACCTTCTGTATGGAATTGGCAAAAATTGATGCTCAAGGTGCTTGGACGGCGCTAGGAATATTGTTCATGTACTGTCATGGTGATGCCAATAGATTCGAAGAGAACCGGTCATCGATAAGAGTTTTAGTTATTACTGTACCTTTGAACAAAGAAGCGAGTGGCGGACAGATGGATCTGCATCACTGGGCAGAGATTACGAAAAAACTTTTGCGTACTGAAGAACTGTCGTTTTGCAAAGATATTTGTCGGCAGATAATTACTGCAACGAATTATGGATTTAATCACGGCGATATTTACCATTATATAAAACCATTGCTAATAAATTTGATGCAAGTTCATGGCGTAGAGGTATGGACATTATTTGGAGAGGCTATTGTTTCTGCCGAGACCAATCAGAAATACTGGTTAGAGCAACTTTTTGAAAGGGAAAATGATGTTTCGAACCAAACCCCAAGTGTGTTTTCGAAATTGCCAACCGATTTAATCATTTCATGGTGCAACGAAAATAAAGAGATTGGCCCGCGATTCGTAGCTAGCTGTATTAATGTATTCGAGATGGTTGACGGGAGCAAAGAACCTAATAGTTTGTTCACAGCGCTTCTAGAACATTTTGGGGATGATGTGCATCTTGGCAGCGCACTTTCAGCTAACCTTGGGTCTAGAAGCTGGTCTGGATCTCTTGTACCTTATTTAGAATCTGATAAAGCGGCGTTGGAGCCTCTTTTGAAGCATTCCAACAGTAACGTTCGGCGGTGGGTCGAAAAACATATTTCTTACATAGATAGGCAGATTAAGTATGAGTCTATGCGCGATGATGAAGAGGGTCTGGGAATATACTGACCAATACACTAAACGGGTCAGCATCGAATTGTTTTTCTGAATCAAAAAATCAATAGGATTAGTCTCCATTGATTCAAGTCTGACAGGCTGCCAGAGGCAACACTGTTAAAATCCGCTCCTTCTCACACCCTCCTGACCCGCCGCTCATGACCAAGAAACCACAAGTCACCATCCATCGCAAAGACTACACTGCCCCGGCCTATTGGGTGAATACCGTTGAAATGGGTTTCGATCTCGACCCCGCGGTAACCCGTGTATCCACGCGCATCACGCTGCAGCGCAATAGCGCATCGCCCAACAAGGATGTGGAGCTGCTGGGCGACGGCGCCAGGCTGGTGGCCTTGCGCATGAACGGAAAACACTCCGCAAAGGTCCCAAGGGCTGCTCAATAGCAGATGGGAAATTGCGCGCTGCCTTTGCTGTTGCAACTTCACCCCGGCTCGTTTAGAGTTCGCCTCACGCGCACAGCGGATGATTAGAACTAAAAGCTTTCGCGAGTTCTCGCACCATCGGGAATGCCATTCTGCAAGGTTGTTATTTAGGGGGATAACATGACGGCAAGCTTCTCTGCTCATACTTTGCGCCGCCCCGGCGCGCGGTCTAATTGTTTACTCTCGCTTGAAAACAATGCGAGCCTGACCCCTTAATTTCTTTTTTATGAATATTTGGACGCCATGATCTGGATTCCGATCGTTTTGTCGCTTGCACTCTATTTCATACCGGCTGCGCTGTTTCGGAGAAAAAGCTATGGCCTTTCCCGTGAGTATCTTGTGTCGTTCAATGGTGCATCCGATGACGTTTACCAGAATTCGTCGCTTGCTTACGCGTTACAGTTGGCGACATTCGGGCCGTTTTTTGTCTGGGGTCTGAATGGTGACTGGATACCAGGTGTGTGGAATTCAATGTTTTATTGTTTTGGCCTTGCATTGTTGTACGTTTTTCGCAAGCCGATCGCGAACTTCCTGAGAGAAGCACTCGCTAGGGACAAATCTATTACGATTCATGAATTCCTCGCACGTCCCCATAAAGATAGCCCTTGGATACGGATCATTGCATCTAGTCTGACTATCGTCGCACTATGGGGGATCGTTATGGCGGAAATGTTTGGCATTTTTTCTGCGCTAGGCCCCTTGCTTGGCTTAGGAGCTAATGGCAGTTACCTGTTCGTAATCGGATTGTTCTTTCTTATGTTTGCGTACTCGACGACAGGTGGCAACGATGGCGTGATGAGAACGGATCAGCTTCAACTTGGTCTAGCATACATTGGTGTATTCGCCGCTGTCGCCGGAATGATCTTTCTGCTGGGCCATGCTTCCCCGGCTGATGTGTCGCACGGATCATATCCAATTGTTTTTTTTGGTGGCTTTGGTGTAATGTGGCTGCTTACCAGACGCTTTCGGTTTATCGAGTCATCTCCAGATGCGGAAACTGTTAACAAGAATGAAGCGGAAAAAACTTCTGCATGGCGCGCATACTTACTCATCGAACGCGGCGTGAGTGTGCTGGTTGTGCTTACGATCATTACTATGGTTTTTGCTGCAGGGCAGTTTGTGATTTCTACAGGACCGAGTGAGGTGATGCAGGTCCTCCGTCGTTCTACAGTCACTTCAACCAGCATGTCCAATTTGGCCATGTTCGCGTTAGCGATCCTTCCTCTTGGCTACCAAATTGTCGACATTACGAACTGGCAGCGATTCGCCGCAGCGGGAGATCCGAATTCTTACGGCGACGGCCCAGCAAAGAAGGCTTTGCTGAGATATGTGACAGAAGCACCGCTGGTCTGGATTTCGCTCTTGGCATTTGGAGCACTTGCTGGCGGGCTATTCGGAAATCTGTCAGTGTCCTCCAATCCATTTGGTGATCTAGCAGTGCACCTCGTCAACATGGACAGCCTGCTCAGTACTGTTACGGCCGTTGTTTTTCTCATGGCCGTGCTCGCGATCGGCCTTTCCACTATGGATGCAGTGTTCTCTGCAACGCAGTGTGCGTTTCAATATGATTTGCTTCCGGCTCTTGAGCATGCGGGAGCCAAGGAAACTTCTACAACACACAAGATACGTATTACTCGTGCATTTGGCTTGATGACATACCTTGCAGTGATTGCCATGCTCTATCTTGTCGAGAAATATCTCACATTCGGGCGAGACAATTACCTCGCCATATTGCTCGCCTTTTACAGTGCGCAAATGGCGTTCGTGCCATTGGTTATAGGTGCGTTTGTCGCTACTCGACTCCCGAATGGCCAGAGCCCTGTGACCCCCGTTTTTGCAGCAAGCGCGCTGATCGTTGGCGCATTAGTGGGAATTGGGGCTACTGTAAGCGCAGTTATAGGAGATACAGGCGAATTGTTTCTGTGGGGGGCAATTCCAGTTTGCTTATTCGTAAGTAGCGCCATCTATTCTCTGGGATGGTACATAGGGAGTAAGACAAAGGCTTGATACCAAGGGGTGAACCAATGGATAAGTACTGCGACGAGCATGGAACTGAGTTCAAGTATCACTACAGCTATACGATTAAAGATGACGATCTACGCAATGAGCCTGAATTGAAGGGTCAAAACAATCGTAGGACAATTCCCATCAAGTACTATATGGATGAAACGAGAAAAAATGAAATCAGAGATCTAGATTGTGAGGAGAGTATTTCCGGATTCCATCGAAAGCTAATCTTTAATCTGCTTTCGAAGGTTCCAGAAGATGAAAGTAAATTAAAGCTTACCGCCAAGTACTCCTATGTTGTTTTTGAAAAGCGATGCTTTCTATTCTGTATTGATACGGTCGTCGGCGGAAAGCCAGAGAACCCAGTAATAGTCCCCGCGCAGTACTTGTATGAAGCAATGGAGGAGAGGCCGGCGAAGGATCGTAATTCTACTATTGAGGAGTATCTCGATAATCTGACAAAAGTATGGAAGAAGTTGAATTGCGGTGATCCAGGCCTATTCGATGACCCCAAAAAAAACTGGCCTTTCTTTTCCGGGTTTATAGAAGACACATTCGAAATTGAGAAGATCAAGGCGGGCGTAAAGTTCAGTGGTACGGGAAAGCTGACGCGTCACCCTCTCGGTGAATTTGTCGGGCTGGTACCCATACCGAGATTTTGCCATCCTACTAGCATACCTGAACACGCGATCATAGTCGGGCCACTTGCAAAAGGACGAAACAGGAACTCAAGTGTTTCAAGGCAATACACCGCTAATATACGATCGGCTCTTGAAGAATTAACTCGTATCTTGTGGGCGGACGGAGGAATGGCCACTTGGATTATGGGGCAACCAGGTACTGGCAAGGAGGTATTTTCGCGCGCACTGCATTATGGATCAGGGCGTGCTAGGGAGCTTGATCCACAGCAGCTAAATGAAAATGAAGTGAATTTACACCACGATGCTAAGGCAATGAGATTGACTAGTGGACTTGCTGTTCAGTCTGTGGCAGGCGTGACTCAAGAAGAGTTTAACCGACGGCTATTTGCAGTTCCAAATGATGCGCTCGAACATTGTGTTGTGGAAGTAATTGACAAGCTAAATGGAACCATATTCCTTGATGAATTCGACAAACCCAAAGAACATTTCGACTTATACAGCTCATTGCTCAGAGTTCTGGAGGCAAAGCAATTTATCAAACGAACGTATTCAAAAGATGGGCAAGTGCAGGAGACCCCGGGCAAGTTTGATAATGTCAATTGGATATTCGCTGGCGCATTTACACAGATTGACCCGCGAAAAAATGTGCCGTTTGATCTCTGGAGTCGTCTCAAGGGATTCATTAACCTTCGCAACCCCTTGGAGGATGATCCTAACTATGGGGCCACACTGTTTGAATATCAGTATTTAAGATTGGTCACAGGAACTCTAGGGATGAAAGGCAACCTAAGTCCTTTGATGGTTGCGTTGAAAAAGGAAGCCGGAACCAGAGGTTATCGTGAGCACATCGCATGTGTGCTCTTGGGGCAAACAGAGCCGCTAAAAGCATTTGAGTCTTTTGTGCCTTCGGATGATCTCAATGCATTTGCATTCCATTTTCAACGGTTGCTGAATTGCAAAACAACGTTTAATGGTGACCGGCTCGATAGTCCGCGTGGAATATTTAAAGCGACTGAGGCAGCGTTCAACTTCTTGCGTGAGAAGGTGTTCCATGGTGAAGATACTCCTCTTACAACGGAGACAATACGAGACGATGCACTTGAAGAGGCACATAAATCATTGCGTTTGTCGCGAGGACCATCGTAATGCAATAAATCTAGTGGGGTGCAGATTCTTACTAGGCGTGTAGAATAGAAAAAATAGTTGGATAATTCCCTTTGGAAAATGGAGGTTAATATGACGTTCTGTGGCTATCATCCTGCAATGAGTGCGGGGCTGGCAGAGTTCGGCGAGGGCGTAGCGAAATCAACACTTCTGAAAGCGGAAGCGGCTGGCAGGACGATTGATGAGCATATCGACGTCGAACTGATACAGCTAAAAGCTTTAATCGACGAACTGAATGCTGTTGAAAACCGGTCGAGCGAATCGGAATTGCTAGCCAACGCTCGGGTTCTCAAGGGACTGGCTCTTGTCTGCGAAGCATGTTTCTTAAGTGGGCGCGGCATCAATGATGTCGAGCAATTTCAAGAGCACTTCACGGCTGAATTCGCAAAATACGGTGAACTTGTAAAGGAACTCGAGGATGCGTATGAGGGCTGTGCGCCGGGTACGAGCATAAAAGAACGTACGAAGGTCGGAGTTGGAACTGCAATTGGTGAAATACCACTCGCAGTACGTTAATGCCACCCGAATATCATTAGGGGCAGACTCCATCGATTCAAGCAGACAGGCTGCTAGAGGCGACACTGTTAGAATCCGATTCTGACACCCTCCTGACCAGCCGCTCATGACCAAGCAACCACCCGTCACCATCCATCGCAAAGACTACACTGCCCCGGCCTATTGGGTGAACACCGTTGAAATGGGTTTCGATCTCGATCCCGCGGCAACCCGTGTATCTACGCGCATCACGCTGCAGCGCAATAGCGCATCGCCCAACAAGGTTGTGGAAGTGCTGGGCGACGGCGCCAAGCTGGTGGCCTTGCGCATGAACGGCAAGACGCTGCGCAAAGGTAGTAAAAATGGTTACGCGATAGCGGACGGGAAATTGCGCATCGCCAATGCACCGGACGAGATCACGCTGGAGATCGAGACACTGGTTCAGCCCGAGAAGAATACTTCGATGATGGGTCTGTTTGTCTCCAACGGCAATTTCTTTACCCAATGCGAGGCCGAAGGTTTCCGCAAGATCACCTGGTTCCCCGATCGTCCGGACGTGATGGCGAAATACACCGTGATGCTGCGCGGCGACAAGAAAAAGTATCCGGTGTTGCTGTCCAATGGCAACCTGATCGAACAGGGCGACCTGCCCAAAGGCCGCCACTATGCCAAGTGGGAAGACCCGTTCAAGAAACCTTCCTATCTGTTTGCGCTGGTGGCAGGCAAGCTGGTGTGCCAGGAAGAAACATTCACGCTGAACAGCGGGCGCCGCGTGCTGCTGCAAGTGTGGGTGGAGCCGGGTAATCTGGACAAGACGCAGCATGCGATGGAATCGCTCAAGCACAGCATCCGCTGGGATCAGGAACGCTACGGGCTGGCGCTGGATCTGGATCGCTTCATGATCGTTGCGGTGGGCGACTTCAACATGGGCGCGATGGAAAACAAGGGCCTGAACATCTTCAACACCAAATATGTGCTGGCCAACCCCCGCATCGCCACCGATACCGATTATGCCAATATCGAGGCGGTGGTCGGCCATGAATACTTTCATAACTGGACCGGTAACCGCGTGACCTGCCGCGACTGGTTCCAGTTGTCGTTGAAGGAAGGCCTCACCGTGTTTCGCGACCAGGAATTCTCCGCCGACATGATCGGCACGGACAGCGGTCGCGCGGTGAAGCGCATCGAGGATGTGCGCATGCTGCGCCAGGTGCAATTTTCCGAAGACGCGGAGCCGATGGCCCATGCGGTGCGGCCGGACAGTTTTGTGGAGATCAGCAATTTCTACACGGTGACTATTTATGAAAAAGGTGCCGAGGTGGTGCGCATGGTCCAGACCCTGCTGGGGCGTGACGGCTTCCGCAAAGGCATGGACCTGTACTTTGCACGGCATGACGGGCAGGCGGTTTCCTGCGACGATTTCCGCGCGGCCATGGCACACAGCAGCGGGCGCGACCTCGCCCAGTTCGAGCGCTGGTATAGCCAGTCCGGCACGCCGCAGCTCAAAGTGCAAAGCCACTACGACGCCGCCAAACAAACCTATGAACTGACGCTCAGCCAGCGCTGCAAGCCCGGCGCCGGGCAAACGAACGCCCTGCCCTTCCATATCCCCGTTGCGGTGGGCCTGCTCGATGCCCAGGGCCGCGACATGGCGCTGACTCTTGATGGCGCGGCAACTGCAAAACCTGCCACCACCTGCGTGCTGGAGCTGACCCAGGCAAAACAGACTTTCATCTTTAACCGCGTCACCACAAAACCCACTCCATCATTACTGCGCAACTTCTCTGCGCCGGTGGTGATGGAATACGACTACACCGACCGGGAGCTGGCGCAGCTGATGGCGCATGACAGCGATGCCTTCAACCGCTGGGAGGCCGGACAACGCCTGGCGATGCAACGTCTATTGAAGCTGATCAGGCAGGTGCAGGCGGGGGATGCGCTGACGCTGGATGAGCTGTTCATCAACGCCTTGCGCACCACGCTCAACGACCCGGCACTTGATCCGTCTTTCATTGAGGTGGTGCTGACGCTGCCTTCGGAATTGATGCTGGCCGAACAGTGCGCAGTGATAGCCCCGCAGGCGATCCACACTGCGCGCCAGTACATGCGCAAGACGTTGTCAGAAAGACTCAAGGCTGATTTCATCGCCGCCTATGCAGCCAACCAGACACCCGGCAAATACAGCCCCGATGCCAGATCGGCCGGCAAGCGCGGCCTGAAGAACCTTTGCTTGTCTTATCTTTTAGGCAGGCAAGATGAATCCACGCTGCAACTGGCTCACGCGCAGATCGCCGCAGCCGACAACATGACCGACCGCCTTGCCGCGCTGATGGCGCTGGTCAACACCGGCAGCAAGACGGCACAACAGCCATTGCATAACTTCTATCAGAATTTCAAAAACGAGGCGCTGGTGGTCGACAAATGGTTCAGCCTGCAGGCGGTAGCGATGCATACCGATGTAACAGCGGTCCGCCGGCTGATGACCCATCCCGCGTTCACGCTGAAAAATCCCAACCGCGCACGCAGCTTGATCTTCAGTTTCTGCAACGGCAATCCGTCACAGTTCCATGCCGCGGATGGCAGCGGCTATGGGTTCTGGACAGAACAGGTAATCGCGCTGAACAAGCTCAATCCGCAGCTGGCCGCACGTTTGGTACGCACGCTGGATCACTGGAAAAAATACCAGCCTGCGCTGAAACAACAGATGCAGGCTGCGTGGCAGAAAGTAGCAGCGGCCAAAGGTTTGTCCAAGGATGTGCAGGAGGTGGTGGGCAAGACTTTGGGATCTGGGACGTTGGGGTGAGGGTGTTTAATTTCCTTAAATCGTAGGGTGGGCACGAGTGCCCACCCTACTTGGCTATTGTAGGAGCGGGCCATGCCCGCGACCCCGCCTGCGCGGGAATGACGTGGTAATTTTCTTGCATTTCCCATTCCATTCAGGATGACGTAATACTGTCATCAATTATGTAAATCTCAATAGGCGCGGGTTGGTGGATGCGCTGCGCTTATCCACCCTACGTGCTGGTCGCGCAACTTGCGATGATGCTCATGCCGTGATCGACACTGCGATGGCCGGGCGGCTGTCTGCCATAGCCCTTTCCCCGGTCGGCATTGCCGCTTCGATCATGGCCACCGTGCTGATGACGCTGATCAGCGTATTGCTCGCGCTGCCTGCTATCATCGCCCATCTTTACTGCGCAGGCCTATTGATCCGGCCAGATTATATTTGAAGTCCGTTCGCCTTGAGCTTGTCGAAGGGCCGTTCATGGTTCGACAATCTCGCCGGTTTTCTTGCCGGTTATTTTTTATCTGGCTCGTCGAACACCCGGCTGACCATGATGTCTTCGGCCTCTATCGTGATCAGATCATTTCGGGTCAGTTTTCTGCCGCTGTTGGCAAACAGCCGGTTGGCCTGGCGCAGACGCGAGCGATCCAGCGCATTGCGTATCGAGCGGGCATTGGCAAAATGATCCATCTTCATGCGCAGCGGGATATATTCGACAAAGGCTTTCTCACCTTCCGGGCTGAAGCGATAGTTTTGCTGCGCCAGCATCAGCTTGGCGATAGCAAGCAATTCATCCGCGCTGTAGTCGGGGAAATCCACGTGGTGGGCGATGCGCGAGCGCATGCCGGGATTGCTGTTGAAAAATTTGTCCATGCGGTCCTTGTATCCCGCCAGGATGACGATCAGATCGTCACGGTTGTTCTCCATCACCTGAAGCAATATCTCGATCGATTCCGCACCATAGTCGCGCTCGTTTTCCGGTTTGTACAGATAATAGGCTTCGTCGATAAACAGCACGCCGCCCATCGCTTTCTTGATGACTTCCCTGGTTTTGGGTGCGGTGTGCCCGATGTATTGCCCCACCAGGTCATCGCGCGTGACGGAAACCAGATGGCCTTCGCGCGCATAGCCCAGGCGATGCAGTATTTCCGCCATGCGCGAGGCAACGGTGGTTTTCCCCGTTCCGGGATTGCCGGTGAAATTCATGTGCAGGGTGGGTGTTTCCGAACTCAGTGCGAATTTCTTGCGCAGGCGGTCCACCAATAGCAGTGCCGCGATTTCGCGGATGCGCGTCTTGACCGGCTTGAGTCCGATCAGCTCGCGGTCGAGCTTGTCCAGCACCTCTTGTACATTCGAGGACTTTAACTCCGCTTCCAGGTCTACCGGGGTGTCATCCGGCAGTGTTGCTTCAATTTGTTTTGCTTCGCTCATCAACAGCTCCGATGTCCAGATTGGGAAATGGGTTTGGAAAATGGCGGGCCAGTGCATGACCCGCCATTGCAGTTGCATGCTTGCGCTAATACCGCTCGCCTTCCGGTTTGTCGGTCGCGTAGGAGTGGATGGTGTAACGAATGCTGCGTCCATCCGCTTCCTGCCGCACCAGACCAAATCCCGGTTCTTTCTTGGGGCGATTCACGATATAGGACATGGTCGAGCTTTCCACGCCGCGTGTGGAGTTGAATGCCGTTACGCGGATGTAATGATTGGGAAAAGTTTTGCGGCAGTTGTTGATCTCCATCATGATCCCGGCGGGATCCTTGAGGTCGAACATGGGCATGCCGAACATCTCCCAATAGGTGTTGCGCGGGTGCGGATCATCGGTATATTCGACACTGACCGCCCAGCCGTTTTTCAGCGCGTATTTTATTTGCGCGGCGATTTGCTGGTCGGTCAGGTCGGGCAGAAAGGAAAACTGCCCTTGCGTGACGCGATTGCCCGGATTGGTCATCATGATTTTTTCTCCTTCAATAATTAATTAGAAACTGGCCGTGGTGGATGGCACAAAGTCAGCAGTGTCGGTGGAATCGTAATTGAAGGTGATGTCCTTCCACGTATCCAGCGCGGCCTTGAGCGGCGAGCACCACTTGGCGGCATCTTCCAGAATCTGCGGACCTTCCTTCAGGTAATCGCGGCCTTCGTTGCGCGCCATGATCATGGTCTCCAGCGCGACACGGTTGGCGGTGGCGCCGGCCTGGATGCCCTGCGGATGGCCGATGGTGCCGCCGCCGAACTGCAGCACCACGTCTTCGCCGAGGTAATGCAGCAGCTGGTGCATCTGGCCGGCGTGGATACCGCCGGACGCCACCGGCATGACCTTGTTCAGCGAGGCCCAGTCCTGCTCAAAGAACAGGCCGTGCTCCAGGCTCTGCGGGGTGTGCGAATCTCGCAGGGTATCGTAGAAGCCCTTGATCATCAGCGGATCGCCCTCGAGCTTGCCGACCACGGTTCCGGCATGGATGTGATCCACGCCCGCCATGCGCATCCACTTGCAGATCACGCGGAAGTTCATGCCGTGATTCTTTTGCCGCGAATAGGTGGAGTTGCCGGCGCGGTGCAGGTGCAGGATCATGTCGTTTCTTCGCGCCCACTTGGCCATCGACTGTATCGCGGTATAGCCGATCACCAGATCGATCATGACGATGATGGAGCCCAGCGACTTGGCAAATTCGGCGCGTTCATACATCTCTTCCATCGTGCCGGCGGTGACGTTCAAATAGTGGCCTTTTACTTCGCCCGTTGCGGCAGAGGCCTTGTTGACCGCATCCATGCAATACAGGAAGCGGTCACGCCAGTGCATGAAGGGCTGTGAGTTGATGTTCTCGTCGTCCTTCATGAAATCCAGACCGCCTTTGAGGCCTTCGTACACCACGCGGCCATAGTTGCGGCCGGACAGGCCGAGTTTGGGTTTGGTGGTGGCGCCCAGCAGCGGCCGGCCGAATTTGTCGAGACGCTCGCGCTCGACCACGATGCCGGTGGCGGGACCCTGGAAAGTCTTGAGATAGGCGACCGGGATGCGCATGTCTTCCAGGCGCAGCGCCTTCACCGCCTTGAAACCGAACACGTTGCCGATGATGGAAGCGGTGAGGTTGGCGATGGAGCCCGGCTCGAACAGGTCGAGGTCGTAGGCGATATAGGCGAAATACTGCGCTTCGTTCTTGGTGCCTGGTCCCGTATTCGGCACCAGTTCACTCTTGTAAGCCTTGGCGCGGTATAGCTCGCAGGCGGTCAGGCGATCGGTCCACACTACGGTCCAGGTGGCGGTGGAAGATTCGCCCGCCACGGCTGCAGCGGCTTCTTCGTGATCGACGCCGGGTTGCGGGGTGATGCGAAACAGCGCCACGACATCGGTATCTTTGACCTTGTAGTCCGGCTCCCAGTAGCCCATTTTTTTATAAGGAATCACACCGGACTTGTAGCGTTCCTTTCCTTCCTTCAATGTTTCAGATGCCATGATTATCTCCAAATGTTGAAAACCCCGCGCTGGGCCCGGCTGACATTCGAGAGCTGCATGTTTCGAAGTCCTGACAGGTATTCATGTCAGCGCGTTGCCGGCATCATGCAAAGAAATAATCATCAATAACAGTCAATTCTTTCTATGTTTATGATAGATTATCGTCTATACATAAGGAGGGATATGCCATGCGTCACAGCACCTTTCGCCAGCTCGAATTGTTCGAAGCCATTGCCCGCCTGGGCAGTTTTACACGCGCAGCAGACGAGTTGTTTTTGACCCAGCCCACGGTGTCCATGCAAATCAAAAAATTATCCGATACGGTCGGGATGCCGCTGTTCGAGCAGGTGGGGAAAAAAATCTATCTCACCGATATCGGGCATGAGCTGCATCGAACCTGCCGGGGAATATCCGAGCATCTGTCCAATTTCGAAATGATCGCGGCGGACATGAAAGGGCTGAAGAAGGGCAAGCTCAGGCTTGCCGTCGTGACCACGGCCAAATATTTTGCGCCTCGCCTGCTTGGCACGTTTTGCCAGCAATATCCCGGGGTGGAGGCGTCGCTGATAGTGTCCAACCGGGAGCGCGTGCTGGAACGGCTGGCCAACAATCAGGATGATCTGTACATATTGGGCCAACCGCCGGTGGATGCGGATGTCGTGGCGGAGGCATTTCTGGAGAACATGCTGGTGGTGATCGCGCCGGCAAATCATGCGCTCGCCAAGAAGAAGAAAATTCCGCTCGAGCGTCTGGCCCAGGAACCGTTCTTGCTGCGCGAGCCGGGATCGGGAACGCGCATCGCTACGGAGCGGCTGTTCGGCGAATTGGGACTGAAGCTCAAAATGCGCATGGAGCTGGGCAGCAACGAAGCGATCAAGCAGGCCGTGATCGGTGGTCTGGGTATTTCAGTGCTGTCCCGCCATACCCTCGAGTCGGATACGCCAACCAAACAATTCGTGGTGCTGGATGTAAAGGGTTTTCCGATCAAGCGCCACTGGTATTTCGTTTATCCTGCCGGTAAACAGCTGTCCATCATTGCCAGAACGTTTGCCGATCATCTGAGGCAGGCGAGTCAAGCCAGGACTGATTGAACCGCATGCGATAAAAAGCAAAGGAACCAGCATTGCCTTTCATTTTCATTGCTATGCCTCCACCTCAAATCAAATGGCCCGCCTCACATTATGTTTTCGCATTTTGCTTCTCCAGTTCTTCCATCACCTCATCTGCAAGCTCCCGAACTTCTTCGTGAGTATCGTAGCGGCAGATTGAGCCCACGAACAAAATACCAATCAGTATCCCATTAGAATACTGATATGGATCGCCCCACTTCCTCCACTTCGCAACTCATCCATCTGGCTTGGCCGGTGCTGATCGCGCAACTTGCCTTGATGGCAAACGCCGTGATCGACACCGCGATGGCCGGCCGGCTGTCTGCCATAGCCCTTTCCCCGGTCGGCATCGCCGCTTCGATCATGGCCACGGTGCTGATGACGCTGATCAGCGTATTGCTCGCGCTGCCTCCCATCATCGCCCACCTTTACGGCGCAGGCCGGGGTGCCGATGTCGGGCGGGAGATTCATCAGAGCGTGTGGATATCGCTGGTGCTGGCGCTGGTGGCGATCCTGCTGCTGTGCTTCCCCGGCCCCTTGATTGCAATCTCGCAGTTGCAGCCCATCGTCGAAACCAAGGTGCGCGCCTATCTCGCCGCATCCGCCTGGGGTGTGCCTGCCGTCTTCGCCTTGCGTATTTTCTTCGGCCTTTCAACCGGCATCGCCCGCCCGCGCCCGGTGATGTTCTTCAACCTGCTGTCGCTGGCGATCAAGATTCCGCTGAATGTGGTGTTCATGTATGGCCTGCTGGGGGCGCCTGAAATGGGCGGGCCGGGCTGCGCAGTCGCCACGTCTGTGGATGCATGGCTAATGGCCGCGCTCGCCTGGGGCTGGTGTNNGTTGCGCAAGCGTTTTGCCGCGCCGGATCGCAAAGCCATAGTGGAGTTCCTGCGGCTGGGCATTCCGATCGGCCTGACGTTTATCGCGGATGTGACCGCCTTCACTTTCATGGCGCTGTTCATCGCGCGGCTGGGCCCCGTTGTTTCGGGCGCGCACCAGATTGCGGCGAACCTGGCGGCATTGGCTTTCATGATTCCGCTGGCACTCGGCAATGCAGCGTCGGTGCTGGTGGGACAGGACATCGGTGCCGGGCAGCGCGAGCGCGCCCGCCGCATTTGCTGGGAAGCTATCCGCCTCGGCATGGCGATCGCGGTCGTCCTCAGCCTGATCTTCTGGTTCGGCGCGCCACACATTGCCGCGCTCTATACCACCGACCTCGAGGTGCAGAAGGTGGCGATACCGTTGATCATGCTGGTCGCTTTGTATCATCTGGGCGATGCGCTGCAGGCCGTGGCGGTGAATGCCCTGCGCGGATACAAGAAATCGGTGGTGCCGATGTTGATCTATGCCACGATGCTGTGGGGATTGGGCCTCGGCGGCGGCTTCCTGCTCGGGCTGACCGACACGCTCGGCCCCGCGCGCGGCGCACCCGGCTTCTGGATCGCGGCGATCGCAAGTCTCTGGCTGGTGGCGGGGCTGGTTGCGATTTATTTGAATGGGGTGAGCAGGGGGAAATAGTTTTGTGGATGCGCTACGCTTATCCACCCTACCTGCTGATCCATTTGTAGGAGCGGGCCATGCGGGTGCCCGGACAAAAGTTTTTCGTACCCGCGAACAAAAAAACAATCGCGGGCATGGCCCGCTCCTACATGGTTCACTACTTTTTTTGTCGGGCCACTTCGACAGGATGATATAGGGACGGGGATGATATAGCGGGATGATATAGGGACGGAGCCCAATTGATTTTGCGGTAAAGCAGTGAGGCTCCGACCCCATGTCATTGCTTTCAGTCGAAGGCGCTACTTAGTCACCATCTTTTCCCGTACACCGGTTTCTAACCCCCCCAGACCCCAACGGCGTCCTTCAGCAATCGCTGCCTCAATGTCACGCCCATTAATTTCATGTTCCGCCAATGCGATGAGCGCACCTACACGATTACCACTAGAGCAGTGCACTAATACCGGTTCCTTGCCGATTGCCTTCAGTAGCTGATCGAGTGTTTTCGCATTCTCGCTAGTCACCCCTTTCAGGTCTGTCACGGGGATAGAGTGATAGTGCATGCCCAATGACTGCACATATGCTCCCTCATCCCAGTCTTGTTCGCTTGCTGGGCGCAGATTAATGATGTGTTTTATTCCAGCGTTGGCGACGATTTGAATTTGCTCTTTAGTTGGCTGGCCGCTTGCGAAGACGTTTGCTTCAGTAGGCTTTAAATTCAATATTTGAGCCTGCGCCACAAGACCCATATTAACCGGAGGTGGCTTAGGCGGAGTGCAACCCACAACCGTGCTTAGTACAAAGCTTGCTGCTAAAAATTTGGCTAGTATTTTCATCATGTCACCTAATTTTAAATTAATAATATGGACGGTAAAGGGCTCGGTACCCTAAATCATCCCCCTAAATCCAAAGACGCGCGCAGTTTTTGCGTGCATCCCTCTAATAATCGGGGACAGGCCGCGGTTTCTAAACTGGAATCATCAGGGGTCAGAGGGATTTGTTTTCAGCCCACTGATTTTGGCAAAACGCTATGCCATAACAATCAGGAGGCAGACCACGGCTTCAAGACAACCTTCAAATCGCCAGTTGTTCAGGCACGATCCCCAGTGCCTTGGCGATTTTTTCGCGGGTGGATTTCCTGACGGGTTCCTTGGCTTCCTGCTGCGCATAGGCGCTTTGCGAAATGCCGAGGCGGCGCGCGACTTCTGTTTGGGTGAGACCGAGGTGTTCGCGCCAGGCGCGGATGGGTGTTATGTCCTTGTTTATGATTTTGTTGACCACTGCGTTGGGTAATGTAGTGGCGCGCCGTTTGGATGTGTTTAAAGAATTTTAACAGGGGCAAATCTGAAAATGCTAAGCGAACTTTTTCACGCCTGCTTTCTTCGCGGCCTTTTGCAAATCTTCGTCGAGCGTGGCTAGCGGCATGCCCAGCCTTAAAGCCAGTTCAAGGTAGGAGGCATCATAGGCGGATAGTTTGTATCGCCGCGCCAGTTGCAGGGTGCCCGATAGCGCGTGTGCGAATGTGGTTGCGTCCACTTCAATATCCACACCTTCCAGCATTTCAAGAAATGCCCCGCTGCGCGCCTCTGTCACCAATCCTTTTGCTTCAGCCCTGGCAATGACGTTTGCCACCTCCAGCCCCCAGGTTGCGGGTACGTGGGCGCTGGTTTTTTTCATCGCATCAAGTATTTTGCCGGCATAGGCAAGTTCCTGCGGTTTGCCGTCGCCAAAGAACCAGCGCATGGTCACCGAGTTATCCAGGACGAAGCTCACGCACGCCCCTCTTCGATGAGCTCCTTGATTTTTACGCCATGCACCGGATCGGCCAACATGAATGCCTTGAGCTTTTCTGCTGCCGCAACTTTGTCTTTTTTCCTTGCGCCCGCGCTGGGCACCAGATCCGCAATAGCCTTGCCGTGATTGGTGATGGTAAAACTTTTCCCGGTTTTGACTTGCCGCAGCAACTCTGGAAGCTTGGTTTTTGCTTCATATGAACCTATCTCAATTTTCATGAATTTGTTCCTGTAACACGGATTTTAATTCAGACCAGTATATAGACCGGTTCGACTTAAATCAATACGCAGGACAATGGCCTGTGCATGTCGACGCCGCCGGCATCTGGACCGCCGCCCCTAACCTGGCATCCCGCCCACAAATAAATCACGCCCATCTCCTTCGGCACTAAATCGCCCCCGCGCCCAACGCTACCCTCAGCCCACGCACCTTCATCGGCCTGTCCTTGCCTGCCGATAATTTTCGCATCACATCGTATGCCGATAAATTAAAGGTGTCAGCTTCGCATTACTTTCTGAGACGCTAACCCGGCTTCCCATCTGCAAAATTAAAAGGGTCAGCTCACTCCGACACCATGTAATTTGGAGTTGACCAGCGCTGCGATAGCTTCGGCTTCTGCAGGTGCTGCACGGCGGAAAGGAAAGAGGGTTGAACTTATGCCTCACTGGGTGATAGATTGCGAACCATGAAAAACAATTCGACACCGGCACAAATCGCATACTGCATTTCCTGCACCTGTCAAAATATCAAGGACCTTAATGATTAACGCAAGTGGTATACAGCGCCCCAGACGGGTGCTGAAGTATTCTGCAACATTGCTCGTGCTTGCGCTGCTTGCTTACGCCACCTTTCTTATCTCGCAGTCCTGGCGGGAAGCCAAATCTGATCAGGCTAGCCAGTTGGCGGCGATTGCCGACCTGAGCGAGATCGCGATCGATACATATTTCACCCAGCTGGAAATCGGCATGCAGAACCTGGGCGCGGATTTGTCCGACACGCACAAAAAGCCCGATCTCGACCGTGCATTCAAGTTGGTCAACCGGTTTCAAAAACTTCACACCGAGCTGGGCAACGTCATACTGATTCGCGGCGATGGCCAGATATTATTAACCGGAACAACCCATAACAGCCGGGATCTGCCTACGCTTGCCAAAGATTCCGTATTCATGAAATTTCGCGGCGAACTGCTACAAGGCCCAGCCTTCGCTATTGGCCAACCGGTGATGGGAACGATAGACAAAAGCTGGGTCATCGCCGCACGCTATGCCGTTACCGACCAAGCCGGCAAGCTGCTCTATATCATCAGCGCCAATTTGCCGGCCAACCTGTTGCAACGCTACTGGGTAGACTCAACATTTCCCAAGATCACCGCGCTGGGACTGATACGCGATGATGGATACCTGGTAAACCGCTATCCCGAACCGGATGCCGCGAGCCTGGATAATACGTATGGCAAACCTGCCGAGGGCGCGATGATCGAGTATCTGCGCGCAAACAATTACCCGCAACACGGGCAAGTCGAAATGCGGGGCAGCGACGGCAAGGCGACAGATTTGCGCGCGATGCGCCGCCTGCAACACTATCCGGTCACGCTGTTTGTCGAGATGCCGATGTCAGAAATCAAGGCGGCATGGTGGGACGATATGCATGCGCCCTATTTCCTGATGACGCTGTTGCTGGCGTGCATATTCGCTTTTTATAGCATATCCCGGCGTCGCCGCCGCACATGGAGCATGGCACAACGGCGCGAAGAGCTCAGGCGCAACTACGAACAAGCCCTCCATGAACGGAGACCGAACGAAATCTTTATGTTCGATGCCGATACATTGCAATTTACCTACGCAAACGATCATGCGCTGGAAAATCTCGGCTATACCCTGGAGCAATTGCTAAAGAAAAACATACTTTCCCTGCATCCGGAATTGGGCATCGAAGCCTTTGCGGCGTTGATCGAACCGCTGCGCCGCGGTGAGCAGGAGTCGATCAAATATCAGACCGTCCAGGCACGCGAGAATGGAAGCACCTATCCCGTGGAGGTTAACCTGCAATTAATGAAATCGGATGATGGTGGTGAAGGATTCATGGCAATCATCACCGACATCACCGCACTCAGACAAGCCGAGGAAAATATCAAAAAATTCAATGCCCCCGTTGAGCGACGCGTTACCAACCGCAAGTAACGATGATTGTAATAATTAGGGGTAGCTTCGCAATACTTTCGGCGACCATCTCATCTACAAACAAATCGCGCCCATCTCCTTCGGCACTAAACCGACCCGCGCCCAGCACTACCCAACAGCGCACGTACCTTCACCGTCCTGTCCTTGCCTGCCGATAATTTGCGCACCGCGTCGTGTGCGACGTTTCGCGCTATGTTTGCTGGCGCACGGTTTGATCGCGCTTGAAAGGTTAGGGTTATGCGGATTGCGGATATCACAAGGCGAACTCATGGCCAAATCATACGACGTTGCTATCATTGGTGCAGGCTCTGCCGGCCTATCGGCGCTGCGCGAGGTGCGCAAGCAGACCGATAATTTTGTGTTGATCAATGACGGCTCCTACGGCACCACCTGCGCGCGCGTTGGATGCATGCCTTCGAAAGCGCTGATCGAAGCGGCCATCGCCTTTCACCGGCGCAAAGCGCTCGAGTCCTTCGGCGTGGGCGGTGCAGAGAGGCTTACTGTTGATATTCCCGCAGTATTGAGGCGAGTGCGCCGGTTGCGCGACGGCTTCGTTGCGGGCATGCTCAAACTCACGGATGACCTGAAAGATCGCAGCATTGCGGGCCGTGCACGGTTCCTTGAGCCGCAGGTGCTCGCGGTCGGTGATCGCTGCTTGCATGCCAGGAAGATCATCATCGCTACCGGTTCTCGCCCTATCGTTCCCAAGGAATGGGCCGCACTCGGCACACGCATGCTGACGAGCGATGATTTGTTCGAGCAGGAAACATTGCCATCGCACATGGCGGTGATTGGATTGGGTGGTCTCGGTAGCGAGATCGCTCAGGCACTCGCCCGGCTTGGCATAGAGGTTACCGGTTTCGGTGCCGCCGAATATATCGCCGGACTGAGCGATACCCATGTCAACAGGCAGGCCGTGGCATTGTTGCGAGCGGAGTTCACCATGCAACTGGGCCAGGCAGCTGAGCCAGTCATCGAAGGTGAGCGTATCCGCGTGCGTGCCGGAAACGAGAGTGTCGTGGTCGACAAGGTGCTCGTCGCGCTCGGTCGCCGTCCCAATGTCGATCAGATGGGCATCGAGAACCTGGGCGTCGAGCTCGATGAACGCGGTGTGCCGCCTTTCGATGCGCGCACCATGCAGATCGCCGATCTCCCCGTGTACATCGCAGGCGATGCCAACCGTCACCTGCCATTGCTGCACGAGGCTCTCGACGAGGGGTATATCGCTGGATATAACGCGCTGCGGAATGAGCCGATATGCTTCGAACGACGCGTGCCGCTTGCGATCGTATTTACCGATCCGGGCATCGCCGTCGTCGGACAGTCCTTCGATGAGCTTAACCAAGATGAGATCGTCATCGGCGAAGTCGATTTCTCAAGTCAGGCGCGCGCACGCATGGCGGAGAACAATCACGGCCTGTTGCGCGTCTATGTCGAGAGAAGCAGTGGTCGGCTATCAGGTGCCGAGATGTGTGCGCCACAAGGTGAGCACCTTGCCCATCTGCTGGCGTTGGCGGTTCAGCGCAAGCTGACGGTGCGCGAGTTGTTGCGCATGCCGTTTTATCATCCTGTCCTGGAGGAAGGCCTGCGCACTGCGTTACGTGACGCCGCCAGCAAGCTGGGCGGTGCAGATGTCCCCGATCTGGGCTACTGCGATCGACTGGGCGCCGATGCGTTCGATTAGCGCCGAGGTGTCCGGTTAAAAATCGGGTTCGGATTATATCCGTAGCGTGAGATTACGCAGATTTTCGCGGGCGTCCGCCTTTTGCCCCATTGGTGCGTGCTGCCGCCGCTTTGGCGGGTGAGGTGGAGGCGCCGCCACGGCGGGCGAGTTCCTGCATCCATGCTTTGCTGCCGAAGATGCCCACGACGAGGGCGGGAATGCTCAGGTCGGCATCGAGCTTTTCCCAATGCAGGCCATATCCTTTGCCCAGCACTTTTACGTCGGCAAGTTCCTTGTCGGTGGCGCCCGCAAGTCCTTGTCCCATGTCCGCAGGAAAGATGAATGTGCAGCCATTGGTGAACTCCACCACTACTTGCCGACGCGCCGCGCTGTAACGGACGGCCTTGGCCCTTGGCTCGTTTTTAAGCGATGCCGCGCCTGCCTTTCGGGCTTGTTTGATCTGTGTATCCAGATCGTGATTGTTAATCGTCCAGGTTTCCATGAATTTTCCTCCATGCGTTAAGCAGAATTATTTGATGTTCCGCCACGATTTCCCATGCCTGCCGCGCTTCCCGTTTTGTCAGCCCGTGTATCGTCTCCAATTGCGGCGCTTGTTTGTCATTGCCGATACTGATCTTTGCTTCGCCGTTGCCCCTGAACACACATGGACATGCGGCGGTTCGTGATCGGCAGGCCAGATGATGAAACGGAAGCCGTTGATGTTGAGAATGGTTGGCATGGATGAATCGTACCCTTCCGCTTGGGTTTTTCAACAGGATCGCTAACAGTGGGCAGCGCCCAACGCTACCCTGCAGCTCACTTTCACCGTCTTGTCCTTGCCTGCCGACAATTTGCGCACAGCGCATCGGGGCTAACACCACAAGCATGCCCGCTCTCACCGTTCAGGCGATTTCGGTTAATATATTCACTGCCCCCGTTCTATTGCTGGAAAACTTTCGACCTACACTTGGCAAGCGAATATGAGCAAATCAAAACTGCGCAACCTGATAGCTCTCACTATCGCCACACTCTGTCTGATCGCCATTCCCCTCCCAACGCAGGCTGCAAACAAAGCAGAAAAAGATCAGCCAACCAAAGATCGCCTCGTGCTCATGCCTCTGCAAGCGGGCGAAAATGAAAAGAACATGCTGGCTCGCATGGAAACCGCACTCATTCAGGGATTGGGGCAGCAGTACGAGGTATTGTCTGGCAAACGAGTCATTCAGTCGTTAAAGAAGGCATCCAGCAAGAATAACCATGCCGCCCGCAATAAGGGCTGCGATGAGATACGCTGCCTGAAATATGTCGCCTTGGATATTCATGCCGAAATCTTCGCCATAGTCCATGTGACCAAAATAGACGGGGGCTATTTACTGTCTCTTGATATCAAGAACGTCATGACCAACCAGGCGGTGTTTGACAACTCTTTGCCGTGCAAGGGTTGCGATCAATTGCAGGTGGTGGATAAACTCAAGGAGTTGAGCGGCGCGCCAGTCACTGTCGCCACAATGCCGGGACGAACCCTTCAACCCGGAGACGTTTTCAAGGACTGCGCCTACTGTCCCGACATGGTTGTGATCCCCGCAGGCAGCTTCGACATGGGCTCGATCAACAGCGATGAAAAAGATGAAAAACCAGAGCTTCGTGTCACGATTGACCAGCCTTTTGCGATGGGCAAGATCGAAATCACCCGAGGCCAGTTTGCGGCGTTTGTGAGTGCAGCAGGCCATGACGCTGGCGACCAATGCTGGATGCTTGCGGGCGATAAATGGGATGAATTCAGCGGCAAGAACTGGCGCAAACCCGGCTACCCGCAAGATGACAGCCACCCCGTTGCCTGCATCAACTGGAACGATGCTCAGGCGTATGTCAAATGGCTCTCGCTCCAGACCGGCAAGCACTACCAACTGCCGACCGAGTCTCAATGGGAGTATGCCTGCCGAGCCGGAGAGCGGTTCGAATACTGCGGTAGCGACAACCTGGACAGCGTGGCGTGGTATGACCATAACAGCGGCCAAACCACCCATCCCGCAGCCACCAAACAAGCCAACGCCTTTGGCTTGTACGACATGAGCGGCAATGTGGGGGAATGGGTGGAAGACAGCTATCACGACCGCTACAAAGGTGCGCCGAGTGACGGCAGTGCATGGGCCGGAGATGGCTTGAAGCGCGTGCTTCGCGGCGGCTCGTGGATCTACTTCCAGATTGGCGCGCGCGCCGCCTTCCGCAGCGTCAGCTCCCCCGAGTACAGGTACTTCGACACCGGTTTCCGGGTGGTCAGAACGCTTCCATAGCCCTTCAGGCAAGGCGATCAAGAGCTTTTCTCCAGTGTTAATGTGAAATAAACGGCGGGTCTATTTATACTTCCACTTGTGGGCTATGTCATCGTATGAGCGATGTGGTCTAATTGGAAAAACTTCTACTGGTACTTGAGTTCATTGCCATGTTCCGCATTCAAAACAATATCGTCACAGGTTTTTTCGCTGTCGTCCTGCTGACCGCCACTACAGCATATGCCGCTGAGTCAGTCGATGTGATCAAGCTGCGAATGGGCGCCGGAAATCTGGTCACGGGCAAGAATAAATCCGAGCTATGCCAAGGCTGTCACGGCGAGAAGGGCGTAAGCCTGGATGAGATGGTCCCCAATCTCTCCGGGCAATATGCTCGCTATATCGCCAAGGAATTGCGCAATTTTCAGACAGGTGCGCGCACCCATCAGATCATGAGCGCCTTGGCGAAGACGATCAACGATGCCGAGCTGATGGATATATCCAATTATTTTGCCAGCCAGAAAAAGATGCAGGGTAATGGTCTGGGAGACAATCCGGTCGGGAAAAAATTATTCCTGAAAGGCGATGCATCTCGAAAGATCCCGGCATGCGAGAGTTGTCATGGCGTGAATGGCAAGGGCAGAGCGCCAAATATTTCAAACTTTCCCGTGATAGGCGGCCAGCACAAGGAATATCTGCGCGCCCAGCTTGTCAATTGGAGAAGTGGCGAGCGCAGCAACAGCCCGGACGGCATGATGAACAAGTTCGCCCACCCCTTGACGGATGCCGAAATCGAAGCCTTGGCGGATTATCTTTCCGGGCTCTAACAGGGTGCGTGTTCATGGGGACGACCACGGTTTCTAAACTCACGGCCGCAGCATAGTTTTTGACGAGCTCTAATCCCTGCAAAGCAGTTCCGGTTTACGGGTTTGTTTGACTACCGAATGCCCGGTTATGGCGATATGCTGGCCGCGAGCCTGGAATCGACTTTCTGTAGACCAACCTCATCGCTGAGTATATGCACTGCTTCGTTCAGCAAGATATCCTTGGCATTTTTATTCGCATTCTCGATGGCCAGGTCAGCACTGAGATTGCGTTCACTGGACAACATGCCATCGTCTTGAAGTGCATGGCTCCTGGCTTGAGCAGATGCCTTGTCCGATTCATCGCCCCCCCTGTTTTTCTCACGGGACTTTTCGCGTGCTTCCTGAGTTTCGCGCTCTTTGCGGCGGTCGTCTTCGTTGAGCGAGATCAGGTTTTTCTGGCGCATCTTTTTGAACTCGGCAATATCTTCCTGCAAATACTTGAAGTCTTTGTCATGGCTTACGCGCTTGTCGTGGTTCGCTATCAACATGGGCAAGATGGTTGTCAAATTTCCTTCCGGCGTAAAGTCAGCCGCCTTGATTTGCGTCCAGGGCAAGGCATTGTCGAAGCTGGATTCACCAAACTCCTCCGTGTCAGTCATCGACGGAAGTTTGATATCCGGACTCACGCCGCGCAACTGGGTGGTGCCGCCATTGATGCGGAAAAATTGGGCGATGGTCATCTTGATTGCGCCGAATTGGGGTTTGTCGTTTTTCGCGATTTGATCAAGGTCTGCCACGGTCTGTACGGTGCCTTTGCCAAAGCTGGTTTCACCGATCACAACTCCGCGACCGTAATCCTGTATCGCCGCCGCGAAAATTTCCGAGGCTGATGCCGAGGCACGATTGATGAGCACTCCCAGCGGGCCGTTCCACGCAACACCGGTATCGGTATCGCTATCAACAGTTGTATCGCCTTTGGAGTCGCGTTGCTGTACGACGGGGCCTTTGCCCACAAACAAGCCGGTCATTTGGATGGCTTCATCCAATGACCCGCCGCCATTGTTACGCAGATCCACCAGCACGCCATCCACCTTGTCTTTTTTTAGTTCTTCCAGCAGACGCGAGACATCTCTGGTTGCGCTTTTGAAATCCTTGTCGCCCTTCTGGTGGGCAACAATATCCTGATAAAACTCGGGCAGGGAGATCACGCCGATGTGGCGCGTCACGCCCCCGTCTTTCACCTCGAGGATTGATTTTTTGGCGGCCTGTTTATCCAGCGTGATCTTTTTTCGAACCAGTGAAATAAGCTGGTGCTTGCCGTCAGGGCCGGCTTCTGCGGGCAGCACATCAAGACGCACTACAGAATCCTCAGCGCCGCGTATCAAGGCCACCGCGTCGTCAATGCGCCAGCCCATGATTTCAGTTATCGGGCTATTTTCGCCTTGCCCGACACCTACGATACGGTCCCCGGCTTTCAACTTGCCAGACAGCACCGCGGGGCCGCCTGCCAATAGCTCCTTGATCGTAGTGTATTCATCCTTGTCATAAAGCGATGCGCCAATGCCAACAAGAGATAATCTCATCGAAATATCAAACTCTTCGGAAGCATGCACCCCAAAATAATTGGTATGCGGGTCTATAGACATCGCATAGGCATTCATAAAGTCTTGAAATACGTCTTCACTTTTGACCTTGGATAGGCTGCTCAAGGAGTTGTCATAGCGTTTGCCCAGTATTTCGGCGATGCTTTTATCATCCTTGCCGGCCAGCTTGAGACGCAGCCAGTCGTTCTTGACACGCTTGCGCCACAAGTCATTCAACTCGTCTTCAGATTTTGGCCATGGCGCATTCTTGCGGGTGTATTGATAGCTTTCCTTTATCTGGAAATCAAAACCTTTTTTTAGCAGGGAGCGAGCATAAGTAAAGCGTTCAGCGATTCGCTGCTGATAGAGATTAAATATGGCGAAAGGGATGCTCAAGTCTTTGTCGAGTATGGCATCGTCAAGTCTGGTTCGCGCATTGGCGAAATGATCAATGTCAGCCTGCAGGAAAATTATCTTTTCGCCATCCAGCTCTTTCAGATAGTTGTCGAATATTTGCGAAGACAAACTATCGTCAAGCGCTATGTGTTTGTAATGATACCGGCTCAGAACTTTAGCGGATAAAAGGGCTGCCTGGGGCTGTTGTTCCAGCGGCATAAGCTGCGGGGCAGCCTGCGTTGTATTGAATGCAGCCAGAGTAAACGCCAGCAATATCCACAGTAATTTATTTTTCATTTGTATATTCGGAAGGACAGTAAGGGACAGAGTACATTTGATTTTCAAACGATTGTGAATAGACAGGATAAAAGGCGCCAAGTTCGATATTTTACCCGATATGGAAAATCAATTTGAGTTATATGTGGCTCCGTCCCTTAGGTCTCCTATGCTGGAAGTTTGCTCATTTTACAAATAAATGGCGACCCGCTAAAAGCCGATGATCTCTGTACCGATCAGGGATAATCCTGGCGCGTGGGACGAACCATGATGTCGCTGATATGAACATGAGGCGGTTGAGTCACGATGTAGTGGATTGCGTTTGCCACATCTTCCCCGTGCAACAACGGGCCAAATTTATCTTCGAAGTTCTGCACCATCTCGTCACTGTAGCCCGCGCCATCCTGAAACCCGCTGATCACGATGCCCGGTTCCACCAGCGACACGCGAATGCCTTTGGGTCCCACTTCGCGACGCAGCCCTTCGGCCAGTGAATGGACGGCGAACTTGGTGGCGCCGTAAACCGCGCTGAATGGAGAGATGTGTCTCCCCACTACCGATCCGATGATCACGATATCCGCAGCCCGTTTGGGGTAGCTGGATTGATGCTCATCGACCATTTTCTGGGCAGCTTTTTGCAGCAGTGCCAACGTTCCTGTTACGTTAAGTTTGAGAATTTCTTCGAAGTTGGACAAATCTGCATCCTTGACTGATCCGCCCAAGCCTCGCCCGGCGTTAGCGACGACGATGTCGGCTGGCTTGCCAAAGCGTTCGATTGCTGAAGCAAACAGCCGCTCCAGCACTGTGCTGTCGGTTGCATCACCTGCTATGCCGCAAAATGCCGCTCCCAACTCTTGTTCAAGTGCCCGAAGTTTTTCTGCGTTGCGGCCATTGCCCACTACACCGTAGCCACTGGTGATAAATCTTCTTGCTGTCGCTTCCCCGATGCCAGAAGTTGCGCCGGTAATGATCGCGATACGCGAATATCGATCGGACTGGATCGTTTTCTGATTGGCCATGCAACTTCTCCTTGGCAAGATGGATTAAAGGGGCCACGTTGGATTAAAGGGACAAGCATCAATATATTTTAGTAGCGAAAACACTGATCCTTGGACAAGAGCGGGCCGTCAACCCAACGCTTCAAGGATCTCTGCGGTGATCTCATATGAGCGGAGACGAGCAGGATGATCGAAGATCTGCGATGTGATCATCAATTCATCCGCCCCTGTCTGTTCGATGAAAGCTTTCAATATACGCTTTACTGTGTCGCGCGTGCCGATCGCTGCACAGGACATGATCTGGTCCAGCAGGGCACGCTGCTGGGGACCGATGCGATCCAGATAACCATCCACCGGCGGCTGCAGACGCTTGGGGTGGCCGCTGCGCAGGTTGACAAATGCTTGTTGCATTGAAGTTGCGAGAAATTGCGCTTCCGCTTCCGTATCTGCCGCAAAGACGTTGAAGCCGAGCATCACGTATGGCTTCGCCAGATGAGCAGACGGCTTGAAAGTGGAGCGATACAAGGCAATCGCCTGCATCATTTGCGCCGGCGCAAAATGCGACGCGAATGCGTATGGCAGGCCCAAGGCAGCTGCCAGTTGCGCACCAAAAAGACTCGAGCCCAGAATCCATATTGGTACATTCAGGCCGGCGCCCGGAACGGCGCGAACCGCATGCCGTTGCGTCGCCGAGAAGTAATCCATCAGTTCGACGACGTCCTGGGGAAACTGATCGGCATCGGAGGCGAGATTCCGGCGCAAGGCACGCGCGGTGAGTTGGTCTGAACCTGGTGCGCGCCCGAGACCCAGGTCTATGCGCCCGGGAAAGAGCGATTCCAGGGTTCCGAACTGTTCGGCAATCACGAGTGGCGAATGGTTGGGCAACATGATCCCGCCGGCACCGACGCGGATGGTCGACGTGCCACCGGCTACATGCCCGATCAGGACAGCGGTCGCGGCGCTGGCAATGCCCGGCATGCCATGATGCTCGGCCAGCCAGAAGCGTCGGTAGCCCCAGCGCTCTGCGTGCCGGGCAAGATCAAGCGTGTTGCGAAACGACTGGGCAGCGTCGCCGCCTTCGGTGATTGGGGCCAGGTCAAGGATGGAAAAGGGGATCATTTTTTTGTATATTTTGGCGACAATCGCAAAGACAAGCTTAAACCTAAATCATGTTTGTGGTGCTGAACGCTGATACAGGGCAATGGGAGCCCCATTCTTTTCACTACCCGTTGAGAACCGACGGGGGCAGAACCAGATGAAATAAGTAAACCGCATCTTTTTGTACTACCATGCTTATGCTGCAAGCAAATTTGTGGAGTGCTGAATGAAGCTGGTGTTTATCCTGGATCCGCATGCGTCTCTATTTTCAATCGTGCTGACCGGTAGGTCTGGTTTCAATATTGCTGACCTGTAGGTCTGGCCATAACAGTTAGGAGCTAACAATGCCTGCATGGCTCATTCCCGTGCTCAAGTCCGTTCTGCCGTATGTCGGTGCTATCGTATCTGCGGCTGCGCCAGTATTTACCAAGAAAAGTGCTGATGCTGCCGCCAATCAAACGAAATTACAGCAACAGCAGATAACTGAACTTCAGGCAGCGGCTTCAGAGAACGATGCACACATCAAAGAGCTGGCAATACAAATGCAAAATACTGTGGAGGCTTTGGAGAATGGAGCGGCACTTGCGGAAAAAAGACATCAGTGGATTATAGTTCTCTGTATCTCGGCAATCATCCTATCCGTAATTTCGCTGAGCACTGTGTTGTACATTTTTTTTGCGCGATGAATCCTTGGTTATTTATGAGAACCGTATATGAAGCATCTACCGGGCTGGATGCTCACATGATCCTGGGCCTACTCGAACAGCAGCGCATTTCAGGGCGTATCGAAGGGGAATATTTGCAGGGTGGGGTCGGCGGAATTCAGGCGATGGGCTTGGTGCGTGTACTTGTTTCTGAAGCAGACTACGCTGAGGCCAAGAAGATAATCAACGAATGGGAATCGATTCAACCGGCTTCGGACATCTCCAAACCGGAAGCACGACCATCCGGAGGATTAATGATTTTCGTTATAGGGGCCATAGCCGGTGCGTGGATAATGTATTGGATATTAAAAGGGCCCAATTAAAGGGGCCAGGTTCTTGCGCAGCGTCTTGCCGGAGCGGGTCTTGGGTAGTCTGGCCAGGATCATCGTGTCCTTGTAACAGGTGATCGCACCGATGGTGTCGCGCGCGATGACCGCGCATTCCGTCACCGCGGGATGAGTGGTGATCACTTCCTCGATCTCGCCGGTGAACAGCTGATGCCCTGCGACGTTGATCACATCTAATTCACCCCATGGAACGCATGTTACTTCACGAGAATAGTAGAGTGAAATTGGGGGTGTAATTTCCCAGATTGAAGGAGTAGCATCAGCACATCTTAAACATGGTGTGCTAAGTGTTACAGCATTTACAACTAGAGTTTCGCCTGCGTACAGCGCTTCAAAAGCTGTTGTGCGAAGTTGTTTATGTTGCCAGGTTTATTTTTCAATATATGAAAACGATGAACGCGATTCGGCCGTTCATTGCATTGTCCGATTTTAAATTCCCCATCAGATTCGCATATGTTTTGATGTCGCCCATCAAATACGCGTGTGCTCCTTTGACTCCAGAATTCACGCTGAGGTTGCTGGTTTAGCTAACAAGAAAAATTGTGGAGAGGTTATGCCTAAGCACATAGTTCGTTTGTTAATTCTGATCGCGGTGGTTGCGACCATCGTTTTCTCGGCAAAGATTTATTTCAGAGCGGATTCGTTTTATCAGTACGGGCATTACCGGGGTAATGCAGTGGCGGAGATTGCTTCCAAGGTCCCGAAACTCCAGGGGTCGGCTTCTTGCGAGCCATGCCACAAGGCGGTGTACGCCGAATGGACAGCCGGCATCCACCGTAAAGCGGCCAGAAAAAATGCAATTCAGGGGGTTGTCTTTAAATATGGCCCTGGTTGTGAAGTTTGTCACACTGGTCCGGCAGGTAATCACCCGTCCAAGGAAGCCATGCCGCTTTCTATCGAGGATAGGGTTACCTCGATCACCCATCTTGAACATAAAGTTCATCCAGCCAATGTGCCGGGCAGGAAGCTGTTGCTGGGTCCGGAGAATATGCGCGGTCTGTGCCTAAACTGCCATGAAAAATTAGAGGCACGCCCTAAAGAGCAGCGTCAGATCGAGGTTGATAGTCATAGTGGCAAGGAGTTTTGCACTAAATGTCACAATCCACACTCACCCAGAATTATTTATGCAAGCCTGCCTCAGGGCAGGCGTGGAGATCCACAGGCTGGCAAAGCCTTAGCCGCTGCCTGTAGCGGCTGCCATGGCGTGGCGGGTATGAGCACCAGTCCGACATTCCCGAACCTGGCTGGACAACATGCCGACTTTTTGGTTGATGCGCTCAAGGCATTCAAATCAGGAGTACGCAAAAATGACATGATGAGTCCCATGGCGGCTGGTCTGAACGAGGCCGATATACGGAATGTGGCTGCCTATTTTTCCAAATTCAATTGCGCTGTGACTGGCGGCGACGAGGCCAAAGCCGAGCTGGGAAAAGCCAAAGCGGCAAATTGCGCGGCATGTCACAGCGCAGGAGGGCTTTACGGTACCGGTGCCGCCGGGGTCAGCGGCATCCCGACCTGGCCGAATCTGGCTGGTCAAAATGCCGAATATCTGGCCAACACGCTCAAGTCATACCAGGATGGCAGCCGTGTCCACCCGGTCATGACGAGTGTAGCGAAGACACTGAATGATTCCGATATCGACCACTTGTCGGCTTATTACGCCAGCATGAAATGCAAATGATTAAATTTTCCAAGGAGGAAAAAATGACTACTCCGGATATGAAAACAGAAGAAGCAGTTGCCTTGTCGCGCCGGGGCTTTTTGGGATTGCTCGGGAAGGGTGCGATTTGTGCAGGAGCACTGGTCGGTGCGGGCAACGCGATTGGCTCATCAGAAGTGCGAAGCGCTAAACGCGCGTTTCAACAAAATGATGAGCAATACGCCGAGTCGGTCAATAATCCGCCCAAGGTGCCCGATTACAACTGGAATGACCACCAATGGGCGATGGGTGTTGATACGGACCGCTGTATTGGTTGCTTGCGTTGCATGGAAGCGTGCAAGATGGAAAACAGCGTGCAAATGGACGCATTTCACTTTCGAACCTGGGTTGAGCGCTATGTGTATTTGGAAGGGTCAAATACAGCAATCGTTGATAGCCAATCCGACCCGAAAAATATCGAGAATACCGGATCGGAGACGAAATTCCGTTTTGACAACCGCTACAGGAATGTCAAGGTGGACAAAGCGTTTTTTGTGCCCAAGCTATGCAATCAATGTGAGCATCCGTCGTGTGTTCAGGTGTGCCCGACGGGAGCTACCTTTAAGGCCAAAGACGGTCCGGTGTTGATTGATACGACCTATTGTATCGGCTGCCAGTATTGCGTACAGGCATGCCCTTATGGTGCGCGCAGCTTCAATGAATCGAGGGGTACCGTTGATAAATGCAATTGGTGCTACCACCGTATCACCAAGGGTCTCAATCCGGCATGTGTCGAGGTATGCCCGACGGGGACGCGCATTTTCGGCGATCGCAATGACCCGGAAAGCCCGATCAGTCTGTTTATCCGCAATAACCATGTGCAGGTGCTGAAGCCGGAAATGGGCAACGCGCCCAATGTGTTTTATAAAGGTACGGATAAGGAGGTGGTGTGATGGAAAGCGTATTCAGCCACGTTACTCCGCATATCGGGTTCATTTATCCAAATGAGAGCGATATGGCATGGACTCAACTCATCGTGATTTATCCCTACATCACGGGGTTGGTGGCAGGTGCGTTCGTGGTATCCAGCCTGCATCATGTGTTTAACATAAAGAGTTTCGCTCCTATCTCCAGGTTTGCCTTGCTGACCGCATTGTGTTTCATGGTCTTCGCGCCGTCGCCATTATTATTCCACTTGGGCCAGCCAACCCGTGCGTTCAACGCGGTAATAACGCCGCACTGGACTTCTGCGATGGCGGCGTTCGGTTATATTGCCGGGTTTTACCTGTGCCTGTTGCTGCTGGAAACCTGGTTCGCGTTCCGCGCCGATATTGTCGCGATGTCCAAGGTCAGAACCGGCATCATGGGCAAAGTTTATGGCTGGCTCACCCTGGGGTCGGATGATGTCACCCCGCGCGTCCTGGCCATCGATCACAAGATTGCGCGCATACTGGCAATGATCGGCATTCCCAGCGCGTGCGGCTTGCATGGCTACGTCGGTTTCGTATTTGGATCGCTGAAAACGCGTGAATGGTGGTCGTCCGATCTGATGCCTGTCATATTCCTGTTGTCTGCCGTAGGCTCTGGTGTTGGGTTGATAATCGTGCTGTATGTGATCGTATCCAAGTTCCGCAAGGCGCCGATTGCCGACGATACGATGCGCGGCTTGTTGTATGTCTTGTTCACTGCCATTACCGTAGTGATGGTGATCGAGGGTTTGGAATTGCTGGAAATATTTTACAAGGGGCGCGAGGGTGTCGAAACCGTAAGGGCGTTGATTACCGGACCGATCTGGGCTGGCATGTCCATTCAATGGGCAATGTCCGCCTTCGTGCTGGCGGTCACATCGGCATTGTTGGTGTACGACGTACATGGGAAGCGATTGGTTACCTGGCTCTTCCTGAGTGGATTAGCCATGATGATAGGTGTATTGGCGATGCGCTGGAACGTGGTGATTGGCGGGCAGGAATTGTCCAAGACCATGAAGGGTTTGCTGACCTACTATCCCGAGATGTTCGGGCGAGAAAGTTTGTTTGTGGTCGGAATCATTTCCGTCTGCCCTTATGTCACGCTGTGGCTGGTGACAAAGCTGTTGCCGCCCTGGAACGACAAGATTGAGCCTGAAAACAGGGTATATGATGTTCACAAATTAGCGTAGGGTGACCTTGAAAATAAATCATGGGTCATGAGTATCAATTTTCATTCAACAACCAAAAAGGAGAAAAAAATGAAATCTAGCATTTTGAGCATGGTCGCAACAGTAAGCTTGATCATTGCGGGTACCTCACTGGCAGTAGATATGCCGGCAGCTGGCAAAGTAAAGTGCGGCTCATGCCACGCCATCGCCAAAAAAGTCATTGGCCCGTCATATATGGATATTTCCGCGAAATACAAGAATGA
>PLBS01000022.1 GCA_003134595.1 Gallionella sp. | reverse complement strand
CGCGACGAAATCGAAGTGGCCAAGCTGATCGGCGCGACCAACGGCTTCATTCGCCGCCCGTTCCTGTATTTCGGCGCAACGCAGGGACTGCTCGGCGGCATCATGGCCTGGCTCATCATCACCCTCAGCCTGCTGCTGCTTAACCATCAACTCAACGCGCTAGCGCAGCTCTACGCCAGCCAGTTCGTATTGCATCCGCTGTCGCTCGGCGACAGCCTGATGCTGCTGCTGTTCTCGATGTATCTCGGCTGGCTGGGGGCGTGGCTGTCAGTGGCGCGGCACTTGTCGCAGATCGAGCCGCGCTGAATTCCAAAGGGTGTGCTGAAAACGATTCGACTCTAGGGAGCCTCTAAAAATTCAGANNAGCATAACCAGCGACTTGGCTGCGGTTGCTATGCAGCCTAGTCGAATGGCTAGTAGTTCCATCAGTTGGGATGAAATGTGGATTTTTAGAGGTTCCCTCTAGTACTTGAGGGCTACCCATCCGCAATGCTGCTTGATGTTGCTTCTTTAACTTTCGCGCCGCAGGTCGAGAGCTAAAAGGTATTGCAGAGCATTCGTTTGCCGCATTCAAAATCGCAATTGCTCACATCAGGCAGTGCACCGTTTTATTGGTAAGAAAGTAGGGGGAAAGAAATAGGGCAAGCTCTGCTGATGCTGACACGCCCCTTTATCTTCCGTGGAATTACGGCTGCTTACTACCGGGCTTGAAACTGCACCCCCGCAGTATCAGACTCACCGAGTGAAACGGATCGTTCGCAATCTGGGGACGACGAATCAGGCAGCGGGTTTGACCACGACATAAAACCCTCCGTCCCGTAACGTCTGGGCTTTTTCCATATTCGCGACAATGGTGTACCGCAGCACACCGTGGTAATAGACACATAGCTTAAACAGGGTAACCTCCCATCTGTCATATTGCATCGCACATATTGCGCATCTTCCTCGTCCTATCCACACCGGCCAACATGAAGTTAGCGCTGATAGGAATACATCTTTCTCAGGAATAGCTCCACAACTTCCGTCGTAAGTGCAGCCGGCATGGCCTGCTGTTCGGTAGTCGGCACAAGCTGTAGTTGCTGACACACCGTGTCAACTTCAGGATTCCAGCCAGCGTACAAGATATCATCGCCGTACTCCGCCTCCATCGAATCGTGTTCGATTTCGTAGCTGCTCATGTTCATCGCGATACTCATGGCACACCTCTTTCTGTTTGCCTGCTATTACGGCCTAATTGCCGCGAAGCTTGAATCTTCCCCGATGATGATAAAGCAGCATATTGCATGCCAGAATCGCAAGATATTTCTTGATAGGCGGTCGAGAATGGCGCAGCTATTGACTTGGGGAAATATTGTGCAAGGGCGCTGACGTGCCGGGTAATTTTTCAAAATAGCCAAAATTCGTCCAGCAGTCTTAGTAATGGGAAGCGGGAATTCTAAATCGAGAAAAGAAGAAGGTTTACAGGGTAGCGGCTCAACAATGGATTGAGTGCCAAACTGGTGAGATTCTAGAGTGCAGCAACCCCAACCGCATTGTGCGCCGCATAACCCGTTACCAACTGGGTCGACACTGATTGCCAAGGGTTGTTCCGTGTCTTTAAGTAGCCTGCACTGCGCTGTGTGTACTGCCGAGCAAACCGACTCGCGCGCTCAAGTCATTCACTGATTTGCCGATAACACGGGACCCATTGATTACATTCGCCGCCCCTACTTGTACTTCGGCGCGGCCCAGGGACTGCTTGGTGGCATTGCAGCGTATCTGATTATCACCGTCAGCCTGTGCTACTGCTCAACCATTAACTCAACGCGCTAGCGCAACTCTTCGCCAACCAGTTCGCATTGCATCCGATGTCGTTCGGCGACAGCCTGACGCTGCTGCTGTTCTCGATGTATCTCGGCTGGTTGGGGGCATCGCTGTCAGTGGCGCGGCATTTGTCGCAGATTGAGCCGCGCTAAGAAGCTTAATCTGGTTACTAGAACTGAGGGGTATCCAACCGGACCTGCGGGATAAAAACGATCCGAGCCGGCGCCCACCAGTAGACGGTTCGGCTATGGAGCGAAGATATGGGAGGGCTTAGGGGTTGGAAAGCGCCAGGGCTTGGTCAGCGTCTTTGCGCAAGGAACTATCAGGATATTTTTTGATGAAATCGGCAAAGGCAGTTTTAGCCTGTCCCTTTTCACCCGCCTCGATCAGTTTGATCCCCTTTTTGAACGCATCCAGTTCATCTGCATCTATGGTCTGCCCTGTAGCCTCGTTTTTCCAATATACATCTTCAGATGCCACAGCAGCACCGCGAACACCGCCGGTTGCATTGGTTGCGGTCACCCGCTTTTGCGGAGTCAACAATTCGAGTTTGCTTCTGAGCATATCCCAGAAACTCTGGGTGCTATCGCTTTTCTCGCCAGCGTAGAGCGCCTGTGAACCGAGAGTCAAGCCAAACAAAAGCAACATGGTCAGTTTTTTCATCATTTTCTCCTTTATGTAAACGACATGGATAGTCCGAACAATGAATCCGACAGTTCTTTAGTCCTATAATGAGTTTAACAGTTCCAAAGCCATCGCCTTATACTTTTCCTTGACCGACGGATCCAGTTTTTGTGCCTTGACAAAAGCCGCCTTCGCTTTCTTGGTATTGTTCAACGCCTTGTATGATTTTGCCAGATTGACCCAAATGTAGGGATCCTTCGGATCTGCCTGGGAAGCGGCAAGATAGGACTTTTGCGCCTCAAAATACTTCTCATCAAGCATGAAGATGTTGCCGCGATTGTTCAGCGCAGCTGCATTCTTTGGCTCGGCGCCGAGAACCTTGTCGAAATATTTAATCGCTTCCTTCTTGTCCCCGATTTTAGCGAGAATGATGCCCATCTGGAGATGTGCTCCCATATCGGCAGGATTTTTTTGTATCGCCTGAAGATAACGCCTGGTCTTGGTCTGGGAACTGATCTTGAGCATTGAGATGAAATCTCCCGGGAATTTTTTCTCGATCGCCCCTGAAGTAATGTCCATGATCTTTAGCGCGGAATTGGGCAACGTGGCCGGTTTATAGGTATTCCACGCGTTGTGAACGTCCAGTATGGTCAGTCCCTTATCTTTCCATTTGTAGTAGTTGGCGGCACCCAACTCCCATGCCTTGATAAAAGGTTTTCCAACGACGGTGGTCTCGACCGGGATCCATAGAATGCCATCGTGTATCACATACATATCATTCATCGTGTATCCATCGGCATCCGCACTGATGCCGGTGGAGAACATCATCAGCAAGTGATCCGGCACCTCGAGCGCCAACGTGGTGATTCCCATGCTCTCAAGGGCAGTGGAATAGAACGCGACCAGATCGACACAATCACCCGATTTGCGCTCCAGTGTCTCGCGCGGATACTGGACATAGTCGACCGTATCCGTTTTTGCGGTTGTCGCCGTCTTTGCCAGGGATACCTGGTAGGGGTCAGATGGATTCTGAATGTAGGTAAACCCCATCACGCCCATGGAGTCGAACAGCGCTGCGGCCAGATTCGACTCGTCTTTGGTTTCCTTGAACTGGGTCGCTACCGAACGTGCGAAGTCGATTATCGGCGTATCTTTGGGTGTTACAAAAGAAGCAAAACGCTCATGCTCATCCCAAGTCATGCGGTGCTTATCATAGACCGTGACTGTGGCATTTTTGCTGTAAGTCTGCCGATTGCCGTCCTGAAAATAGCTCGCCTCTATCATCGCCTGTATCGAGCTGTCCTCGGTGATGGTCAGAATATTGTTATTGAACACAGCCTTGAGGGTGACCTCTTCACTCTGCCCCGGCAGCAGCTTGTTGACCTTGCCTTCCGTGGGAAAATCCATGAAATTATTCAACATAAAACTTATCTTGATTTTTTCTATGGGCTTGTCGGTATTGTTGGTCAACTTGATGTGGCCCACCCCGTCTTGCTCATAAAGCTTATAGGAATTGGAAAAGATATCTTGCAACTTGACGACTTCGATTTCCAGCGGTGCGCTATTGGATGGCGGAGTAGTTGCTGTGACGACCAATTTATCCGATTCAGTTCCATCGGTGCTGAGCATCGAAATATAGTAGGTATATTTGGTATTAGGGACCAGCGAATTTTTTATGAACTCCGGCTGAGTCGTTTCGCCAACCTTGGTATAGATATCTCCGTCTTTCTGATAAATCAGGTAGGCGCTGAAGTATTGCGGGTCAACAGGCTTCCAGGTGAATTTAAGTTGCGTTTGGGACGGCTCCACCTTCAAATTTTCCAAGGGCGGCGGAACGTACTTCTTGGCGGCCCCGTTCACCGGCTCGCTCTTCGGCCCCACGTACCCGTAATTGGTTTCTCCGGCCACCCGGTAAAAAAATTTCTTTTCTGCTTCCAGACCCGTGTCCATGTACTGATTGGTGTTGCTGGTGGCGACCTGGACGAATCCCGAGTTCTCGGTCTGCGACCTGTAGATCCGGTACTGTTTGATGTACGGCAGCACAGAGGCCGCCCAACGCAATTCAATGGTGTGTACTGCGCCCTGCGCTGCCAACTGCGAGGGAGCCGAGGGTTTATACAACGTGGAAAAAGTTTGCACTCGCTTGTTTCCACGCTCTGATATAGCGAAGGTCGTATCACCTGTTGCGGTTATCCCCAACGGTTCATCAAGTTCTCCGTGACCGTTCCCACTGGTGGCGAATGAACGGACATACTGCCCTTTGTGTGAAAAAACCTTGACCTGGCCCGAGTCGAGAACAAACAACTCATCCTGTGTTGCCATCAGGTCTAGCGGTTTTGTGAGGATTGCAATACCCTCAGCCGGTTTGCCAAATACGCCCAGCGGCTCCACCTTGGCCGAATAAGTAGATATGACAGAACGGCCTTTATCCAGGACATAGATCACATCCTGGGAATCAATGACGATCGCAGCAGGATCCTCCAGTTTGCCGGACGCATCGCTGCGAATTTCTTTCAGGAACACTCCGTCGTCGCTGAATGCCTGAACTCTGCGATTGCCCCGGTCGGCGACAAATATCAGCCCGGTACTGGAAATGGCAAAATCTTCAGCGTCGTCAAATTCCCCGTTCTGGCTCCCTGATGAACCAAAACTGAAGAGGATTTTTCCTGATTCGTCCAGCTTTACAACCCTGGCCTTCTTCTTGTCCAGCGCCCAAAGTGCTCCGTTCTTGTCAACGGCAACAGACACCGGGGAAAAATCCTTCACCTTGATTTCACCGGCCACAGCTCCGTTAACGATCCGGACTATCCTGTTGTTTTCCGCATCGACTCCATACATCGTTCCCTTGCCATCCCAAACCATCTTGCCGACGGAAACCGGAATGACCTGCTCCCATCGCACGGAAATTCTCGATGGACGCTTAACCTCCGGTTCAAAAGTTGCACCGGCTCCGACCATGAATATATCTGCGATCCCCTTCTCGCCGTCGCCAATCAGCACCTGACGGTCTTGGTTCGTAGCTAGCCCGGTTATGCTTTTAAACTGCGCACGACCTTTCCCTCTGGAGCCGAAAGAATATAACTGCTTGCCCTTGAAATCATATTTGTTTATGGAATAGGAATCCCGGTCTGCCACATAGATACCGTCACGGGCAATACTGAAGGACAGCGCCTTCACTCCTGAAAGATGCTTCAAATATACCCCGTCAGGGCTGTATACCTTGATCAGGGAATCATCCGCGTCCAGCACATAGATTTGCCCCATGGCATCGATCGCAATGTCAGTCGGCTCATGCAACTTGTACGGCAGCCCCTTCTCCTTCGCGGCAATGTTTTCGAGAGCGTCTTCAATCTCGAGAGTAGCCAGGAAAACGCCATTGTTGCCGTACATCTGTATCCTGCCATTACCGCTGTCGGCCACATAGATTATGCCCTCGTGGACAGCAATACCACGCGGAGAACTGAGCGAATTTCCCTTTCCGCTAAAAAAACCGCCGCCGTTCTTGGTGCCAAAGCTCTCCTGGTATTTGCCCTGCAGAGAGAACATCGCAACACGGTCCGTTTCACTATCGGCCACATAGATCACGCCATCGGAAACAACAACCGCTTCGGGCTGCTTGAGTATCGCTCCCCCTTTGCTGTCCTTTGCCTGCAAGGCAACCAGCTCTTTCCCATCCTTGTCCACTACGCTAACAGAGCCATCCTTTTTTGCAAAGTAAGTATTGCCACCGTTCCAGCCAAGCAGCTTTCGCATCCCGCCAATGGCGAACTCCTGCACAAGTTCGACTTTGGCCAGGCCCGCCGGAGAGGAAACATCCGCAGTATCCGCGCGGGCAGATACAAACATGGCCAAGGATAGAATCGCAGTAATTAAAACACGCATGCCAAACACCGTCCGCAATAAATTTATTGATCACGAGAAATTACAAAAACACGCAGCCTTTACACAAAACCGCAATGTGCTATTTATCTGACCGGTTGATCACACCATCCCACTTCTCCGGGGGCGGGTTTTTTATATAGTGCTCGCAACGCTCAAAATAAATCTTGCTTGGCCTGTCTTCCGGCTTCTCATCCAATATGAAAACAAAACTCTTTCTTGCATCTTCCCACCTGCGCGCCCTATAAAACTTCAGCGCCTCATCAAACTTTGCGATCCATTTTTCCAACGGCTCCGACAGCGCGCCAAGCAACTCGTAAATTGTAACAGGTATCTGTTTTCCAACTACCCGGATCTTATCCAACTCCCTGTATCGATAGATATCACGGGTCAACAGATAAGTGCTTTCGCCTATCAGGAAATCCACCCCGTAATATTTTGCAGCGCTCTCAAGCCGAGCCGCCTGATTTACCGTATCTCCAATCAGGGTGTATTCCATTTTTTTGCCGAGAGAACCCACATTACCGGCCACCACATCGCCCGACTGTGCTCCGCCGCGAATCGAAAAAGGCTCCAGGCCTTCCACCGCCCATTTGGCATTGAGGCGCTCCATTTCCTTCTTCATTTCCAAAACACAGGCAACGGCAAGCTTTGCATGATCCGGCTGCGCAAAAGGTGCGCCCCAATAAAACATGATGCCGTCACCGATGAATTTGTCCACCGTACCATCAAAACGATCGATCACTTGAACCATGGTACCGAGATATTCGTTCAACCTCGTGACCACCTCCTGGGGGGAGCGGCTCTCGCTAAACGTGGTAAAACCCTTGATGTCCGTGAACAACACCGTTACCACTTTATTGTCACCGCCGATCCGCACTACTTCGTGCTCTTTCTCCAACCGATCAACCAGTTTAGGCGACAGATAACTGGAAAACATCGTCCGCATTTCTCGTGCGCTGCGATCCAGCACCAAATAGCGGAAGCTGCCGCCTATTGATAGCGCGACCATGGCCGCCATTGGCGGATAGATCATGCTGACCCAGTGACCTTGGAGGAATATCCAGTAAGACAGCCACACATAGCCTGATGAGAGCAGGAATACTGCGGGGATCGCGACATGCAGGCGAAGACGCATGGTCAGATAAAACGTCACCAATCCCAACACGACGATCAGCGCCATGTCGAACAGCGCCTCCAGCCCGGTATGGCGGATAAAGCGTTCGCTGATGATGTCGTCCGCAACCGTCGCGTGTATTTCAACCCCCGGCGAATTTTTGTCGAACGGGGTGACCCTCATGTCGTAGATACCCAGCGCCGTGGCACCCAGAAAGATCACCTTGTCTTTGAGTAGTGCGGGGTCAGCCCGTCCATGAACAATGTCGGTAAAGGAATAGCGAGGATAGTTGCCCGGCTTCCCCGTGTAGTTGATCCACATCGAGTAATTTCCTTCTACCGGGATGTGTCTCTTACCCAAGCCGATGTCGAACGGACCGGGGACGAATTGCTTTTCACCCAGTGCCGCCATGGCCCCCAACAAACCCAGCGAAGGAACCAGCTTGCCATCCGCCTCGATAAGAAGCTTGTTGCGCCGATTCACTCCATCGTCTTCAGGCAATAGATTGATGTGCCCTATCCCCGCTGCGGCCTTTTCAATCTCAGGAAGAGTATGCGTGCTGCTTTTCACCCGAAGCTGTTCGTCAAAATCAAAGACCACGGCCAGATCCACATTACCGGCTTTCCTGACCGCCGCAGCAAAGGCACGATCTATGCTCGCCGTTTCACGCTCCGGGAAAAATGCATCGACCAGCAACGCTTTTGCTCCCGCAGTTGTGAGCCGCTCGATAAGGCGTACATATTGAGTTCTAGTCCAGGGGAATCGTCCCAACTCGGCGATACTCTTGTCATCGATCGCAACGATTGCGATGTCCGCGCTGGGAGGAATTGCACCGCGCAAATCTCTAAACCTGAGGTCGTAGGTCTTGGCTTCAAAAGCCTCAAGGAACGAATTCTGGTTGTAGTAAAGCGCAATGACGATGAAAACTGAAACAAAGGCAAACAAAAATGGCGCGGCCCTGGAATTCCTATGCATGAAATTTTTCTTTCATAAATTTTTCTTTCGGCAATGACAAGACCAAACTGTTTTATTTTTAAGTTTTGGCTTGATTAATGGCCGCCCCCGAGCAATTGATGGTCATCATGACAAGAAAGCAACTTCATGACAAGCCTCTATCGAGTCGGCGAGTTTGAAACAATGAACCAGCTTGCCGCATCCCAAAGTGGGTGCTGAAAATGATTTGACTCCAGTACATGTGATATTGTTGTTACTGTGGCGCACTCGGGATTAGAATCCAGCAATTGGCGCAGCAGGTTTATGAATGAAAATTATCCTGAATTGAAATTATCCAGACCATGAAAAGCAACCACGATCATGATCCACAGCGATAACCTTTCCGCCGAACCGCGCCCCGATTCTGATCGGATAGTTGCGCCGACTGCCGCCTCTCAACATGAAGAGGCGCTGGAGCGCGCGCTGCGCCCCAAGCAACTCGATGAGTATGTCGGCCAGGAAAAGATTCGCGGGCAGTTGGAAATATTCATCGAAGCGGCAAAGCGGCGCAAAGAGCCGCTCGATCACGTGCTGCTGTTCGGCCCGCCCGGTTTGGGCAAGACCACCCTGGCGCAAATCATCGCGCGCGAGATGGGCGTGAATCTGCGCCATACCTCCGGCCCGGTGCTGGAGCGCGCCGGTGATCTGGCCGCGCTGCTGACCAATCTCGAACCAAATGATGTGTTGTTCATCGACGAGATCCATCGTTTGTCGCCGGTGGTGGAAGAGATCCTGTATCCCGCGCTGGAGGATTACCAGATCGACATCATGATCGGCGAAGGCCCGGCGGCGCGTTCGGTGAAATTGGACCTGCCGCCGTTCACGCTGGTGGGGGCGACCACGCGCGCGGGGATGCTCACCAATCCGTTGCGCGACCGCTTCGGGATTGTTGCAAGGCTGGAGTTCTACACCCCGGAAGAATTGCAGCGCATCGTGATGCGCTCATCGAATCTGCTGAAAATGAATCTGACCCACGATGGTGCTTTGGAAATCGCCAAGCGTTCACGCGGCACGCCGCGTATCGCCAACCGTTTGCTGCGCCGTGTGCGCGACTTCGCCGATGTGAAGGCGGACGGCGATGCGACCCGCGAGGTGGCGGATGCCGCGTTGACCATGCTGGATGTGGATGCGCGCGGGCTGGATGTCATGGACAGAAAATTATTGCTGGCGGTCATCGAAAAATTCCTCGGCGGCCCAGTCGGTCTGGACAATCTTGCCGCCGCGATCGGCGAGGAGAGCGATACCATCGAGGATGTGCTGGAGCCTTATCTGATCCAGCAGGGCTATTTGCAGCGCACGCCGCGCGGACGCATGGCCACGGCGATCGCGTATCGCCATTTCGGGCTGACGGTGGCCAATAATCCGATTAACCTGAATCCAGTCAGCGGGGATTTGCCATTGAGCGGCGATTGATAAAATGAGTAAAAGTAAAATCTTTTCATTGCCAATCCGCGTGTATTTTCAGGACACGGATGCGGGCGGCGTGGTGTATCACGCCAACTATTTGAACTTTATGGAGCGCGCGCGGACTGAGTGGTTTCGCACCCACGGTTACAGCAATACCGGATTGATGAAGGAATTCGGTATGGTGTTCGTGGTGCGTTCGCTCAAGCTGGATTATCTTAAGCCCGCGCTGCTGGATGATTTGCTGGAGGTGACGGCGCAGATCAAGGACATCGGTCGCAGCCGCCTTTCTTTGTTGCAAACTGTGCGGCGCGGCGCTGAAGTGTTGACCGAAGCCGAAGTGCATCTGGTATGCGTCTCGTTGGAAAGTTTCAAACCGGTCAGTGTGCCGGAGGTATTGCGCGGGCAATGGAAGAATTGAAGGGGGAAGAGTTGAAATGGAAGTAACGCAGGATTTGTCGTTTGTGCATCTCATCAGCCATGCCAGCGTGCTGGTGCAATTGGTGATGGGCTTGTTGCTGGTGGTGTCGTTGATGTCGTGGTGGTATATCTTCCTCAAGATGTTCGCCATCCGCAGCGAAGTCAGGTTGACCGAAGAATTTGAAGATGCATTCTGGCACAACCAGAATTTGAACGAGCTTTACAAATATGCAAACAGCAGTTCCCTGCGTCATCAGGGTGCATTGGAACGCATTTTCGCCGCCGGTTTTACCGAGTTCGTGAAGCTGAAAAAGCAGCATGGTGTGGATGCCAGTGCGGTGATGGAGGGCACGCGCCGCGCCATGCGCGCGACCTATCAGCGCGAGATGGACAGGCTGGAATCGCATCTGGCGTTTCTCGCCTCGGTCGGTTCGGTCAGCCCCTACGTGGGATTGTTCGGTACGGTGTGGGGGATCATGAACGCGTTTCGCGGTTTGGCGAACGTGGGTCAGGCGACCTTGGCGCACGTCGCACCCGGCATCGCCGAAGCACTGGTGGCGACTGCGATGGGCTTGTTCGCGGCGATTCCGGCGGTGGTCGCCTACAACCGCTACGCGTACGACATCAATCGCCTTTCCACCCGTTTCGACAGCTTTACCGAAGAATTCTCCAACGTCCTGCAACGCCAGCCATGAGAAGCCACCACCGTCCCGCCAATCGCCTGATGAACGAGATCAACGTCGTGCCGTATATCGACGTGATGCTGGTGCTGCTGGTGATTTTCATGGTGACCGCGCCGCTGATGAATCCCGGCCAGATCGATTTGCCTAGCGTGGGCACGTCGCTTGCGCCACCACCACTTGCCCCGTTGGAAGTCATCATCAAAAAAGACACCACGCTGGCGTTGCGCGATCACGCCAGTGGCGGCATGGAAAGCAGTGTGTCGCTCAATGAGTTGATTGCGATATTGAAAGCCAGGCCGGACAAGCAAGCAGAGCAGGCGGTGGTGATTTCCGCTGACAAGGACGTGCGCTATGAAGAAGTCATCAAGGTGATGGACCTGCTGCAACAGCAGCATATTAAGAAAGTCGGTCTGTTGACAAAAGCCAAGCAATGAGTGCAACGGTTTATTACGAACCCTATAAGCTGCCCGCAGGCATTCTGGCCCTGGCGGTGCACAGCATGTTTTTCGCGCTGCTGTATTT
>PLBS01000007.1 GCA_003134595.1 Gallionella sp. | reverse complement strand
GGGAAACGATCGGCCCGCTGTATGCCATATTGCGCACGGGCTTCAGCGATGCGCGCGGTGGCGATGCGCAGATCGCGATTGTTTTCCAGCGCGGCGGCAATCAATGCTTGCAAGCGCGGGTCGGGGAAATAATGTTGCCAATCGGCAAGCGCAAGCCCGGTGGTGGCTTTCAACTTCACGCTGTCGGGCCATGCAACCGGAATAGGCGCGCTTGGCCGCTCATAGTTCGGCATCAATGAACAACCGCCCAGCACCGTTGCCAGAATAATCAACGTTGATTTTTTGTATTGGACGTGTCGCTTCGCGACGTTCACGTTATTCATGCTGGCTCTCCTCGTGTGCAGCGGTCTTCCGCGCATGGCCGGGGAAGATACGGCGGACGACCACGTAGAAAACCGGCACAAAAAACACTGCCAATACTGTCGCGGCGATCATGCCGCCCATGACGCCGGTGCCGATGGCATGACGCCCATTCGCGCCCGCGCCGGTGGAAATGGCCAGTGGCAGGACGCCCAGAACAAAGGCGATAGAGGTCATCAGAATGGGACGGAACCTCAGGCGGCATGCTTCCAGCGTGGCATCAGCCAGGTCGTGCCCCTTATCCTGCAAATCGCGGGCGAACTGAATGATCAGGATCGCATTCTTCGCCGCAAGTCCGATGATGACGATCAGCCCGACCTTGAAATAAACATCGTTGGGCAAGCCGCGTAGCGTGACGGCGGTCAGCGCGCCCAGTATGCCGATGGGCACCACCAGGATCACCGCAACCGGGATGGACCAGCTCTCATACAGCGCGGCCAAACACAGGAACACTGCAATCACCGAAAGGCCAAACAGGAATGGCGCCTGGCTGCCTGAAAGCCGCTCCTCGCTTGACGTTCCGGACCATTCGAAGCCGAAGCCGGGCGGCAATTTAGACGCTACTTCTTCCATCGCCGCCAATGCTTCGCCGCTGCTGCGGCCAAGCGCAGGGCCGCCGGCAATCTTCATGGACGGCAGGCCGTTGAAGCGATCCAGCTTCGGCAGATCCACTACCCAGCGCGGCGTGGCAATTTCAGACAGCGGCACCATCCCGCCCTGCGCATTCCGCACCGGTATCCGCATTATCTGCTCCGGCGTGGTGCGGTTGCTGGCTTCCGCCTGCATCTGCACCCGCAGGATGCGGCCCTGCCGCACGAAGTCGTTGATGTAGGCCACGCCGAGCGCCGACTGCAGGGTTTCGTTCAGGTCGGCGATGTCTATGCCCAATGCACGCGCTTTCAGGCGGTCAATGTCTATCTGTAATTGCGGCCCCGGTTCCTGCCCTTCCGGTCGCACGCCCATCAGCGCGGGGTGTTTGCTTGCGATACCCAGCGCCATGTTGCGCGCTTCGAGCAGCTTTTCCCTGCCCTGACCGGAACGGTCTTGCAAGCGGAAATCGAAACCGCCGATGGCCGCCAGTTCCGGGATCGGCGGCACGTTGACGGCGAAAATCATCGCCTGCTTGATGCGGAACAACGCCATGTTGGCGCGCTTTACCAGCGAAGATGCCGAATTGTCCGGACTGGGCCGCTCATTCCATTCCTTCAGACGGACGAAAGCAGTCGCGGCATTCTGTCCACGGCCAAAGAAGGAAAATCCGAGCACGCCGATGACGTGCGCCACCTCGGGCTGCTTGAGATAGAACTGTTCCACTTCCGACAGCACTTCTTGTGAGCGCTCCCGCGTGGCACCCGGCGGCAACTGGATCACGCTGATGAAATAACCCTGATCCTCATCCGGCAGGAAGCTGGTCGGCAGATGCACGAACAGCCAGCCCACGACTCCCAGGAGTCCCGCGTAGAGCATCAGATAGCGACCGGTGCGCTTCAATACGCCACCTACCCCGGACTTGTAACGTTGCGTGGTTCTGGTGAAGAAACGATTAAACCAGCCGAGCAAACCCTTTGTCGGCACCATTTCATGGCCGGGAGAGTTTCTTAACAGCGTAGCGCACAGCGCCGGCGTCAGGGACAACGCCATCAGCACCGAGAACAGGATGGTCATGATCAGCGTGACAGCGAACTGGCGATAGATCGCACCCACGGAACCGCCGAAGAAAGTCATCGGGATGAATACGGAGCACAGCACCAAAGTAATGGCGATGATGGCGCCGAATATCTGATCCATTGCCTTGCGTGTTGCTTCACGCGGCGCAAGGCCTTCTTCGGTCATGATGCGTTCCACGTTCTCCACCACCACGATGGCATCATCCACCACGATGCCGACGGCCAGCACCATCGCAAACAGCGTCAGGGTGTTGATCGAGTAGCCGATGGTATACAAACCCACCAACCCGCCGACCAGCGCGACCGGCACGACGATGGCGGGAATGAAGGTGGCGCGCAGGTTTCCCAGGAACAGGTAGATGACCAGGAATACCAGCAGCATGGCTTCCGCCAGCGTCTTCACCACTTCGCTTATCGAGATTTCGACGAACTTGGAAGTGTCGTAAGGCACTAACCAGTCCACCCCTTTGGGGAAAAATTTTGCCAGCTCCGTCATCTTGGCCTTGACCGCTTTGGCGGTATCCAGCGCGTTGGCCGAGGGTGCCAGGCGGATCGCGATGGCCGCGGCAGGCTGTCCATCGATGCGCGCGGCAATGGAATAGTCCTGCGCACCCAGTTCCACACGCGCCACATCCTTGACCCGCACCGATGAACCGTCCGGGTTGGCGCGCACGATGATGTTGCCGAATTCNNCCGAATTCTTCCGGCGTGGACAAACGGCTTTTTGTGACGATCACCGCATTCAACTGCTGGCCGGGCGCTGCCGGCAATTGGCCGAGCTCGCCGGTGGCAAGCTGCGTATTCTGGGCGCGCACGGCCTTGGTGATATCGCCGGGTGTCAGGTTATATGCATGGAGTTTCTCGGGCTTCAGCCACAGCCGCATCGAGTATTCGGTGCCGAACAATATCGCCTCGCCCACGCCCGGCACGCGGCGGATGTTCTCCAGCAGGTTGGCTGCGGTGTAGCTGCCAAGAGCCACATTGTCGCGGCTCTTGTCCGGCGAAATGAGCGCGATGAACATCAAATAATTCCGCGCCGACTTCGCCACGGTTACGCCCACGCGGCGCACATCATCCGGCAGGCGCGCTTCGGCGCGCTTGACGCGATTTTGTGTTTCGACAGAAGCCACATCCAGATTAGTGCCCGCTTCGAAAGTCAGCGTGATGGTGCCGATACCCAGTTCGGAGGACGAGTCCATGGAGAGCAAATGCTCGATGCCGTTCAATTCCTGCTCGATCAGGGCGACAGCGGTTTCCTCCACCACCTGCGCCGAAGCGCCGGGGTAATTGAGCGTAATAGCCAATGCCGGTGGAGCCACCGCCGGATAAGCTGCGACCGGCAGGTTGCGTAGCGCCAGCCCGCCGCTCAGCAGGATGATGAGCGCGATGACCCATGCAAAGATCGGGCGGTCTATGAAGAATTTTGCGAACATGGCCGGCCTTATTTCTTGTCGGCAGATTTTGCGGCAGGCGGTGCAGCTACAGCCGAATCTGGCGTATCCAGCGGCACGGGCTTCACCGGTGTACCCGGACGCGCTTTCTGCAAACCGTTTACGATGACTTGTTCACCGCCTTTGAGGCCTTCGGCAATGATGAAATCTTCGCCCGCCATGTCGCCCGTCTTCACCGGCATCGGCGTTGCTTTACTTTCCGCGCCGACCACCATTACAAATTGCCCTTGCGGACTGGCTTGTACGGCGCGTTGCGGAATTCGTATGACATTCTCTGCCAACGCCTCTGGAAAACGGATACGCACGAACATACCGGGCAACAACTCGTGTTTGGGATTGGGAAATTCGGCGCGCAGCGACACCGAGCCTGTGCCCGGATCAACCGCCATGTCGGTGAAAAATATCTTGCCCGGTTGCGGGTAAACACTGCCATCTTCTAGCACCAATTCCACATTGGCGGATTCGGCGCGTTTGAGTTTGCCCATCTTGACAGCCTGTCTCAGACGCAACAGATCGGAGCCGGGCTGCGTGAAGTTGGCATAGATGGGATCCAGCTGCTCGATGGTGGCCAATAACGTGGCATCTCCCTTGCGGACAAAGGCGCCTTCCGTCACCATGGCGCGGCCGATGCGCCCGGAAATAGCGGC
>PLBS01000103.1:9784-11854 GCA_003134595.1 Gallionella sp. | reverse complement strand
GATTCCTGATTGTTCAGATGTCCGAAACGACCACCCACACGCTGCTTCAGGCTGTATGGGTAATCACCGTTCATCAACATTTCAATATCGTGATTGCACTCCAGCACCAGCGCGTGGCAACCGCTCAGCGTCTGTTCGATATGCGCCGTGCTGCATCCGGTATCGGTCAATACGCCCAGCCGCCGCGCACCATCGCTGAAGACGAATTGCACCGGCTCGGCGGCATCGTGCGGAACGGGATAGGGAATGATTTCAATGTCGCCAATTACGAATGCTCGCTGGGGATCGATTTCCCGGATGTTGGCAATGCCGGCAAAAGCTTTAGACTGACTGCGCAACGTGCCGTGTGTAAGCCAAACCGGCAGATTGTATTTGCGTGCCAGCCGCGCCACGCCGCTGATGTGATCGCCGTGCTCATGGGTGACGACGATGCCGCTCAACTGCTCGGGAGACACGCCCAGACGCGCCAGACGCGAGACTGTGTCCTGCAATCCAAAGCCGCAGTCCATCAGAACTTGCGTCTGACGGGTGCCCGGATACGAAAAGCTCTTGCGGGTGCCCGGACAAGAGCTTTTCGTATCCGGGCACCCGCAAGAGCTTTTCATACCGACCGCAACCAGCAACGCGTTGCCTTCGCTGCCGCTGCCCAAAGACGAGAAACGCATGGACATTAGCGGCTTACTGCTGCTGTTGATTGATGTTCTTGTAAATCGCCTCAAGCATCTGCTTGCTTACCTTGTTGCTTGCACCGTCCTGATCGATGATGGACACTTCGCACGATGTTCCGCCATCCTTGACATTCACGCGGTAGTGCCTGGTGGTATCCACGTTGCTCTTCCAGAACTTCAGCTTATCCAGCCAACCGCTCTCGAGCTTAACGGGACGCAAGAAGTAGGTGCCCTTTTCGCGATCCTTGTCTTCCACCGCCAGACTCGCGCTTTCGATAGCCAACCCCACCTTGCGCCAGGACCTGTCGAACGCATCGTTCACCACGATGATGGTGCTGCCACCGGAAATTTCCCGCAAACTGGCCATCCCCACCGGTTCGGGCGCATTGAGCGTTGCTGCGCTGGCCGCTGCTGCTACCGCGCTGGTCGCTGCCACCGTGCTAACTGCCGCCACCGCGCTGGCCGCCTTAGTTTCGTTGACACCGAAACGCACCATCAGATTTTGCAACATGATCGCCTCCAACTCCGGATCATTGGCGCGCGCTACCCATTGCGAGGTGCCCTTGGCTGCAGAAAACTCCTCCTTGATGCCGCGATGGGTGATATACACCTCGGTACTCACACCGTCCTTGTTGCGCTCCAGACGCGTACGAAATTGATCGCGCTCACCGGCTGAATGGGCAGCGCTGAACTCCTGGTTAAACCCATTATGAGAACCGCCCTGCGGAATCTTGGCGCGATTTTCTGCCCAACCGGTTTCCATCACACCTGCCGCCTGGTCTTCGCTGCTGATGGTCAGTCCGATTTCCTGCCAGAACGCCTTGACCTCAGGCCAAACGTTTTCTGCCTTCTCGTTAATAACCAGCCAACGTTGAGCAATGTTGCGCTCCATATGCACGCCCTGAACTTCCGGCAATACCGCACTGGCAGTGCGGCCCTGAGCACCCCCCTTGCTGTAATCGGAATAAGTCGCAACCCCTTCGACTGTGCTCAGGACAGGGGTTTTACCTTCGCCCTGTGGCACCTTGTAGCGTTCATCGCCGCCGGGCGTGGTCAGATCCGGCGGCACTTCCAGGGATGGCACTTGCACCGCAGCGGCGCCATAATCGATGCGCTTGCCGTCGGATCCGAGCGTGCTGCAACTTAACAACGAAACCAGCACCGCACTGGAAATCCCGATTTGCAAAACTTTCATTGTTTCTCTCCGGCTATACGACATAGTTGATTCAAGGGTACCCTAAAGCACACCGGCCTGACGCATCGCTTCCTCGACCATCTCATGTGCGGATTGCGACAAAGGGGTGAGCGGCAGGCGCAAGGTGTTTTTCATTTTACCCAAGCGCGCCACCGCCCACTTCACCGGAATCGGGTTGGCTTCGACGAACAGGTTGCGATGCAAGCC
>PLBS01000103.1:0-9758 GCA_003134595.1 Gallionella sp. | reverse complement strand
AAATCTTTCGGCGCGCGCTGCAACAGATCGCTGCCGCGCTCGATGTCGCCGGTCGCGTCCTTGATGCCGACGATGTTGGAAATCTGCGCCAGTCGCAGCACCGTGTCGTTGCTCATATCGGCAACGGTGCGCCCCGGCACGTTGTACAAAATGTGCGGCATGTCCACCGCCTCGGCGATGGCCTTGAAGTGCAGATACAAGCCCTCCTGAGTCGGCTTGTTGTAATAGGGCACCACCGTCAGCGAAGCATCCGCGCCGGCTTTTTTCGAAAAGGCGGCCAGCTCGATCGCTTCGGTAGTGGAATTCGCGCCGGTTCCGGCGATGATGGGAATTCGTCTGGCGGCATGCTTCACCGCCTCGGCGATCAGCAACTCGTGTTCTTCCACATTGACGGTAGGTGATTCGCCGGTCGTGCCGACCACCACGATGCCATCTGTACCTTGCGCAATGTGAAAATCGATCAACGCACGAAACGCCGCCAAGTCGAGACTGCCGTCCTCCTGCATCGGAGTGACGATCGCAACCATACTGCCTGTGATCATTTTCCCTTTGCTTATCATTCGCGGGCTTATCATTCTTGCTTGGCTGAAAAAATAAAGGTCACATTCTACCGTAATAAGACCTCGCCCCAAAGCGCTACGCGACAACAGTGTTGAACGACCTATTGAGGCTTACGTTTCCGCTGATGCCTATTAAAAAATAGCGGCCCGAAGGCCGCTATGATTATTGATGCCAATGTGAATATCGGCTATTAATATTGGTATTCACTTTGCCGCCGCAATGATCCTATCCACTTATCCAGTATCCGCGTGGGCACAAAATCGTGCCCACGCTACTTGGCTTAAATCTCTTCTTCTGCACCAAAGAATTTGGAAGCCCTGCTGAAAAGCGGGGCTTTTGCTTCTTCGGAAGAAAATCCCCACCTTAGCTTATATTTACTGATGGCTAACGGAGCAAGTCTCGGTTATGTTTCCGCCGGTGCAACCCGTCACGGCCGGTATGGTACACGAGGCAGAAAATGCGGCCGATGTACTTGACGACGATGAAGAGTTACAAGTCGAACTTGCACAACCACTGAAGGCCGCATTAACACTGGAACACACATTCGAGGTGAACTGCGAAAGCGAGGTTCCAGACGCCACGGAGAAGGGGCCGAACGGAGCTTGGGTCGACGTGCCGGGAACGGTCGAGCACTGACCGCCGGAGCAGCATGTCACCGAGCTGACAGTAACAGTGCACGTCCCAGTATAGTTTCCGGAAGTTGGCGTCGTCTGGGTAAGCGTACAGGTTGGATAATTAGTCGCACCGTTGGCACAGGTATGCAGCGTGCAGGTCGGATAATTAGTCGCACCGTTGGCACAGATAGGCAGGTTAAGTGGGTTTGGTGGTGGGGGGGTGTCAGCTGGTCCAAAATGTACGCCTGGGCCAGAAATTGCGAAGCCACCGGCGACATCGTTAGGGCCGAGGATGGGAAGGGCAACCGATGGTTGCGCGGTAATCGGCTGGCTGGGATCGCAGGGAATACCCGCTCCTGTAGCAATATCAAACCCGCATAAATTTGGATTAGTTGTGGTTTGGTCACCAGGATCAGAATACTCGGTGCAGTGACCATTTATAGTAACAATCTGTGGAGTACACCTCGGCCCCATAAATATCGTACCTTTCGAGGTTTCGCCGATCAGAAGATTATCGTAAATCGAGTCATAGCCAGTACCGTCAGCCACAAATGGGGTGGTAATTGGGCCAGCAGTTGTTGATAACCCAGCGGCCGTCAATGTTGGCGCAAGCAGTGTTTTTGTATAGTTGTCCACGGTAGTTAACGATGAAATGATTGTGGCTTGATCCTTCACAGCGTCTAAGTCTTTGGCGAACCCAGTGCTTGACAACATCGCGGAGATCGCTGTCGTCCATGGAGTGATGTTGATGACATTAGTAGACGATTTAACAACAGTATCTTCAACCGACACCAAAGTCACCGAAACAGTCCCTTGAAGTCCCGTTGCTTTGACAACAAACGGGGCGGTTAGACCAGTTACGTTAATAGTGTATTTGCCAGTAACCGATGATGTAGCCGTTTTCGAAACCCCTTTCGAATCCGTCAATGTTATTTGTGCATTTCCTAAAGGTTTACCGGTTGCCGTGGTACCAGTAACGGTAGTCGGCTTGGCACTGGGCGCAGCGCCACCCCCACCACTGCCGCACGATGCAAGAGCAATACTGAAAAATATTGCCAAAAATATTTTAATTGCTCTCATGATTATCTCCCTGAGTTAAACAAATTTCGGTTAGCAGTGCGCAGTCTGCTCCCCCCCCCTCCGGTTTGTCAAACGTGACGAAAAACTTTTGTCCGGGCACCTGAGTGAGCATGGCTGCGCGACAAAAGTCACACGACTGTGAAATAATGCTCACACTCTTGAATTAGCCATCATCATGCCTGCAACAACCCTTGCCGCGCTGCATACCGGCGACCTCGCCACCATCGTCTCGATACATGCCGAAGAAGCACTTCATTTACGCCTGCTTGCCTTGGGTTTCCGCACTGGCAAACAAATCGAACTGATCCGCAAAGCCAGCTTCTCCGGCCCTTTGCAAGTGCGCATCGGCACCACTGATGTCATGCTGCGGCGCAGTGAAGCGGCAAAAATCAGCGTGAAAAAATCATGAAGCGAATCGCTCTGCTCGGCATGCCCAATACCGGCAAATCCACGCTGTTCAACCGCATGACCGGCGGCGCGGCGCGCGTCGGCAACTGGCCTGGCATCACCGTCGAACTGCTCAGCGGGAAAATTATGTTAGGTAGCGACATGGTCGAGATCATCGACCTGCCCGGCATCTACGACCTGCACGGCTTTTCCGACGACGAACAGGTGGTGCGCCACTTCCTGCACGACAACGTCCCCGACCTCGCGCTGGTCATCGTCAACACCACGCAGATCGAACGCCAGATGAGCCTGTTGCTGCAACTCAAGCAACTCGACATCAACCTTGTGGTGATGCTCAACATGGCGGACGAGGCGAAGAAATTCGGCATCAGTGTCGATGTGGCAAAAATGTCCGCGCTGCTGGAGATGCCGATCTTCCTGCTCAGCGCAAAATATGGCAGCGGCTATCCGGAAGCACTGCAAGCCATCACCAAAGCCCTGCGCTATCCCACGCCCGGCATGGCGGAAGAACTGCGCAGCCAGTTGGAACAGGACGAACATATCGAAACAGAAATGGCACGCGTGCTGAAGCACACCGTGCAAGTCCCCGCGCGGCTGTCGGACAACCTCACCGAGAAACTGGACAGCGTGATACTGCATCCGTGGCTGGGACTGCCGATTTTCTTCGCCGTCATGTATCTGCTGTTCCAGGGCATTTTCATTTTCGGCCAACCGCTGCAAACCGGCATCGCCGCACTGTTCACCTGGCTGCGCGAGACCGCACTGGTGCCGCTGTTGAGCGGCCTGCCGCATGCGGTGCAAGGCCTGTTGCTGGACGGCATCTACAACGGCGTGGCCACCGTCGCGGCGTTCGTGCCGATCATCGTGCTGTTCTTTTTATTTATGGCGATGGTGGAAGACAGCGGCTATCTGTCGCGCGCCGCATTTTTGATGGACGCGCTGATGGCGCGTCTGGGTCTGGACGGACGCGGCTTCGTCATGCTGCTGATGGGCTTCGGCTGCAACGTCCCCGCGCTGATGGGCACGCGCGTGATGCGCTCGCGCGCCATGCGCCTGCTCAATATGCTGGTGATCCCGTTCTCGCTGTGCTCGGCACGCCTGCAGGTATTCATCTTCTTCACCGCCGCGCTGTTCTCGCCGAAGGCCGCACCAGTGGTTCTGTTCAGCCTGTATCTGTTCAGCTTCGCCAGCGCGATACTCACCGCGCTGATATTCAAACACCAATTCAAAAACAACGAACCGTTCGTGCTGGAACTGCCGCCCTACCGCTTCCCCACCCTGCGTCAAATGGTGCTGCGCGGCTGGCTGGAAGTGCGCCACTTCCTGCGCCGCGCCACCAAATTCATCGTCGCCGGTGTGGTACTGGTCTGGCTGCTCACCCACCTGCCGCTGTCCGCCGCTCCCGCCAGCGCAGACACCTGGGCGGGCATGATAGGCGGCGCGCTGCACCCATTCTTCGCCCCCATCGGCATCAACGAGCAACTCACCATCGCGCTGATCTTCGGCTTCATCGCCAAGGAAATCGTCATCGGCGCGCTCGCCGTGATTTACGGCTTGAGCGGCGCAGCGCTGGGCAGCGCGATCGGACAACAACTGGACTGGGTGCAAGCCTACAGCTTCATGCTGTTCACCCTGCTCTACACCCCCTGCCTCGCCACCGTCGCCACCCTGCAAAGCGAATCCAAGCAGACCAGCTTCACTGTGCTGTCCCTTGCTTGGTCGCTGGGGCTGGCGTGGCTGGTGAGCTTCGTTTTCTATCAGGGCGCGAGGGCGTTGGGGTATTGATGAGCGACAACATCATTGCGGATGGCTCATCCCGGCAGTGCTGCATAGAAGCGAGCTGAAGTTCTACGACGCGGCAATCAGGCTCGGCTCTTCAAACAACGACTTGATCACGACTTTGCGTATCTCCGGATGGTCGGGAATCTGATACAGCACTGGCGTAAGCATTTCCTCGAAAATCCCCCTCAGGCTGCGGGCTCCCACTTTGTACTCGAACGCCAACTCTGCGATTTGCCGGAAAACCTCGTGCTCAATTTCAAGCTCGACACCCTCGTCCCTGAGAATTTCGCGGAACTGGTTATAGATCGAATTACGGGGCTCGACCATGATTTTCACCAGCTGTTCTTTGGACAGATTCTGGAAATTGGTAATGATTGGCAAACGCCCGGCAAATTCCGGAATCAGCCCGAACGCAAATAAATCGGTGGGTTTCACGCGAGAATTCAGCCGGTCGAGAATTTTCTGATTGTCGCCTTCTTCGACGGAAATGAAGCCGAAGGCCTGGTTTGTGGCCGTGATGATTTCCAGACCGACGAAAGCCCCTGCACAAATGAAAAGAATGTTGGTTGTGTCGAGGGTTTGCGTGCTGCCCAGTCTAACCACCGCGCCTTCCATGATCTTCAGCAAGGCGTGCTGCACCCGCTCTCCCGACGTGCTGCGCTGTTCGCCTTCTGTTGATTTCAGCTTGTCGATCTCGTCGATAAAAACAATGCCGCGCTGGGCTTTGGCAATATCCCCCTCCGCCTTGTCCAGCAGGCGTAGCAGCAATGCCTCGATTTCCTCATTGACATATTTTGATTGCGCAAGCGAGGTGGCGTTAGCGGTGACGAAAGGCACACGCACAATTCTCGACAGGGTTTCGCACAGCAGCGTCTTGCCCGTGCCGGTCGGGCCGATCAGCAGGATATTGCTCTTGGCGACCTCAACGTTGGCCAATCGCTGCTTGCCAAGCTTGCGGTAATGGGAATACACCGCCACGGAAAGTGTCTTCTTGGCCGCTTCCTGTCCGATGACATACTGGTCAAGATAATGTGCGATTGCGCTGGGCGTTAGTTTTTTTGCCGATGTTTGTTGGCCTGGTGTTTGCTGGCTGTTTGGACTATCCATGTCACCCTTTCTTCTCAAGCCTTCTCGAACTTCATCAGGCCACCCTTGCAGTCTACCTTGACGTATCCTTCGTAGCAAAGCGACCTTCCAATATCTGCTTGGCCAGTGCGGCTGATGAATTCCGGACGGAATGAGGAACAGTATAATGCCGGCAAGAAGCCCGGTTGATGTTGTTCACACTATCCCGGAACAGATGCGCAGAAATAACCCACAAAGGAGCATGCCAATGCTGACCTTCATGAGCGTGGCGTTGTTGATTTACGGTTCCATGCATCTCTATGCATTCGGCAAAGTGTGGATGGCATTCCCGCATTCGTTCGGATTGGGGCTGGCGCTGACACTGGCCGGGATCGTGCTGACCTTCTCCCCGCTGCTCGTCTGGTACATGGAAAAACAAAGCTGGCGCGACGCAGCAGTCGTGACCGCCTGGACGAGCTATACCTGGATGGGATTCCTGTTCCTGTTTTTTTGCATCGGACTGGTATTCGATCTCGGCCATGCACTCGCGACAGTGCTGAATTTCAATTGGCCCCTGAACGATGCGATGGCGCTCAGAACCGTGGGCCTGATCGCACTCGCAGCACTGGGCTATGGATTGATCGAGGCGCGGCAGATACAGATTGAAGAAATAAACATCACCACACCCAAGCTCGCTTCCGGGCGCATCACCATCGCGCAAATATCCGACCTGCACCTCGGCATGATGCTGGGGGATGCGTTTCTCGAACACGTCATCGCCAAGCTGCGCGAGATCAAACCCGACATCGTCGTGGCGACAGGAGACATTGTCGATGGACAAGGAGACGACCTTGATGCGCTTGCCCGGCACTTCCAAACCTACACGCCACCACTAGGGGCTTACGCCGTCATCGGCAATCACGAAAACTATGCAGGACTGGAAAACTCCCTGCGTTTCCTGCGCAGCGCGGGCTTTACCGTGTTGCGCGGCGAATTGGCCACAGCAGGCGGCATCGTTCTGGTGGGTGTCGATGATCCCAGCACACAGACGCCAGATCAGCATGCCAAGTTGGACACCAGAAAGGCGCTCGCTTCAGTCAGCGCGAATGACTTCATCGTCCTGCTTAAACACCAGCCCGTGGTTGATAGCGACACGCCATTCGATCTGCAACTCTCTGGGCATATCCATGGCGGCCAGATATTCCCGTTCGTATATTTAACGCGGCTGGTCTATGGCGTGCACACCGGCCTCACCGAACTGGCCGATGGTCGCCTGCTGTACGTCAGCCGCGGCGCCGGCACCTGGGGACCGCCGATACGCCTGTTTGCCCCGCCCGAGATCACGCTGATCACGATAACGAGCGCGAACAAATGAGCCCGCCCCTTCAATCTCTTTCCCGCCCTACATAACACCTGATGTCCTCTGCCCAATCTCGCGAACGCTGGCTACTCCCACTGGGCCTTTTCATCCTCTCCGTCACCTGGGGATACACATGGGTACTGGCGAAGCAGGCGCTGAGCTTTGCACCTCCCTTCGCCTTCGCGGCGGAGCGTAGTGTCGGCGGCGCGCTAGCTTTGTTTGTCGCGCTCAAACTCATGGGCAGGCCGCTCAAGTTGATCGCGCCCGGCGCCACACTCGCGATCGGCTTGGCGCAAATCACGGGCTTCATGGCACTTTCGACCTGGGCATTGGTGGAAGGCGGCCCCGGCAAGACGGCGGTGCTGATCTTTACCATGCCCATCTGGACGCTGCTGATTGCCTGGCCGATTCTGGGCGAGCGCATCCGGGGCACGCAGTGGCTGGCCGCTGCCAGCACACTCACCGGCCTGCTGCTGATCATCGAACCCTGGAACATGCACACCAGCCTGTTCAGCAAATTTCTCGGCGTCACGGCCGCATTGTGCTGGGCCATCGGCACCGTGCTCATCAAGCGCCTGCGCGCCAGACAGCCGGTTGACCTGCTCTCGCTGACCACCTGGCAGATGTTGATCGGCGCCGTGCCGCTGGTACTGCTGGCAGTCGTGATCCCCGAGCGTCCCACCGACTGGTCCGCGACCTACATCGGCATCCTTGCCTTCATGTCGGTGATCAGCACGGCGATGTGCTGGTGGCTGTGGATCACCCTGCTCGACAGAGTGCCTGCATGGGAAGCCAGTCTTTCCGTGCTCGGCACGCCGGTGGTGGCGATTGTTTCCGCGCGACTGACGCTGGGAGAAGATTTCAGCTTCGGCGAGGTGGCGGGCATACTGCTCATAGGCGCAGGTCTGGCGCTGTTGTCCCTGATCGGATGGGCGGCCAGCCGCCGCAGTGCGATGAAGTAAAGCGGCCCAGAAGGAACGGGGCTGTGTAGTTTACATAGCAACAGGTCATGCCCATAATGAATACACATCAACGTATACCCATAAAGGAGCAAACATGAATCTGCATATAGCCAAGTGGGGAAACAGCCTGGCGGTTCGCATACCGATGGAGTACATCCGCCGTACCGGACTGAAGGAAGGCGACACGGTACAAGCCAGTTTGTCGGCTGACTGCACAATGACAATTCGCGCTAAGCCATGGGATCGTAAAGCATTCACAGCCGAGCTATCACAAACGCGGCAAAGCATGAAGTTGGGCACGTCTGTGATGGACGAGCTGCGCGGCGAATCGTGACAGCATGCCAGCGCGTTGCAAGCCAATGTAAAACGCATGGCAACTCTGGATGACGTGTTTGCGCGCAATGCCAAGCAACATAAAATTGCCGTGGTCGTGTTTTAAGTGAGCATCCCAAGCTAATTGGCAAGCTCGGCTTGCATTTCTGCGTATAGCTTCATAATATACAAACCATGACCGATCTGACCAAAATCACGGGCTTCGACTGGGATGATGGCAATGCCCGCAAAAGCGAGGAGAAGCACGAAGTATCGATGGCCGAGGCCGAGCAGGTTTTCTTCAACGACCCGTTATTGCTGTTGGCAGATACCAAACATAGCCAGCGCGAGAACCGCCACCATGCTCTCGGCAAAACAGATGAAGGGCGGCTGTTGCACATCACGTTCACCTTGCGCAAAGCCGGGGAAAAGATACGCGTGATTTCGGCCAGAGACACGCACAGGAAGGAGCGCAAGATTTATGAACAAACCACTTAAACAAATCCCCAAGTTCGCCAGCGAAATCGAAGAACGCGCATTCTGGGAAAAGCATGACTCCGCCGACTATGTGGACTGGACGAAAGCCAAACGGGCCGCGTTGCCGAACCTGAAGCCCACGACCAAGACCATCTCGCTGCGCCTGCCCCAGCACATGCTGGATTCCATTAAGGTCGCCGCCAATGCACGCGACGTACCGTATCAGTCGCTGATCAAGGTATGGCTGAAAGAGAAGTTGCATAGTCACTGACGCAAAGGGGAATCAACTCCGACACCTGTCGTTGTTCGTGCAGAAAGAAAACTGTATGAAGAAAGCCAAGGACGAAATGCGCGCAGAGTACAAACGCTCCGACTTCACCAAACTCGAACGCGGAAAATTCTACAAAGAGGTTGCCAAGGGAACCTCCGTAGCCCTGCTCGACCCGGCCATCGCCAAGGCTTTCCCGACATCGGAAGCCGTCAATGCAGCCCTGCTCGGCTTACTTACGCTCCCGGAACAAACGGCACGCTTAACAAGCCGACCCAAACGGGCGACGCGCAAAACAGCGTAATGCTGGATTGATTTTAATGGAAATGTGTTGATGCAAGCTTGACCCCAGGCTCGCAAGACTTGTAATTCGCTTTTGCAGGGAGCGGAAACATGTACCGGGAAATCCTGAAATTCTGGTTCGAAGAAATCGAACCGTCGCAGTGGTGGAAAAAGGATGAAAATCTGGACCGGTTAATCACCGGGCGGTTTTCGGATATTCATCACCGTGCAACCCTTTGCGAGCTGTTCGAGTGGAGAAAGGATGCCCACGGCAGGCTGGCGGAAGTTATCGTGCTCGATCAATTTTCGAGAAACATATTCAGGAATTCTCCCCTGTCATTTACCTATGATTCCCTGGCACTTGCACTGGCACAGGAAGCCATTTCAGTTGGCGCAGACAAATTATTGAAACAGGCCGAGCGAAGCTTCCTCTACATGCCGTTCATGCACAGCGAGTCGCTGAAGATTCATGAGATCGCCGCCAAGTTGTTCCGGGACAATGGCAACCAGAACAGCCTCGATTTCGAATTGAAGCACAAAGCAATCATTGCAAGGTTCGGCCGCTATCCGCACAGGAACAGCATCCT
>PLBS01000082.1:860-2802 GCA_003134595.1 Gallionella sp. | reverse complement strand
GGCTACGCTGATTAAGTCCACCGATTCCATAGTTCGTGCGTTATAGCCGTAGTACATAAACACGGTGGATAGCAATGAAACAAAAGACTCTGGCGATGGCAGCGAATAACGCAACCGGATTTGAACAACACCGCAGGCCGACACGGCGCGACGAATTTCTGGACACGATGAACAGCATCGTGCCGTGGGCTGATCTGTGTGCCGTGATTGAACCGCACTACCCGAAGCGGGGCAATGGTCGTCCACCGATTGGACTCGAACGCATGCTACGCATCCATTTCATTCAGCACTGGTTTTGTCTGGCCGACTTTGCCTGCGAGGAAGCGCTCTACGACATCGCCAGCCTGCGTCACTTCGCGGGCATCGACTTGGGATGCGAAGCCGTGCCGGACGCCACGACACTACTCAAATTCCGTCGTCTGCTGGAGAAGCACAACCTCAATGAGAAACTGTTTGCCGAAGTCGGGCGTGTGCTCCAGGGCAGCGGCATGACACTCAAGACGGGGACGATAGTCGATGCCACCATCATTGCGGCACCCAGTTCGACGAAGAATGCCGAGAAGAAACGCGACCCGGAGATGCACCAGACCCGCAAGGGGAAGCAGTGGTACTTTGGCATGAAGCTGCATATTGGCGTGGACAGCCAGAGCGGCTTGGCGCACAGCGCCGTCGTCACCCCAGCAAACGTGCATGACAAACATCCCTTGCCCGATTTGTTGCACGGCCAAGAGCAGCGTGTTTATGGCGATAGCGCCTATGCCAGCCAAAAGGGTTTGATTCACGGCAAAGCGCCAAAAGCCCGCGACTTCACCAACTGCCGTACACGCAAGGCTGACGGCGAGGTTGATGAGGTCAAGCGCGGCAAGAATCGCAACAAATCAAAAATACGATCTCGCGTCGAGCATGTCTTTGCCGTGATCAAACGGTTGTGGGGTTTTACGAAAGTGCGCTACCGTGGCTTGGTCAAGAACGCTGGTCGCGCATTTACTGCGCTGGCCTTGGCGAATATTTACTTGTCTCGAAATCGATTGATGGCACAGGTGCGCCCATAGTGGGCGAATGACGGGCGAAAAGCCCGAGGAACAGCCCGAAAGGGTAAAACAAAACGGGCTGAACTCGTCTTTTTGCACGATCACGCATATTTCGTAATTTGAATCATGAAAATGCGAGGCTTGTTCAGCGTAGCCTTAAACGGAAAGTCGCCTAAGTGCCTTGCTGCATATGGGTTACCCTTTTGTTATGATGCAACGCGACCCCGCGTTTTCCGCGTTTGTGACCTTTGAGGAAGCGACAGTTCAGCCCCTTTCCCCTTAGCGGTTCAAAGCTCCTCGCCACCAGCCTCCTTTTGGTTGCGTACGGCAAGGACAAAAACGGTATCGATTTCGACAATGTAACGGTACAAAGCCACATAGCCATGTGAGCGACGTCCGATCACTAGTTCACGTTTGTCATTATTCGCAGGGCGGCCAATCATGGGGTTGTGCTCCAGAACATTAAGCGCCTCGATGATTTCCCGGATGCGCAACGCCGGATTTTCAATCTGATATTGGGCGAGGTGATCGAGGATGCGATCAAANNCCAACTCCGGATGCCAACTCAATATGCGACATCTTCAGCGTGCCAGTTTGCGCGCTACTGGGCGTTTCACTTTGTTGCCGACAAGCCGATCTTCCAGATATTCGCGCATTTCCTGCCACGGAATCGTTTTTCCGGTGGCAACGATACGGGCATAGCGATCCTCTGCAACGGCATCAAAATTTGCACGCAGATCATCTTGCTCCGTCTTTTTTGCAATGGCCTCAAGAATGAAGCTGTGCGTGGTTGTGCCGGAACGTTTTGCCGCTGCTGCAACGCGCGCTTTAAGATCTTCCGGTAAACGTATGGTGGTTGTGGACATGGCCGCCTTCAATAATTAAGGGAACGCACTTACTGTAGCACACAA
>PLBS01000082.1:0-820 GCA_003134595.1 Gallionella sp. | reverse complement strand
GGCTGGCGTAGCCAGTCCCTCTCCAAAGTTAGGCTATCTATGCTTGAGCAACTCATCAAGCGCCACACCGATGTCTTTAGCGATCTGACGGAGCAAGATTGGGGAGATGTCTCGGCCTTGATGAAATGGAACCGTTGTGCAGCGGCCTGCATTATCTCGGAATTGTTTGTGTGAACCACGTTGGCGGACTTCGATGAAACCGAGCTTGATGAGAATTGCGATGACCTCATTTGGTTTGAGGACAGGAATATTGCCCATGACTCAAGCGACGGCTACGTTTTGAACCCCGACAAACTCAGACTCAAGTATGGGTTCGCCATCTTCCAGAAGCATTGTGATGACATCGTGCAGGTTATGATTAACCTCATCCAGTGTTTCCCCCTGAGAATGTGCGCCGGGAAATCCGGGAACAAAACCAACGAACAGGCCAGTTTGTGGGCACCGCTCAATTACGGCTGAATAGACTTTCATGGCTGACTCCCAAGCTGCACGAAAAGTGTGATTATCATTCTATGCTCTGTAATAAGCAACCGCCGCCTAACGTAGGGTGGGTACGCCTCTGTGCCCGTAAAGGGTACGCCGGGGGTGCCCCGCTGCCTCGCAGCGACCCTTCCACAGTGCCCACGCGGGTTTTTCGGATTCCGAATCGCGTGGGCACGAAAAACCGTGCCCACCCTACGGNNAATGAAAGGCTTGCGCCACCAGTCGCACGCCCAGCGCCGCGCATACGCGGTTGATCGTATCAAAGCGTGGCTGCGCATTCGGTCTCAGCGCCTTATACAGAGCCTAGCGGGTCAGCCCCTGAGGTCTCCCCTCAAAA
>PLBS01000148.1 GCA_003134595.1 Gallionella sp. | reverse complement strand
TGCGTCGACCGGTTGAAATCGCACCGAGAACCGGCGCTTCAAAATGCATTAGCTGAGCGGCAGCTCTTGGCACACTGCGGCAGGTCATGATGCCATATTAACAGCCGGAAAACTGCCACTCGCAACGCACAGCCGGCGACACATAGGCGAACTTCGCGGCTCTACAAAGCGCTGGGTTGGCTTTCCGTGCGGGCTGGGAAATTCTTGCCCTCACGCGTGTGGGTGATGCGGAATTCGGATTTTCTGTGGGAGTTCAACGAAAAATTTGCCATTGACCGGAGTGCGGCGGTCACGGATACTTTGATTTATGCGGTTGAATTTCCTATCCTTGTGACGACCTTCTGGACATGGGCCTCCATCGTCGGGCTGTCGATGACTCCCAACCTGGTGCTGGGGCCATCGGCGGCGGTCGGCGTGGGCATCGCGGCGCACTACAACCCGTGGGTCTTCTTGCCGGTGGTCGCAGTGGCGGGCTACTTCGAGGGGCTCGTCCTCGCCTGGCTCGCCGGCGAGAGCACGCGGATCGGTTTCATCAACCGGTGGGTCGCGCGGATGCGCACACCGAGGGGCGTGGCGATTGCCAACAAGTGGGGAGTCTGGGGCGGCCTCTCCCTCGGCTGCGCCTTGGTCGGCCAGGAGCCGATCCTGGTGGCGCTCCGCTGGCTGGGCGTCGACATGCGCCGGATCTGGTTGCCGCTGGCAATCAGCAACGCGGTCTTTGCGGTCCTCTACTACGCGATCGTGTGGTTCGGCCTCCACCAGGTCGCGAACCTCTGAGCGTCTGCTTTGAAGAAACTTCTTCACTGACTGCTTGGCACCAAGCGGAGCCTCATGGTATCAAGTTCGATGCCCGAAAGCAGCAGGTCGAACGCGCAGACCGACAGCACCTATCCGCCGTTTTTGCCTGATTGCTACTTTCAGGCTCATGGTTTTCCACTTTCAGATGGATTGTCGATTGGAGCAGAAAAGCTACCTTCTAAAGTAGTGCAATTCGGCGGACAAAAATTACTGCAAGCAGAAAGTCCGATTACCCATAAAAATGACAATAATATTTTCATCGTCCCCCGCTTTTCCCTTTGTAGTCTTGCCATATACCGTGCTGCCTAGCTGCAATGTTATACCTCTAATAGTTCGTTTGCCGATTGAGCTTGACCTGCTGCTTTTGGCACCGACCTGCTATTCGGTCATTGTAACTACCGTCCGAAAAGCGGTCGTTGGAATTTTGCACTTTCGCCATTTTATTCAGATCAACCGACAGATGACTTTTGCATCATGCAGTATCGGACACTAAGCAGTCATACAAGCTGCCCTTGGCAATTTGCATTGAGATTAGTTATGCTGATCGCAGCATATCAGACGCTGGTGTCCTCAATGCTAACCGGCTTCTCTACCGCGACCGTTGCGTTGTTAAGTCTGAGGGTTCTTTCACGTTAAAATACAATCATCGCGACAAGGCCGGCAACAATTCCTGAAAATGCTACGCCGGTAGCGATCACGAGACGAGTTCGCAGGCTGAAGACGCGGCCGAGCATGGCCAGCGAAGGCAGGCTGACAGCGGGCAGCGTCATGATGAGCGCTCCGGCAGGGCCCGCGCCCATACCCAATGCAAACATCGCCTGCACAATGGGCACTTCTCCCGCAGTGGGGATGACAAACAGCGTGCCAGCGAGTGCCATCGCAACGATCCAGCCGATGCCATCATGCGCACCAAGCACCGGGAAAAGCCAAGCTCTGGATGCACCCAGCAAAAGAACGAGAACGAGATACTCGGGTATGAGTCTGATCGTGAGGGTCATGAATTCTCGCCACCAGCATGTCAGAAAGCTGCCTTGTTGGGATTCAGCTTCAGGGGTTAAACCCTGTTCGAGCGAAACAGCTTCGCGCGGGTCGGCATATCGCTCTGCCAGAAGAGCAATCCCAAGCACCATCGCAATGCCGAACACAATCCTGAAGAGGGCCCAACCCCATCCCAGCACGAACCCCATGAACACCAGAGTCGCCGGATTCAGCACCGGGTTTGAGATCCACCAGGACACCACACTGCCGACCGATGCGCGGCTTTGCCGCATGCCAACGGCAACGGGTGCGGCGCAACAGGTGCACATCATGCAGGGAATGGCGAACAGGCCGCCTAGTGCGACGCTCCTGAAGCCCATGCGACCAAGCACCGCGTTCAACCACTGATTCGGCAGAAGCACCTTAATGCCAGAACCCAGAATAAGGCCCAAGACAAGTGCCTTCCAGATCGCCATGCCATAGGCCATGGCGTAGTCCGCTGCCGCGCTCCATGATACGGACGGTGCAGAGGCGGCCTTCCCCGAAAGAATCGAATCGCCTATGAAGTGGTGGCTCTGGGCGAGGAAAGCCTTGGTATAATAGGGGATCCATTTGACATAGGCGAAACCGATAATGGCCACGAGGGCAAAAATCATCACCCCGGCAAAAGGAGACAGGGATTTTTCGTTCAATCTGGCTTGCATGGAAAATTCCTCGCTTTAACTCGGTATTCGCTATTATGGCCCTGCCCCGAATTTTCATCTATTGACTGAACGTCCGGAAATGGCACGGAGCGGAGCCCCATGGTATCAAGTTCAATGCCCGAAAGCTGCCGGTCACGGTAGTCAGCTCTCGACCCAATAATCAGTCACTGGGGGCACGAAGGTAACTGGCTCCGGCTTGCGTGGCTAGTTGGCGTTTAGCTACAGGTGGCAACTGGCGGTCTTGACCTTGGCATCCCTGAAGTCCTTTTTCCTGATTCCGGTATCCACTTCAACATCACCTTTGATTGCTCCCGCAGTGTTTTTGAAAACACCTATAGGTGACTGCCGCAGATCTTTTGTCCGGATCTGCCCTTCATAAGCAGCCATTATTGAGGTCACTTCGGCATCGACATCACAGTACACCATCCCGATATTTCGTGTGGATTCATGGTTGGTGATGGTGAATGGAATTCTGATGTAGCAAGTCACTACACAGTAATTATCGGATGTTCCCAGCGTGAGAAGAGGCGCGGCATGAACTGTCCCGGTCATGAGTAATAGCCATAACAATATTTTTGATTTAACCCAAATAGTCCATTTGCACCAAACTGCGTCATTCCCGCGCAGGCGGGAATCCAGATGATTAAAAAATCTCCCGCGAAGCGGGGCAACATCGCGGTTTTGTCCGCTGAAGGTACAACTAGCCATTCGACTAAGCTGGCAAACAACGCCAGCAAAGTCGCTGGTTATTCGCGGGATGTTTGTTCTTGCTGGATTCCCGCCTGCGCGGGAATGACGGGCTAATGGATAATTTGGGAGCACGCGACATTCTCTAAGGGGTACCGGTCAGGTAACGGGTGGCTAATGTGGATGCGATCATTACATCTGTTGGTGCAAGCGAAAGTGTAATTCTAAACCACTCCTTTGCTTATTGTCCCCGGAAGGAGGCGATGCCTCATCAGAAAACCGAGAGTGTCGAGAAAGAGCGCCCCTTTTTTTCCTGGTCCAAGAATAAAAAGGCAATCCATACGGACGGCCTTTTTTGCAATAGAACTCCAGATTAGTTTTTGTAGGCTTCGATTTCAAATACCAGCTTCACGTCATCGCCAACTAACGGTAGCCCAAATTTAACACCGAAGTCGGAGCGTTTGATTTGGGCGCTGGCGCCGGCACCGCATTTTTGCTTTTGCTTCAGTGGATCCATTGGGTCAGCGCCGCAGTTGAACGCATCAATCGTCAATGTGACCGGCTTGGTGACACCAATTATGGTCAAGTTGCCGTCCACGCTGGCAGGCGTATCACCCTTGAAATGCATCGCCGTGGATTTGTAGGTAATGTTTGGAAATTCCGCTGCGTTAAAAAAATCCGGTGATTTTAAATGTTCGTCGCGCTTGGCAAAACCGGTGCTGACCGATGCTGACTCAATGGCGATTTCAACCGAACCGGTTTTTGCAGCACGATCCAAGGTTACTTTACCGCTGGTCTTATCAAACCGGCCTTGCATGGTCGAGAAGCCCAGATGGTTGATGCTGAAATGCGGAAAGGTGTGATTCGGGTCTACCGTATAGCTGTCAGCAGCGAAGGCGGATAGTGGCAGCGCAACGGAGACAACGAGGGCGGTGAATAGGGACTTGTGCATGGACATTCCTTACGTGATTGTTAGAAATCAAACAAGTGTTTGATGGGTGATCAGCATAGCAATCGGTGTTGTTTCTGTAAAGGACGCCTCTATAAATTGGCCTCTGCACAACGTAGTGAGCGCAGGTGCTGGCATGTCACTGTGTTCGCAGCATTTGGGGATGGAATGCCCGCCCGCACCTGTTCTCGCAAACTGGCCTATGCTTCGTGCCCCCGGATTTTGAGACGCTTTTCGGCGAAGTATCACTTGGCACAATGGTGGTACAGAGGTCTTTTTGATTTTCTCCCGCCATGCAAAGGTGTAGCATGGCGGCTATTCGTTTTACGGCAAGCCAGAGATCAGTAATGAATAAACAACGTCCGATACACCTCGCCCTGCATCTCATCAAATTACCGCTTCCCGGTATCGTATCCATTCTCCATCGCATCAGCGGTCTGATGTTGTTTTGCGCGCTGCCGTTGCTACTGCTGATGCTGCAGTACAGCCTGGCCTCAATCGAGACCTATACCGAACTAATGGCCGTGTTGGCTAATCCGGTGCTCAAATTGATGCTGCTGGGTTTGTTGTGGGCATTTATGCATCACTTTTGCGCGGGCATCCGGTATCTGGTGATTGATCTGGATTATGGTGTCAGGCTGGCGCAGGCGCGCGCCAGCAGCAAGTGGGTCATATTCGTGAGCCTGGTATTGACCGTTTTGATTGGAATAAAGCTATGGTAAATCGTGTCGTCGTCGGCGCGCATTATGGGCTGCGCGATTGGCTGATCCAGCGCATCACGGCGGTGGTGATGGCGGTGTACTGCGTGACTATGGTCGGTTATCTGCTGATGCAACCCTATCTGGATTATGACGTTTGGACTGCGCTGTTCTCCAGCCAGATGGTGCGCACGTTCACTTTGCTGTTCATGTTGAGCCTGTTCTATCACGCTTGGGTCGGCATACGCGACATCGTGATGGATTACGTCAAATCTGCTGCTGTGCGTTTGGTGATTCATGTGCTGGTGATTCTGGCATTGCTGCTTTATGCAATATGGTCGGTACAGATTTTGTGGGGATTTTAACCCCTCCCAGCCTCCCCTTGTTAGGGGAGGAGCGGGCGGTCTCCTCCCATGACAAGGGGAGGTCGGGAGGGGTTTGGTTTACTTTGGGTTCCGGATCGTTCGGGTCGGGAATAAGGAATTAAGGGAAATGTAATGGCAATCGCAAAACGAACATTCGATGTGGTGGTAGTCGGCGCGGGGGGCGCGGGGATGCGCGCTGCGTTGCAACTGGCGCAAGCCGGTTTGAAAGTGGCGGTGCTGTCCAAAGTGTTCCCCACGCGCTCGCACACTGTCGCCGCGCAGGGCGGCATCGCTGCCTCGCTGGGCAACGTCAAAGAAGACAATTGGCACTGGCATATGTACGACACGGTGAAAGGCTCGGACTATCTGGGCGATCAGGACGCCATCGAGTTCATGTGCCGTGCCGCACCGGAAGTGGTGTATGAACTGGAACATTTCGGTATGCCGTTCGACCGTTTGGACAGCGGCAAAATATACCAGCGCCCGTTCGGCGGGCATATGCAGGAATTCGGCAAGACGCCGGTGGAGCGCGCCTGCGCGGCTGCCGACCGCACCGGCCATGCCTTGCTGCACACGCTGTATCAGCAGAATGTGAAAGCCAACACGCATTTCTTCATCGAGTGGATGGCGCTCGATCTGATACGCGATGAAGACGGCGATGTGCTCGGCGTCACCGCGATGGAAATCGAAACCGGCGAGGTGATGGTCTTTCAGGCGCGCGCCACCTTGTTCGCCACCGGCGGGGCGGGGCGTATTTTTCAATCCAGCACCAATGCCTACATCAATACCGGCGACGGACTGGGGATGGCGGCACGGGCGGGTATTCCGCTCGAGGACATGGAGTTCTTCCAGTTTCATCCGACCGGCGTGTATGGCGCGGGCGTGCTGATCTCCGAAGGGGTGCGCGGCGAAGGCGGTTATCTGGTGAACAAGAATGGCGAGCGTTTCATGGAAAAATACGCGCCGTCCGCGAAGGATCTGGCCAGCCGTGATGTAGTCTCGCGCGCCATCACGGTTGAGATCAACGAGGGACGCGGCTGCGGCAAACACGGCGATCATGTCTTGCTCAAGCTGGATCATCTCGGCGATGACGTGATTCGCTCGCGGCTGCCCGGTATCCGCGAAATCGCACTGAAATTTGCCCACGTCGATCCGGCCAAAGACCCGATACCCGTCGTACCGACCGCGCATTACATGATGGGTGGCATACCCACCAATTACCACGGGCAAGTCGTTGCACCTTACAAGACCGGTCCTGATGAGGTGGTGCATGGTCTGTATGCGGTGGGTGAATGCGCTTGCGTGTCGGTGCATGGCGCGAATCGTCTGGGTTGCAATTCCTTGCTTGATTTGATGGTGTTCGGACGTGAAGCAGGCAGGCAAATCATCGAAGACCTGCAAAGCCATCCGCATCCCAAGCACTTGCCAACAGATGCCGCCGAGCGTCCGCTGGCGCGTTTGGCGCGCCTGGAAAATCAGAAGAATGGCGAGCGTGTGGCCGAGGTCGGCGATGCGATGCGCAAGACCATGCAGAAACATTGCGGTGTGTTCCGCTTCCCGGAACTGCTCGCCGAAGGGGTGGCACAAATAAAACAGATCGCCGAGCGTGTCGCGCACACCGAAATCCGGGATAAGAGCAAAGTGTTCAACACCGCGCGCATCGAGGCTTTGGAGCTGGATAATTTGATCGAGGTCGCTCAGGCGACCATGGTTGCCGCAACGGCGCGCCAGGAGAGCCGCGGCGCCCATGCGCGCGACGACTTTCCGCAGCGCGATGATGTGAACTGGCTCAAACATAGTTTGTATTTTCGCGAAGGATACCGGCTGGATTACAAACCGGTGCGGCTCAAGCCGCTGACGGTGGAATCGTTCCCGCTCAAGGCGCGGGTTTACTGAGTAAGTTTGCCACTACAAGAAGATGGCAACATGAATCTAGTGAGTATTGCCGCAACGGCGGCACCGCAGTAGTATGCCTTGGTTCATCCAGCGCCGACGCACGTTTCCTTTGCTTAGGAACCTTACAAGCCCACTTCAACAGGAGAATGCAACATGAATAAAATTATTCTAACTGCGGTTATGTCGATCAGTTTCAGTGGCGCGGCCTTGGCCGCAGAAGCGCCCAAGGTCAAGGTAGAGTATTCGGCCGATTCCAGCATGGAAATGGAACAGGGCTCGATGAAGGGCCGCGTTTACTCAGCGCCGGGCAAGGAGCGGCGCGAGATGGATCAGAACGGGCAGAAGATGATCACCATCATGCGCCTGGACAAGAAGGTGGTCTGGATGCTGATGCCGGAGCAGAAGATGTATATGGAGAACCCCATGGACGACAGTAAACCGCAACCGGGAAACATGTCCGGCTACAAGGTTGAGCAAACCGTGGTAGGGCCGGAAAGTGTCAATGGCGTGAAGGCCACCAAGGGGAAGGTGGTCATGACCGACAGCAAGGGCACCAAGATGGGTGGCTTCATGTGGACTACTTCAGACGGAATCGTTGTCAAAACCGATGTGCTCGCGATGGACAATGACAAAAAGATGCGCATGAAAATGGATCTTACCAATCTCAAGGTTGGGCATCAGGATCCGGCGCTGTTTGAAATCCCCGCTGGTTACACCTCCATGAGCATGGGTGGCATGTTCGGCGGCATGATGGGCGGGCGACACAAGTAAACAAGCAGCTTTTTCAGGAGAATAAACATGTTCGCATCCAGAGTGTTGATTGTGCTGTTGTTGGCCATTGCCTCGCCGCTGCTATATGCCGACGACGATTCCGAAGATCAATGCGACGGGGAAGGTGCGGAAATTTATATGGCGTCCAAGGCCGGGCAGCGTATCGAAGCACAGGCCCGGACTCAGATTTCACAAGCCGAACAGAAAGAGAAGGCGGGCAACGCGCGCGCGGCCTATGATGCCCTGCAAAAGATCAGCAGTTGCATAAGCGAAGCAAGCCGCAAGCGTATTCAAATAATGGAAACGCGTCTTGTAAAGTGGTTGGGCAGCGAGGCAGAAAAAAATGGCCGTTTCAAGGAGGCTTTTGACTGGTTCGTTAAAAGCGAATCCACAGATGATGCCGATCGCGTGATGATGAAGCGCGCCCAGGCGCAGCCGGAAGACCACGCCACCTTCAGCACTGCCTTCGATTACTTCAAGAGCCGCGGCATAGTCAACTCGATAAAAACGCTGCGCACGATTGCCGTGCACAACGCCAGCCAGTTGCTCGCTGCCGAAGAAAAGTTGTTCGCTGCCAATCACAATACGTCCGATACGCTCGATACGCTCGGCAAGGCCAAAGACTGGCTCCATTATGCCGAGGCGCCGGAAAATCGCATGGCCGCTGAACGTGCCGAGAAACGCGGCGACACGCTCTCCGTCGAAACGACACGTTACTTTCTCAAGATGGCCATTTCCTACTATCACTTCGCGGACAAACCGGAAAAGACCAAATCCATACGCGACAAGGCTAAAAAACTCGGCGATGAAGCTGCGCACAAAGGCGAGGCCGAAGTGGCGGCCGAATACTACGAGATCGCCGGCCTGAGTGATCAAGCGCGCGAACTCAAGAAGCATACCGAAACCAAACGTAACGAAGACGAAGGCGCTCGCCAGAAGCAGTTCAAGAAGGATCAGGACAATCTGGAAAAAGAGCTCGGGATGTAACGGCCCTGTCGGCGGGCACTGATGCCGGACGATGGCGCATTCATCCATTCGCAATCCTCACCCAGGCGCCGCTAGCTTGTTGCGGCACGTTCATCTACAAATCCGCTAATTTGGAGCGGTTGCGCAACAATAAGAAATAATTCCAGTATCGGAGAAATGAACCATGCGCTTTTCAATTTATCGTTATAACCCGGATGTTGACGCTGCGCCGTATATGAAGGATTACGATCTGGATGTCGATGCAGGCGACAAGATGCTGCTGGATGCGCTGATTCTGCTGAAGGAACAGGACGACAGCTTGTCGATGCGAAAATCCTGCCGTGAAGGGGTGTGCGGCTCGGATGCGATGAACATCAACGGGCGCAACGGGCTGGCGTGCATCACGCCGTTGTCGTCGCTGAAGGAGCCGGTGACGTTGCGCCCGTTGCCGGGGTTGCCGGTGATACGCGATCTGATCGTGGACATGACGCAGTTCTTCAAACAATACCATTCGATCAAGCCGTACTTGATCAACAACGATCCGCCGCCGGAAACGGAGCGCCTGCAATCGCCGGAGCAGCGCGCGCATCTGAACGGCTTGTACGAGTGCATCTTGTGCGGTTGCTGCACCACCGCGTGCCCGTCATTCTGGTGGAACCCGGACAAGTTCGTCGGCCCGGCCGGATTGTTGCAGGCGTACCGCTTCATCGCAGACACACGCGATCAGGCGACAGCCGAGCGTCTCGATGATCTGGAAGACCCGTATCGTTTATTCCGTTGCCACACCATCATGAATTGCGTGGATGTGTGCCCGAAAGAATTGAATCCGACCGAGGCCATCGGGAAAATCAAGGATATGATGGTAAAGAGAATCGTATGAGGAGCGAGGAGCATGTGAGGAGAGCGGAGCGAGGAGTGGAGGATCGAGGATCGAGGATCGAGGAACCCCGCCAGGTTTTGCATCCTCTCGATCCTGATGGAGCCCCTAGCCATTCGACTAGGCGAGCAAACAACACTCGCCAAGTCGCTGGTTATCGATCCTCAATCCCAGATCCTGCCTTTCTGCAACGGGTGCGCTGGCGGAGCCGGCGGGGGTTGCTGGAACTGGATATCGTGCTGGGACGCTTCATCGACGCGCATTACGCGCAGCTCGATGAATCAGAAAAGATGGCTTTTGAAGCATTGCTGGATATGCCCGACAACCCACTCTGGGATATGATTGCGGGCAGGCAGGAGGCGACGCACACCGAACAACAGGCGTTGCTGGAGAAGATCAGGGCAGTTTAAAAAAGCCGTATAACGTTGTAACCAGCGACTTGGCTATCGTTAACCAATGACTTGGTTGGCGTAGTTTGCCAACTTAGTCAGATGGCTATGCAAAGCCTTTTGATAGCCTAGTCGAATGGCTATAACCAATGACTTGCCTAGCGTTTTTTGCTGGGTTATAACCAGCCACTTGGTTGTCGTCTTTTGACAACCTAGTGGATTGGCTAGTAGTTTTATCAGTCAGATGGCTAGTTGCACTATCAGTAGTTATTTCAGGGAGTCCCTTATGGAGAAGAATCGCATCGCAACATTGACCCTGGATGACGGGCGCAGCATCGAACTCCCGATTCTGTCCGGCACACTGGGGCCGGATGTGATTGATATACGCACCCTCGGTAAACTTGGCGTATTCACTTACGATCCGGCGTTTTTTTCTACGGCCAGCTGCACCTCGGCGATCACCTTTATTGACGGCGATGCCGGGTTGCTTTACTACCGGGGCTATCCGATCGAGCAGTTGGCGGAACATTCCAGTTTTCTGGAGGTGAGTTATCTGCTGTTGAACGGCGAGTTGCCGAGCGCGGCGGAGAAAGCCGCGTTCACGGCGAAGGTGACGGAGCACACCATGGTGCATGACCAGATGGCGCGTTTCTTCACCGGCTTCCGCCGCGATGCGCACCCGATGGCGGTGATGGTCGGTGTGGTGGGCGCGCTGTCGGCGTTCTATCACGACTCGCTGGACATCAACAATCCCGAACACCGGGATATTTCCGCGCTGCGCCTGCTCGCCAAAGTGCCGACCATCGCGGCGATGGCGCACAAATACCACACCGGTTTTCCGTTCATGTATCCGAAGAACAAGTTCGGCTATGTGGAAAACTTCATGTACATGATGTTCGCCACACCGGCTGAGGATTACGTGCCCAATCCGGTATTGGTGCGCGCGCTGGAACGCATCCTCATTTTGCACGCCGACCATGAGCAGAATGCGTCCACTTCGACGGTTCGCCTGGCCGGCTCGAGCGGTGCGAATCCATTCGCCTGCATCTCTGCCGGCATCGCTGCGCTGTGGGGCCCGGCACACGGCGGTGCCAACGAGGCCGCGCTGAATATGCTGGAAGAGATCGGCGACGTGTCGCGCGTGAAGGAATATGTGCAGGGCGTGAAGGACAAGAAATATCGCCTGATGGGCTTTGGCCATCGCGTCTACAAGAACATGGATCCGCGCGCTACGGTGATGCGTGAAACTTGCTATGAGGTATTGAAAGAACTGGGATTGGAAAACAACAAGCTGTTCGAATTGGCGATGGAACTGGAGCGCGTTGCGTTGAGCGATCCGTATTTCATCGAGCACAAGCTGTATCCGAATGTGGATTTCTATTCCGGCATCGTGCTGCGCGCGCTGGGTATCCCGAGCAATATGTTCACGGTGATCTTTGCGGTGGCGCGCACTATCGGCTGGATCTCGCAATGGAATGAGATGATCGCTGATTCCGATCACAAGATCGGCCGGCCACGCCAGCTTTATCGCGGTGCGGTGAAGCGCGACTATGTACCGGTGGGGCTGCGTTGAACGAACCTGTCAATTTTATGCAATTGATGCAGGACAGTTCGCTGCTGTTCGGAACCAACGCGCCCTTCATCGAGGAATTGTACGAACAATATCTTGTCGATCCGAACGCCGTTCCGGTCGCATGGCGCAGTTATTTTGATGCGCTGCCACCTCTGCCGAACGGCGCGCATGATAAAGCGCACAGCCAGATTCAGCGCGCTTTTGCGGCATTGCCGAAGGCGGCTGCCAACCCTGTGCTGGGAGCGGATGCCGAACTGGAGCGCAAGCAGGTCTATGTGCTGCAACTCATCAACGCGCATCGTTTCCTCGGCGTGCGCGTCGCCAATCTCGATCCGTTGAATCGCCATGCCAAACCGGTGATTCCCGAGCTGGATCCGGCGTATTACGGTCTGGACGAATCCGATTTGTACACTACCTTCGACACCGGTTCACTGGTGGGCGGCGCGCGCATGACTTTGAGCGAAATCCTCAGGCTGTTGCGCCAGACTTACTGCGGCAGTATCGGCGCGGAATACATGTATATCAGCGATGTGGCACAAAAACGCTGGATACAGAATCGCCTGGAAGGCGCGCGTGGACAGGCCGGTTATGATGTTGCGATGCGCCGCCGCATCCTGGAACGCATCACCGCCGCGGAAACTCTGGAGCGCTATCTGCACACCAAGTTTGTCGGGCAAAAACGTTTCTCGCTGGAAGGCGGCGAGACGCTGATCGCGCTGCTCGACCATTTGCTGCAACGATGCGGTGAACAAGGCGTGCAGGAAACCGTGATTGGCATGGCGCATCGCGGACGATTGAACGTGCTGGTCAACATTCTCGGCAAGCAACCCGGCATGTTGTTCTCCGAATTTGAAGGCATCCATGCCGAGCATCTGACTTCCGGCGATGTGAAATATCACCAGGGTTTTTCGGCAGATATTGGCACGCCGGGCGGCGTGTTGCATGTTGCGCTGGCGTTCAATCCTTCGCATCTGGAGATCGTCAACCCGGTGGTGGAAGGTTCTGTGCGCGCACGCCAGCATAGACGCAAGGACTTTGACGGTTCAAAAGTATTGCCTATCCTGTTGCATGGCGACGCGGCGTTCGCCGGCCAGGGCGTGGTGATGGAAACGCTGGCCATGTCGCAGACGCGCGGCTACCGCACCGGCGGCACGGTGCATATCATCACCAATAACCAGATCGGCTTCACAGCCTCCGATATGCGCGACACACGCTCCAGCACCTATTGCAGCGACGTGGCGAAGATGATCGACGCGCCTATCCTGCATGTGAACGCGGATGATCCTGAAGCGGTATTGCTGATCACCGAGATCGCGCTGGATTACCGCATGCAGTTCAACAAGGACGTGGTGATCGATCTGGTGTGCTTCCGCAAGCTGGGACACAACGAACAGGATGAGCCTCTGGTCACACAACCCTTCATGTATCGCTTCATCCGCCAGCACCCGGGCACGCGCACCCTATATGCGCAGCGGCTGGCAGCGGAGGGAGTGATCCAGCCCGATGAAGCGGAGACGATGATCGCCGACTATCGCAAGGCGATGGACGAAGGGCGCAACTCGATTCAACCCGCGCTGGAAATGCAGGAAAGCAAAATGGCCACCGACTGGGCGCCGTTCAAGAGCGACGTGACGTGGGATGTTGCGGCGAATACCGCCGTGCCGCTGGAGCGTTTGCAGCAATTGGCGATACCGCTGACCACCGTGCCGGAAAATTTCACCTTGCATGACCGCGTGAAAAAAATCGTCGAAGATCGCATCGCCATGGCGCGCGGTGAATTGCCGCTGGACTGGGGGATGGCGGAAAATCTGGCTTATGCCACGCTGCTCACCGAAGGCTATCCGGTTCGGCTGAGCGGGCAGGACACCCGGCGCGGCACGTTCTTCCACCGCCATGCCACATGGCATGACCAGAATCGCGTGGAGTGGCATGAGGGCGCTTACACGCCTTTGCAGCATCTTGCATCCGACCAGGCGGATTTCGTGGTGATCGACTCCTTGCTGTCCGAAGAGGCGGTGCTGGGTTTTGAATATGGCTACGCCACTGCCGAGCCGGATTCGCTGGTGCTGTGGGAAGCGCAGTTCGGCGATTTCGCCAACGGCGCGCAAGTGGTGATCGACCAGTTCATCGCTTCCGGCGAAGTGAAGTGGGGCAGATTGTGCGGGCTGGTGCTGCTGCTGCCGCACGGCTATGAGGGGGGGGGCGCGGAGCACTCTTCCGGACGCATAGAACGCTATTTGCAACTGTGCGCCGACTACAACATTCAGGTTTGTATTCCATCCACGCCGGCACAGATGTTCCACTTGCTGCGCCGCCAGATGTTGCGGCCGTTTCGCAAGCCGCTGATCGTGTTCACGCCCAAGAGCCTGTTGCGCAGCAAGGATGCCGCTTCACCGATCACTGAATTGACGCAAGGCCGCTTCCAGCCGGTGATCGCCGAAGTGGACACGCAGGCTGTAGGGGCACGGCGCGCCGTGCCCGTACGGCGCATCATCGCGTGCAGCGGCAAGGTGTATTACGAGCTGCTCGCTGCGCGGCGTGACAAAGGCATCAGCGACATGGCGATCATACGCATCGAACAGCTTTATCCGTTCCCGCACGATGATTTTGCGGCACAGATCGCCGCATATCCGAAAGCGACCGAGCTGGTGTGGTGTCAGGAAGAGCCGGGCAATCAGGGCGCGTGGCATCGCATCCAGCATTATCTGCTGCGCCATTTGCGCAAGGGCATGCGCCTCGATTACGCGCTGCGTCCCTCTTCCGCCGCGCCCGCCGCCGGCTATCTGGCGGTGCATCAGGAACAACAGAAAGCGGTAATCGAAGCCGCCTTCCGCGACGATCTCGACAACAAACCTAACGGGCATGGCAAACGCCTTTCCTAATGATGAAACCGTCATGCCCGTTTCCCTCTCCCCCGCCCTCTCCCATAGGGCGAGGGGGACAATGTCTCGCTACGCGAGTTTTTACGATACAGGGAGCAACACACCATGAGCATCATTGAAGTCAAAGTCCCCCAGTTATCCGAATCCGTATCCGAAGCGACCTTGTTGACTTGGCATAAGCAAGTCGGCGAGGCGGTCGTCGAGGGGGAAAATCTGATCGACATCGAGACCGACAAGGTGGTGCTGGAGCTGCCCGCTTCCAAGAGCGGCGTGCTGACCAAAATCATCAAGGGCGATGACGAAAAAGTGACCAGCAATGAACTGATCGCGCAGATCGACACTGCGGGGAAGGCGGCAGCGGTGCCGGACGTAGGGGCACGGCGCGCCGTGCCCGTACTACCGCCTTCGGTGCGCAAACTGGCGCGCGAAAAAGAGATCGATGCCGGCAACTTGCACGGCAGCGGACGCAGCGGGCGCGTCACCAAAGAGGACGTGCTGAATGCGACGCAACAAGTTAAATCTGCTCCCTCCCCCTCGATGGGGGACGGCGGGGTAACCAATGACTTGGCTGTCGTTGTTGGACAGCCTAGTCAGATGGCTAGTAGTTCCATCAGAGAGGGTGGACAAGCTGTACCCGCTATCGCGCCTTCCGGCAATCGTCCCGAACAGCGCGTGGCGATGACGCGCATCCGTCAGCGCATCGCCGAGCGTTTGCTGCAATCGCAGCAGAACGCCGCGATCCTGACCACCTTCAACGAAGTCAACATGCAGCCGGTGATCGACCTGCGCAACCGCTACAAGGATGCGTTCGAGAAGAAGCACGGCATCAAGCTCGGCTTCTCCTCGTTCTTCGTCAAGGCGGCGGTGCTGGCGTTGCAGAAATTTCCCATCGTCAACGCCTCGGTGGATGGCACCGACATCATCTATCACGGCTACTTCGACATCGGCGTGGCCATCGGCAGCGAGCGCGGCCTGGTCGTGCCCATCATCCGCGATGCCGACAAACTGTCCTTCGCCGACATCGAAAAACAAATCGCCGATTTCGGCGCGCGTGCCAAGGTCGGCAAGCTGACGATGGAAGAACTCACCGGCGGCACGTTCACCGTTTCCAACGGCGGCGTGTTCGGCTCCATGCTCTCCACCCCCATCATCAACCCGCCGCAAGCCGCCATCCTCGGCATCCACGCCACCAAGGACAGGCCGGTGGCGGAGAACGGACAAGTGGTCATCCGCCCGATGAATTACCTCGCGGTGTCCTACGACCACCGCATCATTGATGGACGCGAAGCCGTGCTGTTTTTGTCCACCATCAAGGAAGCGCTGGAATATCCGGGGCGGGTGTTGCTGGATTTGTAAATGAGAAAGTAACCAAAAATAGCGGAGTCGAATTGTTTTTAGAGGAATGAGGATATTGATGAAAAAGAAATCGACCTCGGTATCTTTTACGACTTTATGGATTTCAACATTATTATTGGGTTGCGTGTCAGTTTCGCCGCATGAAAATTTTAAAAATGCTCTGTATGCAAATATAGGATATAAATTAAAAGATATTCAGCCAGGATGGGCTAGAGATTTAGATTTAATTGATACCTTATCATTGCCAAATGGTAATACTGAATATCGATATTTATCTATTTTCCCAGGCCCATGTAGATATATGTTTGAGGTTGACCCGAGCACCAGCAAGATTGTAGGCGCCCGCTTTGAAGGCAATGAGACGGATTGTGTTATATATCCGTAAATCAAGGTGAAAGGAACCTTTCCCACATATAAATTCTCTGCCTACCGGATTTTCGAAGAAGACGGAAAATCCGCCGGTCGTTTCGTCGAGTTGACGCTGGACGATCTCGATCCCGGCGAAGTCGTCATTCAAACGCATTATTCCAGCGTGAACTACAAGGACGCGCTCGCGGCCACCGGTGCGGGCAAGGTGATACGACGCTTTCCGTGCGTGGGCGGAGTGGACGTGGCGGGCGTGGTGGCAAGCTCGTCGGACATGCGCTTCAAGGCGGGCGATGAGGTGCTGGTGACGGGCTATGGCATGGGCGTGGATCACGATGGCGGGTTTGCAGAATATGTGCGGGTTCCAGCCGATTGGGTAGTGCCGTTGCCGCAAGGGTTGACGTTGTTCGACTCGATGGCGATCGGCACGGCGGGGTTTGCCGCCGCGCTGTCCATTCATCGTCTCGAACAAAACGAATTGCGCCCCGAAAACGGCAAGGTGATCGTGACCGGCGCGACCGGCGGGGTGGCGAGTCTCGCTATCCAGATGCTTTCGCAACTGGGTTATCACGTGGTCGCGCTGACCGGCAAGGAGAGCGAACATGATTATCTAAAGTCGCTCGGTGTGGGCGAAATCTTGTCGCGCAAAGATTTGCTGATGGGTACGCGACCTTTGGAAAAAGCGCAGTGGGCGGGCGCGCTGGATGCGGTGGGCGGCGAGACGATGGCGTGGCTGACGCGCACCATGCAGCAGAACGGCGTGATCGCCAGCTTCGGCAACGCGGGCGGTATCGAACTGCACACCACGGTGATGCCCTTCATTTTGCGCGGCGTGCGTCTGATCGGCATCGATTCCGCCGCCACCGCCATGCCGTTGCGCGGCCAAATCTGGCAACGCCTGGCAACAGACCCTTCGACTGGGCTCATAACCGGCGACTTGGCTGCCGTTGTTTGCCAGCCTAGTCGATTGGCTAGTAGTTCCATCAGGACAGGCTTGCGCCCGAAGTTGTTGGAGCTAGTGGCGCATGTCGTGCCGTTCGCCGGGTTGCCGCAAGTTTTCCCATTAATGCTGCAAGGCAAGCTGCGCGGGCGTTCGGTGGTCGAAATAAAACCGGCGGGTTAGTGATATAATCCGACCACAAAGCTGGAAGCAAACAGCGCGAAAGTGGCGGAATTGGTAGACGCACTGGATTTAGGTTCCAGCGCCGCAAGGCGTGAGAGTTCGAGTCTCTCCTTTCGCACCA
>PLBS01000181.1 GCA_003134595.1 Gallionella sp. | reverse complement strand
AAGTTGGCCAGCAAGACAAATCTAAATCACTGCGATTTCGACTGGCAGCAATAAGCGCATAAGCGGACGCACAATCAAGGGTAAAATCACCCGCTCCATGGTCTGCTGGGTGCCATCAACGGACCGTCAACCGGATTGTTGTGACCGCCCAGTTCTCGGACTAACCGGACGCTGGCGATTTCTTGAAAAGGCTGTCGGTTCGAACTCGAATCAAATAGTTTCTCGACTGGCTAAGTATGTTTTGCTGATAGATTACGCAGTGTGTATGAATTTATAGCCCCCGTGTTACCTGAACGGGGGTAGGCTGCTGATAATTATTATTAGCTCGAACTTGGAGCCATATGCCTAAAAATGGCCTGTCCCCACGGCACATTCTCAGAATCTTGGAGTATGTACAATAAGTACAATACTTTTCGGACGATGAACAGCGTGATATCCACCATTCTTCTATTTGTCGGCACTGTTATATGGGGATATGGCGATCTTTTATACTAACTATATTCAAAGCCTGGGGCTTCTTGTATGACAATGGTTTCAAAATTCATAGAGGCTATTAAATGCTTCAGACAAAACACAATAAGCCCTGCAAAGCCTACATATGATGTTTTTGCAGTCAAGTTCGACCCTTCTGTTGTAACTGAGACCGTTAAAGCCGACATCAGAAAAAATGTGGGGCTGATTGAATGTATACCACCGGAATATTTCGATCGGATCTATGACGCAGCCGTGCAAGCAGAAATTGCGGGCGGAGACTTGCACGCTCTGTCTACTGCCATCTTGCATCTGAATATCGATGGCATGACGAAAAAGCGAGCTAAACGAGTCGCCCTCACCCTAAACAGCAAGGCTACTGCCGTAATTACTAGGGAGCGTCAGCAACGATTGGGCATCACTGAAGCAATCTGGCTTTATTCTGGCGCACCTTGTGATATTGACCCAAAGAAACCACAGGGTAATCAGGATGCATCCCATAAGGCCGCAAACGGCAAACGATTTAGGGTAGCCGAGGGAATGTTTCTGGATGGTAAATGGACGTGGCCAGGGAATGAAGATGGCTGTCGCTGTGTAAGCCGTTCCGTAATTCCAGCGCTCGACGACGGGCGTTATAACAAACTGTGACCCATCGTTAAGCGTTAAACGAAAGACAAAATATAACCTGTGACCAGAGCTCAAAGTAGGGCTGGAAGCATTGCCGAGTTGGGTTTGGCGGGTTAAGCGAGGTGATTGTTTTGTTACGAGCAACGACTCAGAAACTTTCAGCTTATAGCTTTTTTACTGTAAAACCAAAATCAGTTTCGTCACGGACGAGCTGAGCGAAGCTATTGCAACCGCTGTAATCCCGAGCCAACTTGGTGACGAGGTCGATATCGGCTTGGGGTGTTTGCAAACCGAAATAGACTTGCTTCAGGAATTTGTCGCGGATATTGAAAGCGCCATGTTCCTTCCGAATAATTCGCGCTTCCTTTTCATATCCCCAAGCTGGGTTTTTTGTTTTGAGAAACTTATGTATAAGCCCTTCAGTGAAGGGGGTAATTTCAATTGGTGCGTTCTTCAGCCACTCCGTCAGTGGTTCGGATAGATACTCAATATTACCCATCGTCGTTAGCGGAAATACTGAATTTAAAAAATATGATCCCCGGAATTGGTATTCGAGGCAAACGCCCCTATGTTCATCGGCGTAATGTGACCATAGTAATCTATCCGCATTCACCTGCGAGAATGAACATACCCCGATATTGTCGAAATACGATCTCCAAATTTCAAAGAATTGCGGATTGTCCAGAAGCGAGTTAAGAAATTGTTTTCGGTCACCTATGGCGGACAATTCGGCTCTTTTGAGAACACTTTCTAGATTGATCTTGCAGTCGAAAGGGTCGTTCAGCGTACCTGGTTTGGCGAAATATATACTTTGGGTAACTAAAGATTCAATCAGGTATTTATTGATGGGTTTGAATTTATATAAAGTGAAGGGTTCGTCGCTCATTTCTTCCTCTAGTTTGAGTGGCTGGCTGCCACTTATAACTATATAGCGCTTGGTGCGTGACGCCAAACTTCAGTGTTGTTGACTACAAGTCTCGAAAGCGTATAGTGACCACATCGCCGATTTGTAACCCAGCTTGCGGGGCGATTCATAAATTCCAGCTAAAGCGGAGAAAAACCCGTTTTCGCATTCAAGCTGAAACGGGTTTTTGCATTTCATAACCGATACATCGCAACTTTGTGAGACAGGATGTTCCACTGCACCAACAGGTGAAAACGGAATGGGGGGATTTGATTCAGCTTGCGGCCCCCGCCAACGTGGCAATGTCGCTAAACAGGAGAAGCAAATGAACACCTCGCAGAGCAGAAGTTACATCTTCACCTCAGAGTCAGTATCTGAGGGGCATCCGGACAAAGTGGCTGATCAAATATCTGACCGCATTCTTGATGAATTCCTTGCACTAGACCCCAATGCCAGGGTTGCCTGCGAGACCGTATTGGCCGATCAGTTCGTGCTTGTGGCTGGTGAGTTCAAGACGGCAGACTACGCAGTATTTGAAGCGGTACGCGAAAACGCAGAAGAAATCGTTCGCCAAGTAATACGCGAAATCGGCTACACCAGCAAAGAAGATGGCATTGATCCGAATAAGTGTGAAGTCAAAATTGCATTCAATCACCAATCAGCCCACATCAGCCAAGGCGTTGATCAGGCTGATGGTGAAATCGGTGCTGGCGATCAAGGTCTTATGTTTGGCTATGCATGCGATGAAACACCAGAACTGATGCCGCTCGCCATTGGTCTGGCACACAAACTGGTGCGCAAACAGGCTGAACTTCGAAAATCCGGTGAACTTCCCTGGCTGCGTCCCGATGCAAAGAGCCAAGTCAGCGTTCGTTATGTGGATGGCAAACCGGTTGCAGTGGAAAAGGTGGTGCTCTCAACCCAGCACGATCCCAAAATCAGTACAGTCATCCTGCGCGAAGCTGTGAGGCGCGAAATTGTCGAACAAGTCATCCCCGTTGAATTGCGAGGCAATAACTTCGATGTGCTTATAAATCCCACAGGGAGATTTGAGGTGGGCGGCCCCAATGGTGACACCGGCCTGACAGGCCGCAAAATCATCGTTGATACTTACGGTGGCAGTTGTCCTCATGGTGGGGGCGCATTCTCAGGAAAAGACCCAAGCAAGGTGGATCGCTCCGCTGCGTATATGGCACGCTACATTGCCAAGAATATTGTGGCAGCCAGGTTAGCCACAAAATGCCAGGTTCAACTCGCTTATGCGATTGGGGTCGTGGACCCAGTCTCGGTCATGGTTGAGACGTTTGGTACAGGGACGCAGACAGATGGGGTGTTGGAGCAGTACGTCCTGAAGAACTTTCGCCTGACACCGAAGGGGATCATCGAGACATTCGATTTAAAGCGTCCGATATATTCTAAGACTGCGGCCTATGGTCACTTCGGGCGTGCTGATGTGATATTTCCGTGGGAAGCAATCAGGTGAGATCTGATAACTTACCAGAATGAGCATTACGCTCATTCGGTGAGTCCGCTGGGAGAATATGATCGCAAAAGAGAAGGAACGAAAAGCGTGGCAATTTAGCTTCACTTGCCGCCACGGGATTTAATCAAAGGCTAAACGAAGCTCATTTAATAATGAGGAGTAGACGATTATGGCTTTTATCGGAAAGATCAACTTGGCAGAAGTAGCACCGAACCATCCGTTCGTAGGTCGCTCAATAGTCTTTATGCCAAACCCTCAAAACTTGGGAGAATCAAGTCAATCAATTGTCCTTGACCAACATGCGCAAAATGTCTCGCCGCATAAACTCGAAGAAATCGAGCCTGTAAAGAAACCGAAAGGTTCTCCTGCGCTTCGATTAAAAACTCCAGAATGGACAAGGATTGATCCTCCATGGTGGCAAATTGAGTTTGCTGTTCGTTCTTGTCAGGGGGAAATGGATGGGGGGTTTGGCGAATTTTGTGTCCTGTCACAGCTTGGCTCCAACACATATGTTCAGACTGCCGTTTGTCTTGGCAAGAGTCCTGACGAGAAAAATGCTTGGCGAATAGAGTGGAGAATTACTGAATCTGACGGAACATACGCTCATTATTTTGCAAGAAATATAAGCGATAGTGCAGATGCTGAAACAGTGGAAGACGTTGAGATTGTTGTCATTGCCTTTAAGTCGTTTTATCAAAATAGAGGACTGCCTGAGACATTGGTGTGGAAGAAGTATGATATTTAGCGTATCTATTGTGAGCTACGCTTTCTAAGCAGAATGCTGAAAGGTAACTAAAATGAACAAGACAAACTCGACATATGACATTGGACTCATTCTTAAAGGACTTGCCTTTGCGGCTCACAAACACCGACATCAAAAGCGGAAGGGCTTGGATGCATCACCCTATATCAATCATCCGATTGCGCTTGCAGATGTACTCTGCAATGAAGGTGGAATTTCCGATGAATATGTTCTGTGTGCTGCACTATTGCACGACACTGTAGAAGATACTGAAACCACACCTGAAGAATTGACTGAAGTATTTGGAAAAGTCATATCTGATCTTGTGATGGAATTGACGGACGACAAGACATTGCCAAAAGCCGATAGGAAAAGGTTACAAATTGAGCATGCGGCACACGCAAGTTACCAAGCAAAATTGGTCAAGCTAGCCGACAAGATATGTAACCTTAGAGATATAGCGACCAGTCCACCAGACGGGTGGGGTTTAACAAGGAAGCAAGAATACTTCGACTGGGCAAAGAACGTGGTCGATACAATCCGTGGCACCAATGCGAAATTGGAATTGGTTTTCGATGAGGCTTTCGCTGTTATGAGCTAATGTTCTTCCTTTTCAGTGACCGCTTGCAGTTAAAGCGGCCGCTCAGATGTTCCACTGCGAGGGGCTGGTGTGGGTCGTCTGCAGCACGTCGCACTCCATCACGATCACCATCCGCTATACGAACCAAAGCCGTCGTTCAAATCACGACATTGAGCAGTCACACATAGGGTTGCAGTTGAATCGGTGGCGGGTTTATATCGGAACATCTGGTGGTTTTGCGATTGGAATGACTGGCGGAATTCATCGGAATACGCAAAAAACCCCACCAGTCAGAAACTGGTAGGGTTAGTGAAACTACATGACATCCTTTAGAACGGGATGTCATCGTCATACACATTACCATCGATTACAGAGCGCCCATGTAATGGGGTTTCATTCGATGATTCGACATGACCGCTTTCAGCTTTCTCAGCGTCACGAGCAGCTGACATTTCGGCTCCAAGCTCCTTTGCCATTTCAGCAAAGAAATTGGTTTTGGCTGTCCGGGTAGCAGTGCTGATTGCTTCCTTGGTGACACCAGGAATCGCAGCAAGCTGGCCTTCCAGAGCCTTGACAACTTCGTTTACGGCGTTCCAGGCACCTTCAGCGACCTTGACTTCACCGGCAGCGGTTTTCACCGATGCGGCGTAGTCAGTAAAGGACGGGCCCGTTGGATCTTTCGCATTTGGTTTGTAGCTGCCAAACACAGAAATTTCCACTTCTTCGTTCAGAGCAACATTGGCCAGCTTCTGCAACAGCTTGTGCGTACCAGCATTGCCTGCATCCAACTTGAGCGTGTAGGATTCGCCGTTGTCACGAACAGTGACAAAAACACGGCGGTAAGTAACACCATCCTTTTCCGATTCGTTGTAAGCGATGCCACGCAGTACGCCACTAACCGAAGAGACCGATTGAATGCCTTGTTCCTTCAGGAAAGCCAAGGCTTTCGCAGAAGTAGAGGTGCCTTTGTAGCCCTGATAACCATCTTTTTGCTGCGCACCCGAATGTTCGCGGGCGAGCTTGATGGCAGCGCGGCGTACCTCGGTATCGACGAACAAGCCGCCAAGCAAAGGAATGAAAGTCAAGAAAACGCCAGGTTTGCCAGAATTGTTGCGTGTATTGATAGCCATAATTAAATCTCCTCCAAAAATGAAGAACCGACATTGGTTCAGTACATATTGGTGAAACACGTTCATATAAAAAAGAGGGGGGGAATCCCTCTCTCGCTAAAGACACAGGTTGAGCTCAACCTATCGCGTCGCGCAGCTCTTTGGCCGGCTTGAAGGTGGCCACCTTGCGTGCGGGAATCTTGATGGCATCACCTGTTCTGGGATTGTGGCCGGCACGCGCTGCGCGTTTGATCACGGTAATCTTTCCGATCCCCGGCAAAACAAATACTCCGGTGTGAGCCGCTTGCCGCTGGATCAATTTCACAGTCGAAGCAAGCAACTTGCCAGCGAGTACCTTGCTGATGTTGTTTTCTTTGGCAATGTGCTCAATGATCTCGTTTTTGTGCATAGCCTTGCTTGGTATGTTGCTCATGGTTCAATGCTCCTTGGTGGTGGTCGAAAAAATAAACTGCGTCTCTTTATGTGTACCCGGTGATTTTGCCGAGCTTGCCGTTGTTGTCAGTGGCCGTGACTTTGCATTCCGGGTATCCGCTGCACCCCCAAAAAGCACCTTTGTAGCCTGTGCGTTGACGCATGGGCTTCTTGCACCTTGGGCAGGGGTGAGCAGTTGACACAGCCGCCTTGCCGATGCCAGCACCTCCTGTAGCAGCAGCGCGCTCCTCGAACACAAAATCTACTTTGCCGGATAGATCGGCTGTCAATTTCAAGCCAGCCGAGAACAGCTTGCTGGTTTTCCCGCTCTTGAAGCCGGGCGTGGGAGGTAGCGCTCCTGTGGACAGCAAGGTTTCGCATTGCGTGTCCGTGAGGCGAAGACCGGCGATTTCACGCCATAGCTTGAATCCGCATTGACAGGACAGCGTGCGAGCATCGGCAGTGATCGCGCCTTTGCATTTAGGGCATTTGGCTTTTACGGCGGTATGCGCCGACATACTTGGGATTTCCAGTTTGACCAGCTCGCTTTGCAATTGGCCGTAAACCTTTTGAATCGTGTCTTTGAAACCCGCCTTGCCTTGGGAGACGAGATCCAGGTCTTTTTCCACGTCGCGGGTAAAGTTCAAGTCCATGAACTTGAACTTGCCCACGAGCGAATCCACTATCAGCTCGCCTGATGGGGTTGGCTCAAGAAATTTCTTTACAGCTTTCACATAAGCGCGACTCACAATGTTGTCCATGATCGCGGCATACGTGGCCGGGCGACCTATGCCCTCGCTTTCCAGTTTTTTCACAAGCGATGCTTGCGTGTATCGGCCTGGAGCTTTTGTTTTCTTGGCCAGCAGCTCGCCGTGCGTCACATCCAAGGTCTGCCCTGGCTTAACAACTGGAATCGGATTTTCAGCTTCTTTTTCACCCCCCTCTTGGGTCTGATCGCTTGCAATGAGTTTGAGCCAGCCGCTATAAACCAAGGTACGCCCTTTCCCGTCAAACTCGACGGCCTTGCCCTGCACCAACTGCGTTGCTTCCAGCCGGACCGTCCGCNNCGCTGATCGCTTGTTTCACCGGCCTCTTCTATATCCCAATGCGTAGGTGTTATGGCAGGGTGGCCGATCTGCGCGCCCTCTGGACAGGGAAACTTGCGCGGTTTTTCGACTACATCCAAGCCCAGCTTGGCGGCTTCCGCGTAAATATCCTTTAGTGATTCGTCCGACACGTTCGGATTGTCGGTGCGATGGTAAGTAATATGACCTTGCTCGTTCAGTTTCTGCGCGGCTTGCATCGCAGCTTTAGGATCAAGCCCCAGAGCCACGCTGGCCGCTTGCAACATGAGGGATGTATTGAAAGGCGGTGGCGGACTACGGCGCGCTTCGCGCTCGTCAAAAGTTTTGACGGTAACTGCCTTAACTTCGGTTACGGCAGTCGCGAACGTCTTGTCCATGAAGTACGGGCTGTCTTCCGTTACAAAATTTGGCCTGGCCAGCCATTCAGCCGACCATTCGTTTTCCGTGACACCAAAATAAAGCATCGCACCAAAATGGCTTGTTGGGCGAAATGCTTTGATTTGCCGTTCGCGTTCTACGACCAGAAGCACAGCAGGACTTTGCACCCGGCCTGCCGACAGTTTTTGTCCGGTTAGCTGGCTCAAAACAGGGCTGACCAAATACCCTACCAGACGATCCAGGACGCGCCTGGCTTCCTGTGCCGCCACAAGGTTCATGTCGATGGCGCGATGCGCTTTTAACCCAGCATTCACAGCAGTGGAAGTAATTTCGCCGAAGGTCACTCGCTTGGGGTTCGATAGCCCCAAGCATTCCTTCAAATGCCAGCTGATGCTCTCGCCTTCCCTGTCCGGGTCAGTGGCTAGGTAAACGGTATCTGCGCTGTTGGCGAGCTGTTTAAGGCCTGCGATGCGCTCTTTCGATGAGGGATAGGATTTACCTGGTTGCCCAAGAATGGGTTGTGACGGAATGAACTCATACTGCGGCGCGAAATTCGGGGCTGCAACGCCCATTTCATTTCGAGGAAGCTCGCGTATGTGTCCTACGCTGGCTGCAATCTTCCAGCCATCACCCAGTATTGCGGTGAGCTTTTTGATTTTGCCGGGGGATTCGATGATCATGAGCTTCATTTGCGCTCTCCTGAAGCCTCTTTGTCCAGCTTTACCTGCCAGCGTGCGGCAAGTAACTCCACCCCAGGATTGGCCTTGATTTCGGCGAGCCGAGTTGCTGCCGCATGTATCAGTTCGGCAATGGGTTTGTTGCTGGTCACGGCGGTATAAGCTGCCTGCCCTGGTATTTCACGTCGAGCTTCTTCAAACCAATAATTCAAAGTCCAAGTCCACCCACCGGCAACTTCATCTTTTGCAATGTCCTGACGCAGCAGTTGTTCGGCACGATTCCCTACGATCAGCGCAATTTTATCTAAAGTTGTCATGGCGGCCGGCCACTGGGCAAACAACTTGGTCGCCTCGTCGGTAGCTTTTTTCAGCGCCAATTCCCTCGCGCGCTCCTGCGTGGCTGCCGTGGTTGACATGCTGGATGTTTTTGAACGTATCTGGTTGAGGATGCCCGCAGCTTTTTCCAGCGCCTTCACATCGGCTTCGCTCAACAGGCAGGTGTTGTGATACCGCCGTTGTACTTCCCCATAGGCAATGATGCTCCGGATTCCGGTAACTGTACGTTTGATCTGGGTGGACTGAGATTTAAGGTTTTGGGCTGTGTTCATTGTGTTTCCTTTCTGTCATTTTCTCGATCATGCCGCACCCACAACTAACGAATAATCAAGTAGTGATAATGATTATAGTAAATTTATAAATATGTGCAACAGATTTGTATAATGATAAACTTCAGGCGCGTTTGCAAAACAACTCAGGGAGAAGAACGATGGCATTTTGGTTATGGATTGGTGGCGCGGCACTCATTCTCGTCTTGGCCGTCGAGCCGCTGCGCCACCTGGTTTTTGGTAAAACAGGTGAGTTGTTATTCAAGTGGGTATGGTTTTTTCTGAAACAGATAATCGATGCGCACCTGTGCGTATTCAAGAATTTGATCACGCCACGCAACCTCATCTATCCAACACTGGAATCAGACAAGACCACCAAACGCGAGTGAGCATTCCTTGTGTTTGCTGGATTAAACCGCTCAATTCCGAAATAGATAATAGATAACAGGTAAGGTGTATCGGCAAACCTGCGCTTGGCCAGCCACCATGTTTATCACCTCATGTTTCGCCAATTCTCAGTGAACCAATGTCGGTTCACCATTTTTGGAGAGAAGCATGAACGCAATAACAACTGCTAGTTTGTATTACACCGAAGGCGGTAGTGACAAGGAATACCACACTGAAATAGTTGAAGTCGCTGGCGGCAACGTCGTCAACTTTCGTTATGGCCGCCGTGGTGCCGCGCTGACTGCCGGTACAAAAACATCTGCTCCGGTCGATTTCGCGCAAGCGAAGAAAATTTTCGACAAGCTGGTGAAGGAAAAAACTTCAAAAGGCTACACACCTTGTGAAAGTGGCTCCGCTTATCAGGGCACAGAGAATGCCGGTCTCAAAACCGACTTCACTCCGCAGCTGCTCAACGCTATTACCGAAGATGAGGCCATGCGCCTGATCGAGGATGATGGATGGGTGGCACAGGAGAAGATGGACGGGGAGCGTCGCGCTGCTCACGCAGACAGCGATAACGTCACTGGGATGAACCGCAAAGGTTTGAAAGTCCCGCTCCCGATGCCGGTGGTAGATGAGCTTCACCTCATTGCAGTAAAAGCTGGGGCAATCCGTGTGGACGGCGAAATCATAGGGGATGTTTTGTACCTTTTCGATTTGCACGTCCAATATGGTGAATCAATACGTTCGCTTGGTTTTTTGGGGCGTATGACTCTGGTAAACCAGTTGTTTTCTGGATCGACAATCATCAAGACTATTCCTGTTGCCGTAACTACAGCGGAGAAGCGCGCTCTTTGGGAAAAAGTGAAGGCAGCGCGCGGCGAAGGCATCGTTTTCAAGCGTCGTGATTGCCCGGTCAAAGAAGGCCGTCCAAACTCTGGTGGCGACTGGCTGAAGTACAAGTTTACCGAGTCGGCCAGCTGCTACGTGATGGAAGTCAATTCTGGCAAGCGTAGCGTCAAGATAGGTCTGCTGGATAACAGCGGTCGCGCTGACGTGATTGAAGGTCAGTTGATGATTACGGTCGGCAACGTGACTATTCTGCCGAATTTTGATGTTCCTGCTGCTGGGGATATCGTGGAAGTGGAATATCTGTACGCGTACAAGGGCGGGAGCATTTATCAGCCCGTGTATCGCGGAAAACGCTCTGATTTGGATATCAAAGCCTGCACCACGGGACAGTTGAAGTACAAGCCAGAAGGTCGGGAGGATGACGATGCCTGAGATGGCCGAGACGATCGACAACGAATACATCGAAAACCTTATGGGTCAGGATGGGGTCTGCGTCGAGGATGCTATCTCCAATATGGGGATTGACTGTAACTACTTGGGTGGCGGCATCTGGCTGGTCAAAGGTGCGCTGTACAATGCCAATGATGTCCGCGAGCTTCTCAAGAAACAAAAGAACGACACAAAACACGCGTAGCAGTAATGTAATCAAACCAAACCCTCTTTCTCTTTGAGATCGAGGGTTTTTTCACGCCCGCTGTTTCGGAGCTTTGCCAGCACACGCTACATGTGACTGGTCGATGCTTGGGTGGAAAGAGCGCGGTCTTCTGCGCTCTCTGGGTCATCACCCATAAGACCGGGGAATTGCGACACTTTGAGCCCTAATGCCTCCTGCATTTCTGGGTCGGTGAGCGAATAGCGGAAGCTCGTTCTTCCCTGCGTCGAGGAAATCGTGGATCTTGTCCCAGTGACGCACCAGGTGCGGCGGCACCACGATCAGTGCCGGCCATGCCTGTTCAGTGGCCAGCAGGGAGAGTGCCTGAACTGTCTTGCCCAAACCCATTTCGTCAGCGAGCAGTATGCGCCGATTGGTGAGCATCCAGGAAAGCCTTCTTGCTGGAACGGACACAGCGCACCCTTTCAACGAGCAAATCCGCCAAAAGCATGTTTATCACCCTGTGTTTCGCCAATACCGAATGAAGCGAGGTTCTTTCATGGAGAAAGAGTTGGTGCTTCTCAATTTATCGGGAGTTAACATCATGGATATCGAAATTGGATTCTGCGTAATAACTGGAGTTTCTCTGTATTTCGGAATGGTGCGTCCAGTGCTTTGGCGTGCCGGTTGGATCTAACGGTCAATGCATCAATAGGCATTCGTGACTTAGGCCATAAAACAGCAAAACAACCGCCCTTCCTCTTTGAGGATGGGCGGTTTTTTATGGGGCAGTGTTTTGCCAATTACCTATGAAGCAAAACTTTAGTGGATCGGACACATTCTTCCACATCAACCAAGCGGGCGATCATTCCTCCCGCCACTGGGAGAAAGCCTGCATCAAATCGGAGGCACAAAAAATGATGAAAGTGAAAGTATATGATAATGGCGGCGCAACATGTGACCGCTACACCGTCATCCTGAACGCTCAAGGCGACTATGTTGCCATGAGCAGCAACCCATTCGATCCACAAGGTTTCGGCCAGCACGGTGAAGGCTGCGGGCCCGGAAAACATCTCGGCAAGCGCATCCAGTTCGAGGAGTTGCCGGAAGACTGCAAGAAGCTGGTGCGGCGTGATCTACTGGATGCTGTTATTGGTGTACCGATTGTAAATAAAGACGGCGACATTGTAAGAACGTCGAAGAATCTTGCTTGCATCATGACTCACGCACGCGATTTTCGTTTTGACACCAAACTTCGTCAGGATGGTTACACGCTTCGTGTGAGCTATCCGAACGGGGATCAATGCTCAACCAGGTTTGCTGATCCAACCGTGTTACGTGATTGGATAAGCGATCGTGTGAAGTTTGGGCGAGGCAAGTACGTCAAAGCATAACGAATAACCGCCCATCTTCTTTGAGGATGGGCGGTTTTTTATGGGTGCGTGTTTTGCCAATTACCTATGAAGCAAAACTTTAGTGGAGCAGACACAATTTTCCACATCAACCCAGCGGGCGATCATTCGTCCCGCTACGGGAAGAATGCCTGCATCAAATCGGAGGCACACAAAATGATGATGAACCAATCAACGAACGGGCAACTTCTCTCAATTCTTTTGGGGAGCGATGGCGAAATGCTTGCCAAGCGTTCTTTAGCCGAGCTATTTGGCCTGAAGGCGGTACGTCAAAATGTAAATCAGGTTGCTGAAAAGTCTCAGGACTACGTTGCACCCAGTAAGCTGTTTGCGGCTCGTGAGTTATTGCGTCGCGCACTGGAAGAAAATATGGCTGACGAAGCATGTAGTTTTAATTCACCAGCAGTAGTAAAGGATTATCTGCGGCTACATCTTGGCGGAAGAGAAGAAGAGCATTTTGTTGCAATTTGGCTGGACGCGCAACACCGGCTTATAGCAGTAGATTCTCTGTTTCGCGGCACGTTGAGTCAAACCTCAGTATATCCACGCGAGGTGGTAAAGAGCGGACTGAAATTCAATGCATGCAGCGTGATTTTTGCGCACAATCATCCATCAGGAGTCACCGAATCGTCTTCATCTGACAGAATGCTTACCGAACATCTGAAAGGAGCCCTGGCCCTGGTTGACATAAAGGTCATCGACCATATGATTGTTGGTGACAATAAAATAATGTCTTTTGCGGAAACAGGAATTATTTGATTTCGCATGCGTAACGCAAACCGTCCTTCCTCTATGAGGTTGGGCGGTTTTTTTATTCCCAAACTGGAATACTTGCAATGAAAAGCCCGCCACGATGAAGCTGTGGCTCCAGTTTGCCTTAACACTCCCTCCGCGATACCCCCGCTCCGGTCGCTCGAAACGGGCAATGCCCGAAGTAAACAGGCTGCGCCTGAATTATCCGGGCTTGCGCCCGAGATTACGCTGGCGCGAAGCCTGGACCAGCTGCGCTGGGGTTAAGCGGCCTTGCCGCCAAACCAAA
>PLBS01000118.1 GCA_003134595.1 Gallionella sp. | reverse complement strand
TTCGCGCATCACCGTTGCGGCTGCCGCGATTTCGCTGACGGTTTCGCCCTTCATGCGCAACGCGATCAATACCGCCGCGATTTGCGCCGGAGTCAGTTGTCCACCCATGATGTGCTGCATCAGGTCGCGCATTTCAGCGAACGGCAGGTCGTGGTGGTCAATCAGCTTTGTTAATGTCTGTGAATAATTCACAAGTTGCTCCTTAGCGTTTGTCATTCCCGCGCAGGCGGGAATCCAGCGGGTTTATTAAATATGCTTTGTGTTTTGTCCCTGCTACGCAGGGGATTCAATTATTGACTGGATTCCCGCCTGCGCGGGAATGACATTTTACTTCGTACCGTGCAAAAAATTCTTCAGCATGTCATGTCCATGTTCGGTGAGAATGGATTCGGGATGAAACTGCACGCCATGCACCGCCAGCGTCTTGTGTCGCACCCCCATGATCTCGTTATCTTCGGTCCAGGCGGTGATCTCCAGACATTCCGGCAGCGTCTCGCGTTCGATCACCAGCGAGTGATAACGCGTCGCGGTGAACGGGTTGGGCAGGCCGTGAAACACGCTGGTGTTGTTGTGATGGATTGCCGAGGTTTTGCCGTGCATCAACTGTTTGGCGTGGATGATGCGTCCGCCGAAGGCTTGGCCGATGCTCTGGTGACCGAGGCATACACCCAGAATCGGAATCTTTCCGGCGAAGTGCTGGATCGCCGCGACAGAGATACCCGCCTCATTCGGCGTGCACGGGCCGGGCGATACCACGATGTGTTGCGGGTTGAGCGCGGCGATTTGCGCCACGCTGATTTCATCGTTGCGATGCACCACCACATCCGCACCCAGTTCGGCGAAATATTGCACCAGGTTGTAGGTGAAGGAGTCGTAGTTGTCGATCATTAAAAGCATGTTTCACTATCCTGATTTCGAAAGTTTAATTTAACGCTCCAACATAAAAGCCGTTCGTGCTGAGCCTGGTACAACTACTAGCCATTCGACTAGGCTTTCAAAAGACGACAGCCAAGTCGCTGGTTATGTCGAAGCATGAATGTTCAACCCTTCGACAAGCTCAGGGCGAACGGGATTGTGTAATCCTATCGGCCTATCATACTCAACGCCACCGCTTCGGCAACCTTAATGCCGTCCACGGCTGCAGAAAGGATTCCGCCCGCATAGCCCGCGCCTTCGCCGGTCGGATAAAGGCCTCTGGTGTTCACACTTTGCAAATCGTCGTCGTTGCGTTTGATGCGTATCGGCGAAGAGGTGCGTGTCTCCACTCCCGTCAGTACCGCATCCGCCAGATCGAATCCCTTGATCTGTTTGGCGAAGGCGGGCAGGGCTTCGCGTATCGCGGCAATCGCGTAATCCGGCAGCGCGGTGGAAAGATCGCACAGATGTACGCCGGGCGTGTAGGAAGGTTGTACCGCACCGAATCGGGTCGATGGCTTTCCAGCCAGAAAATCGCCGACCAGTTGTCCGGGTGCCTGGTAATTGCTGCCGCCCAGCTCATAGGCGCGCGACTCCCAGCGGCGTTGGAATTCCACTCCAGTCAACGCATCGCCGGGATAATCTTCCGGCGTGATACCCACCACGATGCCGCTGTTGGCGTTGCGCTCGTTGCGCGAATATTGGCTCATGCCGTTGGTCACTACTCGCCCCGGCTCGGAAGTCGCCGCAACCACCGTGCCGCCCGGACACATGCAGAAGCTGTATACCGAGCGCCCGTTGCTGGTGTGATACACCAGCTTGTAATCGGCCGCGCCGAGCAACGGGTTGCCCGCGTTCTTGCCGTAGCGGGCAGCATCGATCAGCGACTGCGGGTGCTCGATGCGCAAGCCGATCGAGAACGGTTTGGCCTCGATATAGATGCCGCGCTTGTGGATCATCTCGAAGGTGTCGCGCGCGCTGTGTCCGACCGCCAGCACCAGATGATTTGTGGCGATGCGCTCGCCGCTGGCGAGCACCACGGCAGTTACTTTTCCGTCAGTGATTGCTATGTCGTCGACGCGGCTCTCGAAGCGCATTTCGCCGCCCAGCGATTGTATGGTCTCGCGCATCTTCTCCACCATGCCCACCAGACGGAACGTGCCGATATGCGGATGGCTCACATACAGAATCTCTTCAGGCGCACCGGCTTTGACAAATTCATCCAGCACTTTTCTGCCGTAGTGCTTGGGGTCTTTGATCTGGCTGTACAGCTTGCCGTCGGAAAACGTTCCTGCGCCGCCCTCGCCGAATTGCACGTTGGATTCGGGATTCAGCACGCCCTGCCGCCACAGACCGAAAGTGTCCTTGGTGCGCTCGCGCACTTCTTTGCCGCGCTCCAGAATCAGCGGACGAAAACCCATTTGAGCCAACAGTAGTCCTGCGAATAAACCGGCAGGACCCATACCAATGATGATAGGTCTTGAGGATAGGTTCTGCGGAGCATGCGCGACGAAGTGGTAGTTGGTGTCCGGTGCAACGGTGACATGAGGATCGTTTTTGAAGCGCGTCAGAATCGCCGCTTCATCGCGCACCGCCACATCCAGCGTGTAAGTGAACAGGATGGCGTGTGACTTGCGCGCATCCACACCACGTTTGAAGATGACGTGGTTGATCAGCTCATCGTCAGCGATACCCAGACGTTTGAGAATCGCAGCCTTGATTTCGCCTTCGGCATGAGCCAGCGGCAGTTTGACTTCGGTAAGCCTGAGCATTGTGGCCTACTCCAAATCGTTGTCCAACCCCGCCAGCACCATCTCCGCTGCGCGCAATACGGCGCGCGCCTTGTTCAGCGTTTCCAGCCATTCGCTGTCCGGTACCGAGTCGGCGACGATGCCCGCACCGGCTTGCGCATACAGCATGTTGTCCTTCACCACGGCGGTGCGCAGCGCAATCGCCAGATCCATATCGCCGTTGAAACCGAGATAGCCGACCGCACCCGCGTAGATGCCGCGTTTGCTGGGTTCCAGCTCATCGATGATTTCCATCGCGCGTACTTTTGGTGCGCCGCTCACCGTGCCGGCGGGGAAGGTGGCCTTGAGCACGTCCATTGCGTTGAAGCCGGGCTTGAGCGTGGCCTCGACGTTGGAGACGATGTGCATCACATGCGAGTAACGCTCGATGATCATTTTCTCGGTGAGCTTCACCGTGCCGTTTTGCGCGACGCGTCCGATGTCGTTGCGCCCAAGGTCGATCAGCATCAGGTGTTCGGCCAGCTCTTTCGGATCGGCCAACAAATCTTTTGCGAGCTCGGCATCCTGCTGCTGCGTCTTGCCACGCGGGCGGGTTCCCGCGATGGGGCGCACAGTCACGGTGTCACGCTCCAGCCGCACCAGAATCTCCGGCGACGCGCCGACCACGTGATGGTCGCCCATGTCGTAATAGAACATATACGGCGAAGGGTTGACGCTGCGCAGCGCGCGATACAGCGACAAGGGTGCTGCGGGGAAGGGTTGCGCCATGCGTTGCGACAGCACCACTTGCATGATGTCGCCATCGAAAATGTATTGCTTGGCTTTGACCACTGCGTTTTTGAAAGCCGCTTCGCCAAATTCAGAACGCGCTTCGCCGCCGTGCGTCGGTGGTGCGTGCGGGATTTCCACGGGTAGTCTTAAGCGCGAGGTCAGTTCATGCAAACGTTGCTTGGCTTGCGCATAGGCGTCGGCCTGTTCCGGGTTGGCATACACGATGAAAGTGAGTTTGCCGGTGAGGTTGTCCACCACCGCCAGTTGCTCGGTGAGCATCAGCAGAATGTCCGGTGTGGCTATGGCGTCCGGTTTGTGAACTTTGGCCAAGCGCGGCTCGATATACCGGATTGTTTCATAGCCGAAATACCCCGCCAGCCCGCCGCAGAAGCGTGGCAGATCGGGCAGCGCTGCAACCTTGAAACGTGTTTGATATTCGCGGATGAAATCCAGCGGATTCTCGACTTCGTGGGTGGTTTCGTTACTCTTATGCGTCAGAGTGACCTGTTTGCCGCGCACCGTAATCCGTGTGTCGGCGGGCAGGCCGATGAAGGAATAACGCCCGAAGCGTTCGCCGCCCTGCACGGACTCAAGCAGGTAGGAGTAGGGACGATTGGCGAGCTTGAGATATAGCGACAGCGGCGTGTCCAGATCGGCAAAGGTTTCGCATACCAAAGGAATGCGGTTATAGCCTTGTTGGGCAAGTGCGTTGAATTCTTGTTCGGTGATGGGGTGCGACATGAAAAACCTCCGGAGATTTTGTAGGGCGGGTTCTACCCGCCGTAAATAAATAATGTCGGGCAGAGCCCGACCTACAAACACCATCGCCAGGAGGCGGTTTCATTCAGGTAGCGGAGGTTGTTCAGTTTCATGATTAAGCGCGTTTGATGAGCGGCAAAGCGGCGGGCAGATTGGCAATTACTGCGTCCAAAAACAAGCTGTCGACCGGTTCGCCGTGATTGTAGCCGTAAGGCACGCAGAACACCGGGCAACCTGCAGCGCGCGCGGCGACGGTGTCGTTGAGCGAATCGCCGATCAGCAACAATTTTTCGATCGGCACACCGAAAAATTTTGCCGCGTGCAACAGCGGCAGCGGATGCGGTTTCTTCTCCGCCAAGGTGTCGCCAGACAGCACGATCTCGAAATATTTGGCCAGACCGACACCCTTCAGCAATGGCTCTGTGTAGCGCGCCACCTTGTTGGTGATGCAGCCTAAACGGAATCCCGCTGCCTGCATCGCGTCCAGGCCTTCGATCACGCCGTTGAACGGTTTGCTTTTCAGCAGCAACTCGGTGTAATGCTTTTCGAAAATCGGCAGCGCGTGATCATACAGCGCGGCATCCGGCGTGGCGTGCATGTCGCCGGTCAGCGCGCGCTTCACCAGCCAGCTGATACCGTTGCCGATGTAGCTCATCAGCAACTCCGGCGCCACCGGCGTGTAATCCATTTCGCGCAGCATGCGGTTGGCCGCCTCCGTGAGTTCTGGTGCAGTATGCAGCAGCGTGCCATCGAGATCGATGACGATGGCGGAAATGCCAAGCGGGAAATGTACTGGCTGTACCATAATTTTTACTTTGGCTTCTTTACTTTGGCCAGCTCGGCACGCATTTCGCCGATGATGGTGTCGTAACGGTTCTTGTCTTTTTCGTTGCGTTTGCTAAATATTGCGGAACCGGACACGAAGGTGTCCACGCCTGCTTCAGCCACTTCGCGAATGTTGGCAGGGCCTACGCCGCCGTCGATCTCCAGACGAATCTTGAGACCGGCAGCGTCGATCATCTTGCGTACTTTGCGCGCCTTGTCCAGCACGTGGGGAATGAATTTCTGTCCGCCGAACCCCGGGTTCACCGACATCAGCAACACCATATCCAATTTCGGCAGCGTGTATTCCAGTATCTCCAGCGGCGTGGCAGGGTTGAACACCAGACCGGCCTTGCAACCGCTTTCCTTGATCAGGCCGATGGTGCGGTCGATGTGTTCGGAGGCTTCCGGGTGAAAGGTGATGTAGGTCGCCCCCGCCTTGGCGAAATCGGGAATGATGCGATCCACCGGCTTGACCATCAGATGCACGTCGATCGGAGCGGTCACGCCGTGTTTGCGCAGCGCTTCGCAGACCAGGGGGCCGATGGTCAGGTTGGGCACGTAGTGGTTGTCCATCACGTCGAAATGCACGATGTCCGCACCGGCGGCAAGAACGTTATCGACTTCCTCGCCCAGCTTGGCGAAATTGGCGGAGAGAATGCTCGGAGCGATTTGATACATGATGTGTCCTTAAGCGTAAGTTGGAATTCGAGACGCGTATTCTATCTGATACTTCAGTGGCCGAATACTTGAGATGATGCCAGATGGCAGAGACTTAGTGGCAGAGACATCAGCCTGACGGAGAACTTGGTGCAAGGATAGACGTGCGAAGAGGGAATTGGCTGAGCGAGGGGAGTGACCGGTCAGTGCTATGTACGCCACCGCACTGACCTGATTCGGAGCCTAAATTAACATTCGGGCCGAATTGTTTATATGGTTAATTATTCATTTGAGGGCAACTGCATGCTCGTGACATTTACAACCAAAGCCTATGCCGACATCACCATGTTCGGGGATGTCGCGATTGCCATGCTGAAAATGATGGGGCACAGCGGAACCGTGCCCAGCGCTATCCTTGCGACAGATGTTCCTGTGGCGCTGAGCCGGTTAACAGCCGCTATCGATGCAGAAAAAACCTCGCCGCCAGTTGCGGATAAGGATGCGGATGAGCCAGTGGTGAGCATGGCTCATCGAGCGCTGCCTTTAATTAATTTACTTGCCGCCGCAGCAAAGGCAGAAAGTAACGTAATGTGGAAATAAATTGCCATTATTATTGGATGAAATTGCAGTGCAATTGACAGATTGAATGTGGGATAGTGGTTGTGCAGTGTTTATAGATACATAAAGTGAATTCATTGGGCAATACGCTACGGCGCTGGCATATGCGCCGAATACTGCGGCGCGATCCGATACCCCATCATGTCTGGCAAAATGTAACGCGACATATTGTGCTGTTGCAGGAACTGGACGCGGTGCAAATGGCGCATCTGCGCGA